>JAOPYG010000296.1 GCA_025964685.1 Actinoallomurus sp. | reverse complement strand
AGGTGTAGCGGTAGTCCCAGTTGCGGTCGCCGCCTGGCATCTCCGGCAGTGACGTGGTCGGCGCCGCCGCGACCGCGCCGGTGGGCGCGTAGGTCAGGCCCTTGAGCGTGAGTGCGCTGCGCTGCAGGTAGCTGCGCCACGGATGGTCGGGGAAGCGGCCGCGATCCAGCCAGTGCTGCCAGTGGTGCACGGTCCACAGGAGTCGGTTCTGCGCCTCGTCGTAGGTCCTCGGCGGTGCGTGCTCGCTCCACGAGAGCGTGACGAACCGCGTGTCGCCCTGCTTGAGGAGCGTACGTGCGGTCGCCAGCGGGCCTTCGAAGCCGACGTTCATGTCGGTGCTCAGCCTTAGCTCGACGCCGTCGGCCACGGCGAGCGCCTCGTGGTATCCAGGTCCGGAATACTCCCAGGCGGCCGACGTACGGCCGTAGTCGAAGACCGGCAGGCAGTCGACGCGTGCCTGCACCTGGCCGTTCACGCAGCTGATCATGCGCAGCAGCACGTGGTCGGCGTCGTAGTCGGTGGGCGCTCGCCGGTGGGTGTGCGAGCGCTCGGTCTCGTGGTGCCAGGGCCCGATCAGCAGAGTGTCGAGCACGACCAGCCAGCCGCCAGGGGTCCACCAGGTGGTCTCCAGGACCATCGTGCCGGGGATGTAGCGGCGGGCGGCGGGCACCTCACAGCCGGCCGGGCCCACGCGGAAGTAGCCGGCGTCGCGGTCGAGCAGGGAGCCGAACACACTGGGCGAGTCGACCCGTGGCAGGCACATCCACTCGACGTTGCCGCTCGGAGCCAGCAGCGCCGTGGTCTCGGCGTCGGACAGGAATCCGTAGTCTGCGATGGGCGCGAACGGCTCGCCCGCGCCCCCATCCGTCGCTGGCCTCATGCCGGCATCATCTCCAGCGCGAAGGGCGGGTAAGCCCATACTCGCAGGTCCGCGAAACAACACCCGGCGTGGGGTAGAGGCTGGGATTATTGAGCTATATAGACGGGAATGTCGGTATTGGAATAGACCACTCCATCCGGTCTGGCCTGCGCAAATACGCATCAACGCCCACAGTGACCGTCGTTTCACCGAGAGCTGGGTAGAGTCACCGCATTCAGCGCGTCGGAGTGAGGAAGAGTCCCCATGCCGAAGTACGTGTACGACTTCACTGAGGGCAACAAGGATCTCAAGGATCTGCTGGGTGGCAAGGGTGCCAACCTCGCCGAGATGACCAATCTCGGGCTGCCCGTGCCACCAGGTTTCACGATCACGTCCGAGGCCTGCCGTCACTACCTCGACCACGGTTCGGTCCCCGAAGGGCTCGATGAGGAGATCGGGGGGTACCTGGAGGCGCTGGAGCGCGAGATGGGCAAGCGCCTGGGCCAGCCCGACGACCCGCTGCTCGTCAGCGTCCGCTCGGGGGCGAAGTTCTCCATGCCCGGCATGATGGAGACCGTCCTCAACATCGGGCTGAACGACGAGTCGGTGCACGGCCTGGCGGAGCGGTCCGGCAACGAGCGGTTCGCCTGGGACTCCTACCGTCGTCTCATCCAGATGTTCGGCAAGACCGTGCTCGACATCGACGGCGACCTCTTCGAGCAGGCGATCGACGAGGCCAAGCACGCCAAGGGCGTCGACAACGACCTGGATCTCGACGCCGACGACTTCAAGGGCCTGGTCGAGAAGTACAAGGCGATCGTCCGCGACCAGGCCGGCCGGGAGTTCCCCACCGAGCCGCGCGAGCAGATGGACCTGGCGGTCAAGGCGGTCTTCGGCTCCTGGAACGCCCCGCGCGCGATCCTCTACCGCCGCCAGGAGCGCATCCCGGCCGACCTCGGCACCGCCGTCAACATCGTCGCCATGGTCTTCGGCAACCTGGGCATGGACTCCGGCACCGGCGTGGCGTTCACCCGTGACCCGGCAACCGGTCAGCAGGGCGTCTACTGCGACTACCTGCAGAACGCCCAGGGCGAGGACGTCGTCGCCGGCGTGCGCAGCACGGTGCCGCTGACCGACCTCGGACAGATCGACAAGGGCTCGTACGACGAGCTCCTGCACATCATGGAGACGCTCGAGAACCACTACCGCGACCTGTGCGACATCGAGTTCACCATCGAGAGCGGCAAGCTCTGGATGCTCCAGACGAGAGTGGGCAAGCGCACCGCCGCCGCGGCGTTCCGCATCGCCACCCAGCTCGTCGACCAGGAGCTCATCGACGAGGACGAGGCCGTACGCCGTGTGACCGGTGACCAGCTCGCGCAGCTGATGTTCCCGAGGTTCGGCGAGATCGGCGACGATGTGGAGAAGCTCACCGAGGGCATGGGTGCCTCGCCCGGAGCCGCGGTCGGCAAGGCCGTCTTCACCTCCCGGCGGGCGGTCGAGCTGGCCGACGACGGCGAGGACGTCATCCTCCTGCGCCGCGAGACCAGCCCCGACGACCTGGACGGCATGATCGCCGCGCGCGGCATCCTCACCTCGCGGGGCGGCAAGACCTCACACGCCGCGGTGGTCGCCCGCGGCATGGGCAAGACCTGTGTCTGCGGCGCCGAGGAGCTCGAGATCGACGTCAAGGGCCGTCAGGCGACCGGCCCCGGCGACGTGACGATCAAAGAGGGCGACGTCATCTCGATCGACGGCACCTCAGGCGCGGTGTTCCTGGGGGAGGTCGCGGTCGTCGACTCTCCGGTCGTGCAGTACTTCGAGGGCACGCTGTCGGCGTCGCAGGGCGATGAGCTGGTCGACGCGGTCGACCGGCTGATGAGCCACGCCGACGAGCGCCGCCGCCTCGCCGTACGCGCCAACGCGGACAACGGCGACGACGCCGCCCGCGCGCGGAGGTTCGGCGCGCAGGGCATCGGCCTGTGCCGGACCGAGCACATGTTCCTCGGCGAGCGGCGGCAGTACGTCGAGGACCTCATCCTGGCGGAGACCAAGGAGGACCGGCGTGCCGCCCTCGATGCCCTGGAACCCCTGCAGAAGCAGGACTTCAAGGAGATCTTCGAGGCGATGGACGGGCTGCCGGTGACGATCCGGCTGATCGACCCGCCACTGCACGAGTTCCTGCCCGACCTCACCGACCTGACCGTCAAGGTGGCCACCGGCGACGCCGACGAGAACGACGAGCAGCTGCTGGAGGCCGTACGCCGGCTGCACGAGCAGAACCCCATGCTCGGCCTGCGCGGCGTACGCCTCGGCGTGGTCATCCCCGGTCTGTTCGCCATGCAGGTACGCGCCATCGCCGAGGCCGCCAAGGAGCTGACGGAGGCCGGCAGGGACCCCCACGCGGAGATCATGATTCCGCTGGTCGGCGCGGTGCAGGAGCTGGAGATCGTCCGGGACGAGGCCGAGAAGATCCTGGCCGAGATCGGCGTGGACGCGCTGATCGGCACCATGATCGAGCTGCCGCGGGCCGCGATGACGGCCGGCCAGATCGCCGAGGCCGCCCAGTTCTTCTCCTTCGGTACCAACGACCTCACCCAGACGACCTGGGGGTTCTCCCGCGACGACGTCGAGTCGGCGTTCTTCGGCCGGTACCTCGAACTCGGCATCTTCGGGGTGTCGCCGTTCGAGACGCTCGACGTCGACGGCGTCGGGCGGCTCGTGAAGATCGCCGTCAAGGAAGGCCGCGAGACCCGGCCGGACCTCAAGCTCGGCATCTGCGGCGAGCACGGGGGAGACCCTGAGTCGGTGCACTTCTTCCACGACGCCGGGCTGGACTACGTCTCCTGCTCGCCGTTACGCATCCCCGTCGCTCGGCTGGAGGCGGGGCGCGCCGCTATAGAGTCGAACGGATAACGAGTCTCACAGAACCATCGGCGCGTCCCAGTCGTCTGACCGGTCGTGAGGGATGGAGGAGCGATCACCGAACGGCCGGACGACGTGGATCCCACCGTCGAGATGCACCGAGACGAGATGCCCCGTACGAGGAGCGACCTGCCGCGACGCCAGGTGGATCCGACACGCTCGGATCTTCCCGAACGCTCAGGTGCGGGCTCCGGCGACGAGCCGGTCGTGCCCTACGACGACGCGTCCGGGGGCTCGTACGACCCGGGCCCGCGCACTCCGCGGCGCTGGGTGAAGCGGACGTTCTTCTTGCTGGTCGCGCTGCTGGTCGGGACGCCGCTGGCCGCCGGCTTCTACGTCTGGTACGTCGCGCGGGAGGACGTCCGTACGCACTCGGACGCGATCATCGTACTGGGCGCCGCGCAGTTCAACGGCACGCCGGGTGACGTGCTGGCGTGGCGGTTGCAGCATGCGCTCACCCTCTTCCACGACGGCGTCGCCAAGCACATCGTCACGGTCGGCGGCAACCAGCCGGGCGACAAGTACACCGAGGCGGGCAGCGGGGCGGCCTGGCTCTACCAGCACGGCGTGCCCGATGCCGACCTGGTGGCCCTGCGGACCGGCAAGGACACGCTGCAGAGCATGGTCGCCGCCGGTAAGGAGTTCCGGAAGCGCGGATGGCACACCGCGGTGATCGTCACCGACCCGCCGCACTCACTGCGTTCCCGGACCATGGCCCGGGCGAACGGCATCAACGCGGTGACCTCGCCCACGCGCAGCGGCCCCATGGTGTACTCCCGCGACACGCAGTTCCACTACATCGTGCGCGAGACCGGCGGCTACCTGTACTTCCAGCTGATCGGCCGCTGGCGCGACGAGCCCTGATTTTCCCTAGCTTTCCTGTCAACGCGCGAACGGTCCCGCGGAGTGTCACGGACACACGCGAGACCGATCCGGACGGGAAGTGAAGGTGTGGACCTTGATGCGGAGTTCGTGGCTTTCGTTCGCCGACGAGGCGATCATCATCTGCGTACCGCGGTGCTCCTGACCGGTGACTGGCACGCCGCCGAGGACCTGGTCCAGGCGGCCCTCGTGAAGCTGTACCGCGTCTGGCGGCGGCTCGACACGACCGAGGATCCGGACGCGTACCTGCGGCGCATCCTGGTCAACACGCACCGGTCCTGGTGGCGGGCCCGGTGGCGCCGCGAGCTGCCGGTGACCTCCCTGCCGGAACTCCCCGGTCCGGCGGACGGCGCGGACCGGCACGCGGTGGCGGCGGTGGTGCGGCAGGCCCTTCTCGCGCTGCCGTCGCGGCAGCGGACCGCGCTCGTGCTGCGCTACTTCGAGGACCTGCCCGAGGCGGAGGTCGCGCAGATCATGGGTTGCGGGGTGGGCTCGGTCAAGACACACGTCCACCGGGGCGTACTTGCCATGCGGCTGCTGCTGCCGTCGGAACTGGGCGCCATCGCGGTCAACGCGGAGCCGCGCCAGGGGAGTGAGTCGGGATGACAGCATCTTCGTTCGACGAGGAGGACGACATGACGCTCACCGACGACCCCGGCCTTCGCCCGCTGCTCGCGGCGGCGGTCGCCGACGGACCCGGCCCGACCGACCTGCTCTCCGGCGTACGCCGGGCGCAGCGCCGGCGTCGCGTGCTTTTCCCGGCGGTCGCTGCCGGTATTGCCGCCGCCGCCGTTGTCGCGTTCGTCTCGGTCGGCGGCGCTCCCTCTGCGGCGGCGACCGTCTCGGCCGCCGCCGCGCACACCGGCGGGCAGAGCTTCCGCGTCCACATCACCGCGCAGGACCGTTCGTACGACGGCGCCTTCGACCCGGCGCGTCGCACCGGGCGCCTGGCCTCTCCCGTCGGGGAGGACCGGTACATCGGCGACACCGTGTACACGAGGAACACGAAGGAGAAGGGGGTCGTCCTCCCGTCGGGGAAGCATTGGATCTCGATGCGCCGGACGAGCGCCGCCGACCTGGGGAAGATGGGGACCATCATCGAGGTGATCAAGGTGGGCCCGCAGGACCCGCAGTTCGTGCTCCAGCGGCTCCGCACGGCCACCCGCGTACGGGAGACGGGGTCCGCCTCGGGGAACGGCTGGACCGGGCACCGGTACTCCTTCACGATCAACGATCGGAGCGACGCCAAGGGGCTGGCACTGTCGGCCTCGGGGACCGTCGTGGTCGACTCCCAGGGGCTCGTCCGCGTGCTGTCGCTCCATGCCGTCGAACCCGGCCAGAAGGGCGGCGGGAGCGACTCGGTCATCGAGTTCGGTGACTACGGCGTAGGGGTCGACGTCACGCCTCCGCCGCCCGGCGAGGTGATCGCGTTCGACCGGCTGAACCTGCCGCGTCTCAAGGCGAATGCCCCTTCACGCAAGCCGGCCGGGGCCGGTTCGGCCAAGCCGGGGGTTTCCCCGACCGCGCGTCCCTGAGGGGCCGGCGCCCGTACTCGCGGCGTCGAAAGCCGGTCACCGCTTTCTGCGGTGGTCGGCTTTCGGTCTTCATTAATGCGGCTTTGTGCTGGCTCTTGGTGCGTCCGGTCTAGGTGCTGACTTGGGCTTCTACCAGCGGCGGGAAACTCTGATAGGAAAGTTTCCTGTTAGATATTGACGGATCCTGACCGGATCTAGTCCACTCAAGTTACTGCCGCGTCAGGGCCGGGGGCGCTCCGACGACAGCGACAGCGTCCTGTCTGCCACCGCGACCCCCGCTTCGCAAGGAGAACCCATGCGTGTCCGCCCGCGCGCCTGGACCGTCCTGACCGTCTGCCTGCTGATCCTTGCCGGCCTGACCGGCCGTGCCGACGCCGCGCCGGCTTCCCGGCTCACGGCGGCGCCGTACTTCATGCCACTCGAGAACGACCCGCAGCCCATCTCGGAGATCACTTCTCGCAGTGGCCTGCGGCAGCTCATCCTCGCCTTCGTGCTCGCGCCGAACGGCGGCGGGTGCACTCCCACCTGGGACGGCGGGTCCACGGTCGCTTCCGACGTCGCCGTCTCGGCCTCCGTCGACGCGCTGCGCGCGGCCGGGGGCGACGTCGCCGTCTCGTTCGGCGGTTACAACGGAATCGAGCTCGGGGCCGCCTGCCCGGACGCCTCCTCGCTGGCGGCGGCGTACCAGCAGGTGATCGACAAGTACGCGCTCACGCACATCGACCTGGACATCGAGGGCGACGACCTCGGCGACGCGGTGGGGGAGACCAAGCGGTTCCAGGCGGTGCGTCTGCTCAAGCAGAACGCCGCCGCGGCGGGCCGTCCCCTCGACGTCTCCCTGACCATGCCGGTGACGACGGTCGGGCTCAGTGACCTGGACCGCGCGGAGATCCAGCGGGCGGGCACGGACATCGACACGTACGCCGTCATGGCCTTCGACTACGGCGGCCCGGGCGGGTCCATGGCCGACGACGTGCGGAAGGTCATGGAGGACGCGCACACCCAGCTCGTCGCCCTGCGGCCCGACCTGTCCTCCGACGCCGTCTACGCCCGTACGGGACTGACGCTCATGAACGGCCACACCGACCAGCCCAGCGAACTCTTCACCCAGGACACGTTCACCGACCTGCTCGGCTACGCGACCGAGCACCACCTCGCCCGGCTGTCGTTCTGGTCGCTCAACCGCGACCGCCCCTGCACCGGCCCCACCGGCTGGGTGGACGGCAAGTGCGGCAGCGTCACCCAGCAGCCCTACGACTTCGCCCGGATCACCGCCCGCTTCACGGGCTGAGCACCGGCTCCCGGCCGCGGTGTCCCGCCAGACGGCGGCCGGGAGCCGGCCCACCCAGGAAGGTCCCCGCCAGATGAAGAGAGCCCGCCCATCCCTCATCGGGGCACTGCTGTTGCCCCTCGCCCTCCTCCTCCTGCCCGCCACGTCGGCGTACGCGGCGGGCGGTACCGCCACATTCGCCAAGACCTCGACGTGGGACAACGGGTACCAGGGGCAGTACACGATCACCAACAACGGAACGGCGGCGATCAACGGCTGGACGGTGGAGTTCGACCTGCCGTCCGGCTCGGCGGCCGGGACGTACTGGGACGCGACACTGACCCAGTCAGGTTCGCACTACGCGTTCAAGAACCGGGAGTACAACGGGAGCGTCGCCCCGGGCGCCTCGGCGTCGTTCGGATTCGTGGTGTCCGGCACGGGCGCGCCGTCGGGCTGCAAGCTGAACGGTGCCGCGTGTGCTGGTAGCGGCGGCGGCGGCTCCGACACTTCGGCTCCCTCGACGCCCGGCGGCCTGACGGTGACGGGCCACTCGTCCTCGAGCGTTTCGCTGTCCTGGACCGCCTCCACCGACAACGTCGGCGTGACCGGCTATGAGGTCTACCAGGGCTCATCGCCCGCCACCACGGCCACCGGCACGAGCGCGACCGTGTCGGGATTGAGCGCCTCGACCGCGTACTCCTTCAAGGTCCGCGCCAAGGACGCCGCGGGCAACCTGTCCGCGTTCGGCCCTGCCGTCAGCGCGACGACGGACGCCTCTTCTGGGGGTGGCTCTGGCAGCGGTCGCTTCTCCCCGTACGCCGACATCACGATGGCCACGCCCACGCTTCGCGACGTGGCCAACGCCACCGGCCAGAAGCACTTCACCCTCGCCTTCGCGCTGGCCGACAGCAGCGGCTGCAACCCGTCCTGGGGCGGCACGGTGCCGCTGAACGACGCCCGCGTCATCGGCGAGGTGAACGACCTGAAGGGCGTCGGCGGCGACGTGACCGTGGCCACCGGCGGAGCCGCCGGCCCGTACCTGGAGAACACCTGCGGGAGCACCGCCGCGCTGCTGGCCGCGTACGAGAAGGCCCTCGACGCGGTGGGCAGCAACCGCCTCGACGTGGACGTGGAGGCCTCCATCCCGGTCGCCCAGGTCAACACCGCACTGAAGCAGTTGCAGAGCGCCCGCGGCACCGCGATCACCTACACGCTGCGGGTGCAGGCCCAGGACTACGGCATCGACCCGTTCTCGGTGCAGATCCTGCAGGACGCCGCCTCCCGCGGCCTGAACGTCACCGTCAACCCGATGCTCATGGACTTCGGCTACACGGGCGACTGGGGCTCCGCCATCATCTCGGCGTCCAACGCGACCCTGGCCCAGATGAAACAGATCTGGCCGAGCAAGACCGACACCGACCTGAAGCGCATGCTGGGCCTGACCCCAATGATCGGCAGAAACGACACGGGCCCGACGACGACCCAGGCCATCGCCCGCCAGATACTGAGCTACGCCCAGTCGAACCACGTCGGCTACATCGGCTTCTGGTCGACCGGCCGCGACAACGGCGGCTGCCCGAACGGCAGCGTCTCGCCGACCTGCAGCGGCATCAGCCAGAGCACCTATGAGTTCACCAACATATTCAAGGCATTCACCGGCTAACGTGCTCTGACCTGGGAGAACGCTGATCAACTCATGTCGATTGGTCCGCTCAGGGCACACAGAGGGCACATCGCGTGCGGCGGTCACCGGGCTTGCTGACCTCGGGTGGCGACACCCCGGAACGCTCGGTTGATCGCCGTACGCGTGCGCTCCTCGCCGGAAGTCATCAAGCGCGTGTAGGTCCGCAGGGTGAAACCGGGGTCTGAGTGCCCGGGGTATTCGGCCGGCGTCCGGATGTCGACGCCGCCGGCTAGTGGCTGCGCCGCATCACGGCCATGCTGGACGGACACGACGCTGGCAACGCCGAGGTCATGGCGTGGCCTCACGAGATGCGATTCGCACCGACCCGCGGCGACTATCGAGGCGTCATCGCGGCAGCGGAGGCCGGCCACGAGGTCGCACAGAGTGGACTAATCACAGTAGATCGCGCTGGTCGCGACCCTTTGGTGGCGTCATCAGTCGTTGGCGATCGGAATCTCGGCGAGCAGTGAGGTTCCGCCTCCTACCGGACTCGTGATCTGGAGGCTGCCGCCGAGTGCCTCGACCCGGTCGGTGATGTTGAGGAGTCCTGATCCGCTGTGGGGATCGGCTCCTCCCTTCCCGTCGTCGCGGATCGAGAGCCGGACGGTGGCGTCGTTGATGATGAGGTCGACGTGCACGATGGACGCGTCGGCGTGTTTGGCCGCGTTCGTGAGTGCCTCCGACACGACGTGGTACGCGGTGACCTCGAATCGCTCCGCCAGCCGGTCGGCGCACATGTTGAGCTCGACCGGGATGGGAGAGCAGCGTGCGAGTGCCTTGATCGCGGGTTCGAGGCCGAGTCTGGACAGGAACGCGGGGTGAAGACCGCGGGCGATCCCCCGCAGGTCCTCGAGGGCCTTGTCCAGAACGTGGGTCGTGTGGGACAGCACTCCGCTGAGGTCTTCCCGTTCGGCCGGCGGAGTGGCTTCGATGGTGCGCAGTTCGAGCATGAGGGAGACCAGGCGCTGCTGGGTTC
>JAOPYG010000282.1 GCA_025964685.1 Actinoallomurus sp. | reverse complement strand
GCGAGGACTACCCATCCTGGCGCCTTGAGATGCAGATCATGCCCTACGAGGACGCGGCCGACTACCGCTTCAACCCCTTCGACGTAACCAAGGTCTGGCCGCACAAGGACTACCCGACGATCCCCATCGGCCGGATGGTGCTCGATCGCAACCCCGAGAACTTCTTCGCCCAGATCGAGCAGGCCGGATTCGATGTGTCGAACTTTGTCCCGGGCATCGGGCCCAGCCCAGACCGGATGGTGCTGGGGCGGATGTTCGCCTACGCCGACTCAAGCCGCTATCGCACCGGCCCGAACTACGCGCAACTGCCGGTCAACCGGCCGCTCAACGAGGTGCACAACTACAACAAAGACGGCCCGATGCGCTACCACCACAACGACGCCCAGCCCGTCTACGCACCGAACAGCTACGGCGGTCCGACGGCCGACCCGCAGCACTACCACGATCCAAGCTGGTTTGTGGAGGCCGCCGAGATCATGCGCACGGCCTACGTCGCGCACAAGGACGATAACGACTTCATCCAGCCCGGCACGCTCTACCGCCAGGTGATGACGCAAACCGATCGGGACCACCTGGTCGGCAACATCGTCTCCCATCTGAGCCAGGGCGTGGAACGCTTCATCCAGGAACGCGCGGTCAACGACTACCTGACGAAGATAGACGCCGATCTTGGCGCGCGCGTCGCCCAAGAGCTGGGGCTGGCGGCTCCTGCACGGTAGAGCCCGGACATTCGTTCGCGGTGCTCAAGGCGGGGCGGCCCGCAAAGGCCGCACGCCCGGCCTGAGGGCCGGGCGGGCCGCCAGCGGCCCGCATAGCGGGGCGTTCTTGACCTGATGTAGGGAAATTCGGGACTACTTCCGTGCGGCGGGCGAGACCGGAGTCACGGTCAGGAAGCGGGGAGGGCGCAGACCGCGGGAGGTGCACGCGCTCGTGACCGCGGTGCGGATCGTCCCGAGTTCCTCGGCTCGGAGCAACAGCAGCACCGGGCGGCCTGGACCGTCCCAGATCATGCGACCCCCGAGGGCGCCGGCGCTGAGCGCCGCCGAGACCACGATGTCCTGGGCGGCATCGGGCACGCCGGCTTCGCGCAGGCGGGCGTGCGCGGTGTTGAGTGCCGGCCCGAGCGCGGCGGGGGTGCCGCCGCGCAGGTACGCCGCCACCTCCGGGAGATGCGTCCGCTCGGCCACGGGAGCCGTCATCGAGCCGCGGATCCGGGTGTCCACCACGAGGAAGCGTAGCCCGGCGGTCCCCAGGTCGAGCGGAAGCACGGTGCCGTCCGGCTCGTCGTCCAGGTACGCCGTACCCGAACGGCCGAGCAGCGCCACGAGGCATCGGCCGCTCTCACGGTCGCCGGTCACGCCGAGGGCGCGCAGACCACGGCTCACCAGCGCGGCCAGCGCGGCCGTCGGGACCGCGGGCGCGTACATGTCGCGCAACGCCACTGCGATGGCGCACGCCGTCGCGGTGGTCGCCGCGAGACCGACGCCTTCGGGCAGGTCGACGCCGGCGAGCAGTGTGGTGCCGCCGAGCGTGTACCCGGCGTCGCGCAGCGCCCAGGCGGCGCTCAACCCGGGCCGGGCCCAGGCCTCGACGTCGCCGGGGTCCAAACAGCCGAGATCCATTCGGACCCGGTCCGCAGGGCGGTTCATCAACGCCAATTCGATGACGTCGTCCTCGCGCGGCCGGGCCGCGACGATCGTGCCCCAGCGGGCTGCGATCGACAGGCTGGTGTCGCCGTCGGACAGCAGCGTGACCGAACCGGGAGAGCGCCAGACCCCGGTCGCCGCGTACCCGTACGTCTCCTGGAAGGCGGCCGGGACCAGCCGGAGCTCGGGCGCGAGATCGAGCCGGCCCGCGAGGTCGGTTCCCGCGGTCGTCGCCTCAGTCATCGAGCGCGTCCTCCTTGCGGGCCAGCACACGGTAGGCGTTGCCGCGGCCGGTGCGGCGCGCCACCGTGCCGCCGACCATCCGGTCGAGCACGATGCCGGTCAGCAGGGCCGGTACGCCGACCGTCCAGACCATGCCGCGCCACATCCGCCGCGCCGGCGTACGCCGCTTCGACGACCAGGGCAGAGAGAGGTCGGGTGCGAACCCGGCGAACCACAGGTAGGCGGCGGTGACGAAGTCGTTGTGCTGGTGAGCGGTCGCACGCTCCTCGGCGACCGGCGCAAGACCACGATCAGCCAGGACCTTCTTGAGGTTCTCGATCGGCATCATGTGCTGGTGCTGCGGCTGGAACCACGGCATCCAGTACTTCCCGAACATCCGTCCGAGGCGCCACTCCGGGTCGGGCAGCTCGATCAGCAGGTGCCCGCCGGACGGCAGGATCTTCGCCGCGGCGTCCAGTTCGGCGTAGGGATCACGAGTGTGCTCGAGGTAGTGATGCATGCTCACCACGTCGTAGATCCCCTGGAGTCCACCGACCAGGTCGGGGAACATCCCGCGATGTGCGTGCGCGATCCAGCCGCGCCGGGCGGCCTCCTCGATCTCCGCGCCCTGGTCCAGCCCGTCGAAGACGGTCTCGGGCCAGACCTCGCGCGCGGCGGCGCAGAAGTGCGCGTGCCCCGATCCCACGTCCAGCCACCTCTTCGGCGTCGTGGCCGGCTCCAGCATCCGGGCGCGGGCGAGGTAGTCGTGCGACGAGGTCGTGAAGATCGTTTCCGCGGTGGCGGCGCCGATGCCGTCGTAGAAGTCGCGATAGTAGAAGTCCAGCCCAGCCGGGGTCAGCCGTGGATTCTGGAACGTGTGCCCGCAGCCGCCGCACAGGTCGAGCGTGAACGTCCCGGGCTTGCGATAGACGAGATCCGGGCTGCGCAGCCGGACAGAGAGCTCTCCGGAACCGCACCACGGGCAGGTCTCACGCCGCGGCTCCAGGAAGCGGTCCACGCCCTTGGCGAGCTCGGCGTCGTAGTACTCGCGCGCCTCCGCACGCGCGGTGGCGTCGTGCTTTTCCGCCTCCGAGCGCCATTTCCCGCCGGCGGTACGCACCCAGACGTACGGGTCGTACAGGGGCCGCGGGAGGGCGGCCATGTGCAGGCCGCGCGGGCGCAGGGCGGTGCCGGCGAAGATCAGGTAGGGCTGGAGGCAGAACACGGCGAGGGCCACCAGGGCCAGTGGCCAGGAGATGATCGCCTCGGCGACCAGCAGCGCGTAGGGGACGAGCGACAACGCCAGGTCGACCGGGACGATCGTCCCGGACGCGCGCAGCCGGGACCGGCGCCTGGACAGATCGTCCGGCCCCACACGCAGGGCGGGCGCGATGACCAGGCCGGTCCTGTCGCGTGCGTAGTGCTTGATCCGGCGCGCGAGGCCGATGAGGTCCGCGGTGGCGATCGCCTCGGGGCCGGGGACCTGCGCGCGTTCGAGCACGGCCGGGACCACGAGCAGCGCCGAGCCGGGGCCGAGCCCGTTGCCGGGTCCATCGGCATCCGGCGGGGACATGTGGCGTACCAGATCCCGTGCGGCCGTCACCGGCAGGTCACGGGGGATCAGGTCGACGATGTCGTCCGCCTGCCGATAGGCGTACGCGGTGGCGGCCCGCCGGCTGACGTCGTCGAGGCTGACGCCCTCCGCGACGATGGCGTGGAAGGCGGGCTCCTCTGCCGGAGCGTCGTCGGCGGGCAGCGTGGGCAGCGCGGCGGCGCGGCCGCGCAGTCGCAACCCGTTGAGGACCAGGCCCGCGATGAGCAGGACGGCGAGAGCGATTCCGATCACGACAGTTTCTCCAGATGATCTGCGGCTGCGTCGGCACCGCCGGCGGCCGCGAAGGATTCCCGCACGCGCCGGGCGGCCGCCCGGTAGGAGGGGACGTCGAGTACCGCGAGGAGTGCGGCACGCAGATCCGCCGGGCGGACCCGGCCGAAGCGCACCCGTACGCCGGCTCCGGCGTCGACGACCTGCTGCGCGATGATCGGCTGGTCGTCCCGGATCGGGCACACGACCAGCGGGAGACCGTGCGAGAGCGTCTCCGCCACGGTGTTGTGGCCGCCGTGGGACACGACCGCGTCCAGGCGGGGCAGCAACGCGAGCTGCGGGACGTGGTCGGTGACCAGAACGTGCGGCGGCGGAGCCTCGATCGTGCCGGGCGGGGCGACGACGATCGCCTGCGGGTCCGCGCCGAGGTCGGCGAGCGTCTCCATCGCGGTACGGAAGAAGCGCTCTCCCGCCGGGCCGTTCAGGGTGCCGAGAGAGATCAGCACCTTGCGTCGGTCCGGATCGAGCCACTCCCAGGGGAACCCGCCTCGGTCGGGTCGGCCGGCCAGGGCCGGCCCGGTGAAGACCCAGTGCCCCGGGAACCGCGCCACGTCGCCGACGAGCGCCGATGTCGTGAACACGAGCACTAGGCGGTCGGAGAACCGCAGGTCGACGGTGTCCGTGACGCCGGACGCCAGCCGGAAGTCCGTCATCAGCGACTCGACCCACGCCTCCACCTTGGGCATGGACGCCAGCGGTCGCAGGAGCTCGGCGGGCGTGCTGGCCGAGGTCGCCCACGTGACCCCGGACCTGCGTGCGGCGACCGGTCCGGCGATCGCCTGCTGATCGGCCACCAGCACGTCGGGCCGGAACGCGGCGATGGCCGCCTCGACGCCGGGGAGCATCGCGTGACCGAGCGGGACGATGAACTCCTCCCACAGGAACTTCAGCACCGCGGCGCCGTGCAGCGTCAGCCACCGCTCGCGCGCGGAGCGCAGCCGCGCGTCGAGCGCGTCGTCGATGACCGGATGGACGCGAGCACCGGCGGGCAGCAACGGCCGCAGTGTCGCCGGATGCCCCGCCCAGGCCACGTCGTGACCGCGCCGGGCCAGCTCGGCGCCCACGGCCGCGGTCGGGTTGATGTGGCCGGTCAGCGGCGGGACGACGAACAGATAGCGGCTCATGTGCCCTCCTTCGTCGGAGAACTGGCCAGGGCGCTGTGTTCGTTGATTCGCTCGCTGCGCTCACTCATGTGCCCTCCTTCGTCGGAGGACTGGCGAGGGCGCTGTGTTCGTTGATTTGCTCGCTCATCCGGCCCGCCTCGTGTCGGTGAGGACGTGTGCGGTCCGTTCGGCGAGCCAGGACAGCAGGATGTCGCGGAGTACGTCGGTGGCCTCGCGGAGGACGGTGTGCGCCAGGCCCGGCAGGATCCGGACGGTGCAGCCCGGCACGTGGCGTGTCAGTTCGGACGCCGCTGCCACCAGCTCGGATCGCTCACCGTAGACGCCGAGCACGGGACAGCGGATCGCGGCCAGCTCCGTGGGGCGCAGCGGCCGTTCCGCCGCGACGTCGTCGACCAGGCTCGTCCGGTTCAGCAGACCGTCGACGTGTGTGATCAGACGCGCCATCCGGCGTTGCCCCGCCATCCGGTACTGGTCCCGTGCCCCGTCGTGCTCGAGCCGCAACGCGGTCACCGACAGCGTGTTGGCCATGTCCTCGATCCACGCGGCGGCGCCCGTACCCGCGCAGCTCGCCTCGATCAGCACGAGCCCGGCGACCCGGTCCGGAACGGTGACCGCCATGCGTGCCGCGAGGATTCCTCCGTAGCTGTTGCCCACCAGGTACACAGGGTCGCGCATCCCGAGCGCGTCGAGCAGCGCACAGAGGTCGGTGACCCCGTCGTCGGCCGTGTAGCCGGCCTCCGGCCGCTGTGAGCGTCCGTGACCGCGCAGGTCGTACAGGATCACCCGGGCGCCGGCGACGACGGCCGGGCCCGCGAGCGTGTAGTAGAAGCTGGACAGGTTGTCCGTGACCAGGCCGTGGACGAACACGATGGTGGGCGCGTCCGCCGGTGCGCCCTGGGGTTCCAGGACCTGCGCGTTGAAGCACACGCCGTTCGCGTGGACCTCAGCCATGGGTGGCCTCCTCCGATCGCGCGGCCCCCAGGAAACCGGCGAGCAGAGCGGTCACGTCATCGGCGCCGGTGACGTGGATGTCGTGGCCGCCGTCCAGGATGTGACCCCGTACCCGCGGGCAGACCCGGCGGACGCGCTCGAGCGACGGCGCGTAGGGGGAGCCGGCGCCGCCGATGACCATGCACGGAACCTCCGCCAGCGACCGCAGGTCCTCGTCGGTGACCGGCGGCTCGGCGGCGAGGTCGTCCAGGAGGGTCGTGTTCTCGAGCAGCCCGCGGACGCGCCGCGAGGATGGATCGGCGCGCAGCGCACGGAGCCGGGCCGGCGTGAACCGCTGCCGGTCTCCGGGCGGCGCCGCGCCGGCGGGCACCGGTTCGGCGACCTCCGCCAACGGCGGCTCGACGAGGGCCATCCTCCGTACCCGTCCGCGGCGAGTCTGGAGGAATCGCAGCCCGACGACGCACCCGTAGCTGTGCCCGACGATCGCGAAGGGCGGCAGGTCGGAGGTGAGGGCGTCGAGGTCGTCGGCCATCGCCGACGCGCCGTAGCCCGCACGGGTGCGTTCACTGAGCCCGTGCCCGCGCCAGTCGAAGAGACGGACTCGGCGGCGGGCCGCGATCGCGGGTGCCGCGGTGAGGTACCAGGAGGCGAGGCTGCCGGTGAACAGGCCGTGCAGCATCACCACCGGTTCGCCCGTGCGACCGGACGCCAGCTCCACCATGTGGAACCGTGTGTCGCGTGCGGTGGTGAACGGCATCGCGGATCGTCAGCCCGCCGACCGGGCGGCGGTCGTGCGTTCCTCGATGTAGGCCACCAGCGTGCCCACCTTCATCGTCATGATCTCGGTGATGTCCATGTCGGCGACGAAGGCCGCGAAGTCGACGCGGCCGCCATAGCGGTGCTGGAGCTTCTCGGCGAGTGCCACGAACTCGATGCTCTCCAGGGCGAGATCGTCGCTGAACGTCGTGTCCCTGGTGATCTCGAGGTCGAGAAGGAAGTCCTCGCCCACGACCTCGATGAGCAGCTGAACGACCTCGTCGAGCACAGTGTCCGATTTACTCATTGGGGTCCTTTCCATACGTCCATGCCACGGCGTACGCCGTGGCCTCATGTGTGATCATCGTGCTGGTCACGTGGTGGGCCGAGCCGTCGGGTGCGGTCACGACCAGCGCCAGGTCGTCGTCCGGCGCCGCCGTGGACACGCGGACCTCGAAGGCGCGTGGCCGCCCGGAGAGTCCGGTGCCGATGGACTTGGCGACCGCCTCCTTGGCGGTCCAGAGCCGCGCGAACCACGCGGCCCGGTCGCCGCCGGGCAGCCTGTCGAGGTGCGCACGCTCGGCGTCGGTGAGCGCGATCTCCTCGGTCCCGGGATCGCGCTCCGAGACGGCCTCGATGTCGATGCCGACCGGAGCGAGCCCGGCCAGCGCGACCGCGATGCCGGGACTCCGCCCCCGGCCCGCGCAGTGGGCCAGGGAGACGTACGTCGCCCGGAACGCGCCCGACGCGCGCGGCCGTCCCTGGTCGTCGTTGTCGACCGTGACCTCCGCCGGATAGATCGGCCCGGCGCCCAGATCCCACAGCCGGTGGCGTACGGCGTCCTTGGCGGCGATCCGGCCCAATAGCCACTGGCGGCGCGTGTTGGGAGTGAGCGCCTCATAGCGGGGGCGTTCGGCGGCGTTCAGGTAGCGGCGCATCATCAGCTCGCGGGACCCCGTGTCGGGCCAGCGTTCCCGTACGACGCACCACCCGCCCGGGCGCGGCTCGGACAGCGTGTCCCGCTGCGGGCGGAACTTCATCTTCCAGATCCGGTCGTCGGTGGCGAAGCGGCGCGTCGTCCAGCCCTCGATGCGGCACCAGACACGGCCGTCGCCGTCCCGGAGTTCGGCGTCGGCCCGCATCTCCGTGTCGGTGACCTCACGGATCCAGGCCGTGCAGGCCAGGTGTCCGCCCGCAGGTGGCGTCGGGCCGTGGAAGCGGACCGCCCGGATGCCGGTCGGCAGTACCGTCTGGTCGACGGTGCGGCTGACCTGCATCCAGTGGCCGATGAGCTGGCCCGCGCTGTCGAGCAGGGCGCCCTGGGCGGGCAGGTTCGTCAGCGTGCCCGTGATGCCGTCGTCGCCGACCGAGTCGATGTCGACGACCCCGGCGAACCGCGGCCCGTGGAACATCCAGTCGTCCTCGTACAGCTCACGCGCGCCGACGGGAGCCGGACGCGGGTTCTCCAGCGGCTGACGCGAGGGTTCGGGGGCGGGCGGGTAACCGTCACCGGACAGGTGGACGACACCGCTCGCGTAGCCCTCGATCTGGACCTTGACCAGGATCTCGCCGCCCGGCGCGACACCGCCGCGGGTGGCGTGCACCGGCGCGTTCGTCGCGGGCACGACCGCGAGCCAGCGCGCCGCCCTGACCTGCGAGATGCCGGTCACAGCGGCCTCGGGCACCAGCTCCCGGGCCGCGCCGGCCATCACCTCGAGCATCGTGGTGAGCGGTACGACAGGGAACCGGTCGGACATCTCCGGCCAGCCTTCGGCCTGCGGAAAGACGCAGTGGTCGGCGATGTCCGGCATCGTCGCCAGCGAGAACACCCGGGTCCGGGTGAGGGTACGTGGTTCCTCGTCTCCCGGTGCCGGGGCGGCCCGCCCGGCGTCTCGGGCATCACCCGTCGGCCGCGCCCCGGTGACCGTGCCGGTGCGGGCCGGCGCGGCGTGCAGCGCGTCGGTGACCGTACGGGCGGCGGCGGCAGCGTCGGCAAGCGCGGCGTTCAGCGCGGCGGTGACGGGGGAGCCGGCCCGGTCTCCGTCGGGCGCCTGGAACGCCCCGTCACCGGCGGGCATCCGCAACGCGGCGATGCCGTCGAGATCCTTCAGCCGGACGAGCGGCTCGCCGAGGCGAAGCCGCACCGGGCTGCCCTGACGCGCGGGAGCGGCCGTTCGCCCGCCCGGCGGAGCGGGCAGCCGCCCAAAGTCGGGGGACAGGCCGTCGGTCCAGAGAGCGGCCGCGACTCTGCGCAGCTGGGCGAGCCCGTCCCGGGCAGGCAGAGCCGCCGAGACGGCCAGGTGTTCGCGGTCGCGCAGTGTGTCCTCGGCGAACCCGACGAGGCTGCCCGGTCCGACCTGGACGAACGCCCGGATGCCGGATTCGTGCAGCAGTTCGGTGAGACGCCGGAAGCGCACCGGCTCGACCAGGTGACGAAGCACCAGGTCGCGTACGTCCTCGGCGCCGGCGGGGAAGGGGGCGAGAGAGGTGGCCGACCAGACCGGCACGCTCGGCGGGCCCACCTCCAGGCGCTCCAGCATCGCGCCGGCGGCGGCCAGGTGCGGCGCGTACACCGGCGAGTGGAAGCCGGTGCGGAACGGCAGGGTCTGTGCCATGACCCCCTGCCCGCGCAGGCGCTCCACGACCTGCCCGACGTGGTCCGAAGGGCCGCAGATCACCGCCTGGTGCGGGCAGTTGTCGTGGGTGATGAACACGTCGTCGAACCCGTCGAGCTCTCCGGCGACACGGTCGGCCCCGGCGCCGAACGCCGCGTACACGACGTCGGGCACCTCCACCATCCCGGGCCGCATCGACGCGATGAAGTCATCGATCGCGGGGTAGACCCCAGCGGCGATCATCGCGGTCCATTCGCCGAGGCTGTGCCCTGCCAGCGCGCCGGGGACGATGCCGAGCTCGTGCAGCGCGGCGGCGAACAGGCGGCTCACCGCGATGATGTCGAGAGCATGCTCGACGACCTCGTCACCGCCGTACAGTTCGGGGGCGGGAAGGCCGAAATGCTCCGCGACACCCTCGATCCGGGGCGCGAACTCCGGCTCGAAGCCGGGGAACAGGAACGCCACCTGGTCCGGTCCGCTGAGCAGCGGGCGGGGCGTGAACCACACGTCGCTGCGGCCCCGCCACGGGCGGCCCCGTGCGACGATCTTTCGTGCCAGCGCGAGCCGCCGCGCGTCCGGAGCGACGATCGCGAGCCGGCAGGGGCCCTCGCCCGGTGGCCACGCCGCCTGGGCGATCAGCTCTGTGTCGCCGGCGTCGAGGGCACGCGCCACGTCGTCGGGGCCGGCCCCCGCGAGCCGTAGAACCGGCTCGGCCGGCGCCACCAGGGCGGGCATCGCGGTCACGGGCGCGCGTGCGGCGGCGGGCGCGGGGCGCGGTGCCTCCTCGAGGACCACGTGCGCGTTGATCCCGCCGAAACCGAACGCGTTGACGGCGGCGCGGCGCGGTGCGCCGCGCGGGCGCTCCCACGGAACGGCCTCGGCGACCGGCGTGAACCGGGTGCCCGCCAGGTCCGGATGTGGCTCCTCGACGTGCAGGGTCGGCGGCAGCGTCTCATGGTGCAGGGCGAGCGCGGCCTTGATCAGGCCGGCCACGCCCGCGGCGGGCATGGTGTGACCGATCATCGACTTGACGGTGCCGAGGCCGATCGGAGACCCGTGCGAGCCGAACACCCGGTGGAGGGTCTCCAGCTCGACCGTGTCGCCCGCCGGCGTGGCGGTGCCGTGCGCCTCGATCAGCCCGACGGCGTGGTCGCCGCCAGGATCCACCCCGGCGGCCCGCCACGCCTGTTCCACGGCCGTCACCTGACCCGCGGAGAGAGGGTTCATCATGCTGGTCGCGCGACCGTCACTGGCGACGCCGACACCGCGGATCACCGCGTACACACGGTCACCCGCCGTCAGCGCGTCGGAGAGCCGCTTGAGCAGCACGATCCCCGTGCCTTCCGACAGCAGGGTCCCGTCCGCGCGCCGGTCGAAGGGCCTGATCCGCTCCGTGGGGCTGAGCGCCCGCAGCTGGGTGAAGACGCTCCACAGCGTGGTGTGGTGACAGTGGTGCACCCCGCCCGCCAGTACGGCGTCGCAGCGGCCCGACGCTAGGTCGCGTACGGCGTGGTCCACCGCCAGCAGCGACGACGCGCAGGCGGCGTCCACCGTGTAGGCCGGGCCGCGCAGGTCGAAGCGGTTGGCGACCCGCGAGGCCGCGAAGTTGGGCACCAGGCCGATCGACTCCTCCGGGCCCAGGGCCTGCTGGAACGCTTCGCGTACGGCGTCGAGCCGGTCCTCGCCCAGTGCTGGTACGAGGTCGCGCAGGACGGCGGTGAGCTGGTGGGCCGTGTGGACGCGCTGGTCGAGCCGGGCGACGCCCGGGGTGAGATAGCCGCCCCGGCCGATGATGACTCCGACGCGGGAGCGGTCCGGGAGCCGGTCGTCGCCTCCGGCGTCGGCGATCGCCTCGGCCGCGGCGCGCAGGGCGAGCAACTGGTCCGGTTCCGTGCCATCGACGGCGGCCGGCATGATGCCGAACCGGGTCGGGTCGAAGGTCGCGAGCTCGTCGACGAACCCGCCCCGCCGGCAGTAGAAGCGGTCCGCGGCGCCCGCCTCGCCGGGCGCGTAGTAGACGCTCTGGTCCCACCGATGTGACGGCACCTCGGTCACCGCGTCCACCCCGGCGCGGATGTTGGCCCAGAAGGCCGGGGCGTCCCCGGCTCCGGGGAACACCGCGCCGATCCCGACGATCGCGACGGCCTCACTCATCGTCGATGTCGCCGCACATGTAGATGACCTGGGCGTCCGCGCCGTGGGAGAGCTCACGCAGCAGGCACGAGACGCCGGCCTCCGGGTCGATGAGCGTGATGCCGCGCCGGGCGTACTCCCGTTCGAGCTCCGGAGAGACCATGCCACCGCCGGCCCAGGGGCCCCAGTCGATCGCGACGACGCGTCCGGGCAGCCGCTTGGCCCACACGCGGCTGAGCGTGTCGAGCGCGTCGTTGGCAGCCGCGTAGTCGGTCTGGCCGCGGTTGCCGAACACCCCCGCCACACTGCCGAAGGCCGCGACGAAGCCGATGCCCGGCCGGGCCCCGGCCGCCGGACGGGTAGCCGGCGCGATCGCGTCGAGCAGCGCCCGGAACCCGTCGACCTTCGTGCCGTAGACGCGGGCGAACGACTCCGGCGACTTGTCGCCCAGCAGCCGGTCCTCCAGGACCCCCGCTCCGTGGACGACGCCGTCGAGCCGGCCATGCCGTGCGTATATGTCCTCGACCAAGGCGCGTACGGCGTCGGTGTCACGGATGTCGGCCGTGTGATACCGGACCGAGGACGCGGTGCCGCGCAACTGGTCGAGCGTGGCCCGCAACTCGCGTTCGGTGAGGACGCGCCGGGCGGCCGCGTCGATCTCGGCAGGCGAGCCGGTGCCCTGCCCCGCCAGGACCCCGCGCAACGCGCTCACGTCGGGTGCCGTCGTGGTGGCCGGGTCCTCCGGGCCGGCGGGCGCTGGCGTCCGCCCGATCAACTCGACGTGGCAGCCGGTGAGGTGGGCCAGGGCGACGGCGACGCCGGCGGTGATCCCGCGTGCGCCGCCGGTGAGCAGGACCACCGAGTCTCGGTCGAGACCGGGCGGCGGTGTCGCTTCACCGGCCAGATCGGCGCGCCGGACGCGCAGCGTGGTCCTGGTGCCGTTCTGGTAGCCGACGACCGTCCGGCCGTCGCCGCCCGTCAGCTCCGTCAGCAGGTATTGGGCGATCTCGCTGGGGTTCTCCTTGGGGTCCACGTCGACCGCCCGCACCACGGAGTCGGGGTACTCATGGCTGATCGCCCGTACCAGCCCGCGGATACCGGCGTCGGCCGTGTCACCTTCGCCGCTCTCCCGGCCCTGCCCGAAGGTCCCCGCGGACGTCGTGGCGAGGACCACCCGGTCCGCTCCGTCGAGCACGACACGGCGGATTCCGGCGAAGGCGCCGGGCAGCACGGGCCGGGCGCCGGGGCGCAGCGCCGCCAGATGTATGAGGGCGTCCGCGCCGGACGACCGGTCGCCCGGCACGGTCTCGACCACGCGGGCGTCGGCACCTCGCCGTTCGAGCAGGTCGGCGAGTTCGAGGGCGACCCCGCGTCCGTCGTCCACGATGACCACCCGGCGGCCGGCGAGCGGGTCTCCGTCGCCCGGCGGAGCCGGGACGGGGACGGTCTCGACGATGTACCGGCCCGGCGTGCCGGACGCGGCCACCGCGTCGCCCGCCGTGGGGGCCGGTGCCTCCTCGAAGGCCGTCTCGGGCGGTCCCGACAGGTGCCCGCCAAGCCAGTCGGCGATACCGCCGATGGTCTTGATCCTGGCCAGCTCGGTGACCGCGTCCTCCACGTCGGCCTCGTCACCACCGAGCCCCAGCCGTTCGGCCAGCTCCCCGATGATCTCGGTTCGCTTGATCGAGTCGATGGAGAGGTCGCCTTCCAGGTCAAGGTCCGCAGCCAGCATGTCGGACGGATAGCCGGTGCGCGCGCTCACCGTGGCGAGTACGACCTCGCGGATCTGCTCCGGTCCGACCACCTTCACCTCGGGTTCGGACGGTGGCACAGCGGCGGACTCGGCACGTACGCCCGGCTCGGCCGCGGGAGCGGTGGTGAAGGCGGGAACGGGCTCCGTGATCGCGGAGACCAAGGGCGGCGCCGGCGCCGCCCCGAGGTAGCCGAGCAGCACGTCGCGCTGGGCCGCGACCAGCTCCCGTGTCGTCCGCAGGAACTCCATCACCGCCATGTCGCGCTGCGTTCCGGTGCCGTCGGCCATCGTCTCTCCTGTCATTGTCAGGTCCACCCGTGGTGCCTCGGTCGCGGGGCGCAGCCCGCCGGCCACACACTCCCCGGCTGAGGTCCGTACCAGCTGTCCGTCGACGATCCATCCGGGCCGCCGGGCGGGGGATGCCTGGCCGGTGGGCTCGGCCCGGCCGGCGAGGAGCGGGCCGAAGTCGACCGGTACTCCCGCGACGGCCAGCTCGGCGAGCGCGTTCAGTAGCCGTGTGATGCCGTTCTCTCCGGAGACATCGCACGCCACGACGGTGTGCGGGCGATCGCCGAGGATCTTGCCGACGAGTCCGGTCAGGACCCGGCCCGGTCCCGCCTCGACGAAAACCCGTGCCCCCGCCTCGTACATGGCCTCGATCTGCTCGACGAAGCGAACCGGCTCGGCCACCTGGCGGGACAGGAGCTCACGGATCTGCTCGGCGGCCACGGGGTACGGGGCGGCGGTGCCGTTCGACCAGACCGGGAAACCGGGCGGGCGGACCTGTCGGCCGGCCAGCTCCGCGGCGAGTGTGTCCGCGGCCGACGCGACCAACGGGCTGTGGAACGCGCAGGCCACCTGGATCCGCTTGGCCTTCAGGCCGTGCTCGGCGAGCGCGGTGACGGCCCGCTCGACCGCCGGCGTCGGGCCGGAGATCACCGCCTGCCTCGGGGCGTTGTCGTTGGCGACGATCACCTCGTGCCCAGCGCCGATGCCGTCGAGCACCGCGCGTACGTCGGCGGCGGGTGCGGCGACCGCGGCCATCGTCCCCGGATCGTCGCCGGCGGCCGCCAGGATCGCGCCGGCCCGCGCCTCGCTCAGGCCGAGCAGGTCCTCCTCGCCGAACACGCCGGCCGTGCACAGCGCGACCAGCTCGCCGTAGCTGTGGCCGCCGGCCATGTCCGGGCGGATCCCCAGTGAGCTCAGCAGCTCGGCCATGGCGAGCCCGGCGATGCCCAGGGTGGGCTGCGCCACGCGGGTGTCGGTGATCGCGGCCCGCTGCCGCGCGGTGTCCTCGCGGGTGAACGCGGTGGGCGGGAACATGGCCGGGGCGTGGCGACCCTCCGCCAGCCGGAGCAGGCGCTGCAGCCGGGGAAAGGCGATGAACAGGTCGGCGAGCATCCCCGGCCGCTGGCTGCCCTGGCCGGGGAACAGGAACGCCACCTTGCCCGTCGCGGCCTCGGCCGGCGCCAGATGGACGCCGCTCCTCGCCCGGTCGGCTCGCAGATCCGCGAGTTTCGCGATCAGGTCGTCCCGGTCGGTGGCCACGACCACGGCGCGTACCGGACCGGCGGGGGCATCCCGCAGATGGGCGGCCGCCAGCTCACGCAACCGTGCCGGCGTGTCCGCCTCGAGCAGTCCCGCCAGGCGGTCGGCCTCACGGAGGACCTGGGCCTGGTCGGTGCCGCGGAACGCGAACAGCTCCGACGGCCAGTCCGGCAGCCCGTGGGCCGGTTCGTCCGCTCCGTCGTAGCCGCTCAGCACCGCGTGGAAGTTGGCGCCGCCGAACCCGAACGCGCTCACTCCGGCGTACCGCCGGCCGGGCGGCGCTTCCCAGGGAGTGGAACCGAAGGTGAACGGGCTGGTCGCAGTAGACCAGTACGGGTTCGGCTCACGGATGTGCAGGCTCCCCGGCCTCGTCCCGGTGTGCAGGGCGTACGCGGCCTTGATCAGGCCGGCCAGGCCGGCGGCGCACTTGGTGTGGCCGATCTGCGACTTCACCGACCCGATCGTGCAGCTCGCCGGGGCCGCGCCCCCGTCCACGAAGAGCTCGGTGAGCGCGGCCAGCTCGGTACGGTCACCGACGACGGTGCCGGTTCCGTGCGCCTCGACCAGGCCGACGTCGGCAGGCGAGATCCCGCTTGCCTCGTAGGCACGTTCCAGCGCGCGCCGCTGGCCCTCGGGCCGTGGGGCGGTCAGGCCGAGAGAGCGGCCATCGCTGGATCCCGCCACGCTCTTGACGACCGCGTAGACGCGATCGCCGTCCCGCTCCGCGTCGGCCAGCCGTTTGAGCACGAGGCAGGCCACGCCCTCCCCGAGCGCGATGCCGTCGGCGGTGGAGTCGAACGTCGCGCACCGGCCCTTCGGCGACAGTGCGTGCACCGAGGCGAACAGCAGATAGTCCTGGACGTCGTTGTGCAGGTCCGCGCCGCCGCACACGACCATGTCACTGGTGCCGGCGGTGAGTTCCTTGCACGCCAGGTCGAGCGCGGCGAGGCTCGACGCGCAGGCCGCGTCCACGGTGAAGTTGGACCCGCCGAGGTCGAGCCGGTTCGCGATCCGCCCGGCGATCACGTTGCTGAGCACGCCGGGGAAGGAGTCGTCGGTGAGCAGGGGCAGGTGCTCGTCCAGTGCGGGCGGAACCTCGCCGGTGTAGGCCGGCAGGGCCGAGCGCAGTCCGTACGCAGCCGAAAGGCCGCTGCCCGCCTCCGCGCCGAAGATCACCGAGGTGCGTTCCCGGTCGAAGGGGCGGTCGCCGTAGCCCGCGTCACGCAACGAACGCGCGGCGACCTCCAGGGCGAGCAACTGGACGGGCTCGATGCTGCCCAGCGACGCGGGCGGAATGCCGTACTCGAGGGCGTCGAAGGGCACCGGCGGGATGAAGCCGCCCCACTTGGAGGGCGTACGCCCCTGGGGGCTCGTGGTGGCCTCCGGGTCGTAGTAGAGCCCGGTGTCCCAGCGCTCCGGCGGCACCTCGGTCACCGCGTCGACCTCGTTGACCACGTTCGACCAGTACTGCTCCAGGTCTTCGGCTCCCGGATAGACGCAGGCCATGCCGACGATCGCGATGTCGAGTGGGCTGGCCGGGGCCTCGTCCGGCGACCACTCCTCAGCGACGGAGGCCAGCAGCCGGGTGGCCTCGGAGGTGACCTGCTCGTGCAGCGCGGCGACGCTGGTGACCTCGGAGCGGAGCGTGGCGACCTGGCCGAGCATGTACATGCCGTCGTCGCGCTGCTCCTGCTCGCCGACCTCACGCAGGCCGTCATCGGCGCGCCGCAGGCCCTTCGCCGCGATGCGCAGGCGTCCGAGGTTGAGCCGCTCCAGCTCCGCCCAGGTCTCCTGGGCGGTGGCGCCTCCCTCGGTGAGCCGCCGCCTCGCCCGCTCGAACGCGGCGACGTACGGGGTGTCCGCGCAGCGGGTCACATGACCGGGTGAGGTTTCGAGCGATGCCGTACGGTCGCACTCCAGTGCGGTCCGCTGGTAATGCGGGAGGATCGCGGCCGCGCTGACCGCCTCCTCGGTGAACAGGTACGCCGTGCCCATCAGCACCCCGGCCGCGGCGCCGCGTTCGGCGAGCGGCGCGCACATCGCCGACACCATGGCGGCCGACCGCGCGTCGTGCACGCCGCCGGCGAACAGCACGCTCACGTCGGGAAGCACGCCGGGATGTTCGAGCAGGCACTGGACCTGGGACTCCCAGAGAGGGAAGCTCGCCCGCGGACCGATGTGCCCGCCGCACTCCGACCCCTCGAAGATGAACTTGCGGGCCCCCTCCTTGATGAACCTCGACAGCAGGCCGGGGGAGGGGACGTGCAGGAAGGTCGAGATGCCGACGGCCTCCAGCGCGGAGGCTTGAGCCGGGCGGCCGCCCGCGATCAGCGCGTACGGCGGCCGGACCGCGTGGATGGCCTCAAGCTGGGCCGTGCGGACCTCTTCGGGGGCGAAGCCGAGGATGCCGACGCCCCACGGCCGGTCCCCGAGCAGTTCCGCGGTCTCCGCCAGCAGCCTGCGCGTGTCGTCACCGCTCATCAGCGCGAGCGCCAGAAACGGCAGGCCAGAGGCATCGGCCACCGCGGAGGCGAAGGACGCCTGGTCGCTGACCCGGGTCATCGGTCCCTGGGCGACCGGGTAGCGCGGGCCCCGGGGGTCGCGTGCGATCCCGGCACCCGGCGCCAGCGGGGCCTGGGTCGTGGCCGAAGCGATGTTACCCACGATCGCCGAGCGGATCGCCTGGACGACACCGCCCGCCGTCTTGTATCGGGCGGCCAGCGAGCCCGCGAAGGCACCCTCCTGGCCGATGGGCAGAAGCTGGGCATGCAGGTCGCGAGCGCCGAAGTGTCCGCTTTCGGCAAGTGCCGCGGTCGGCAAGTCGGGGCGCGTGTAGACGCGATGACCGGCGAGCACCGCGGTCTCGCTGCCGTCCATCGCGGCGATGGCGGACGCGATCGCGGCCGGAATCGCGGCCTCTGCCACCAGGGCCAGCTGGGAGTCGATCACCACGCCGCGCGCCCCGCCGGCCACGGCGGCGGCGGCCGTGTTGGCGCCGATCCCGCCCTGTGCCCAGACCGGGACGTCGAGTTCGGCGAGCAGCCGCTGGAGGAGAACGAACGTGCTCAGCTCGCCGACCCGGCCGCCCGCCTCCACGCCTTTCGCGATGACTCCGGTCGCACCCCGGTCCACCGCCGCGCGGGCCTCCTCAGGTGAGGTGACCTCGGCGAGCAGCCGCCGCCCGCCGCCGGTCCACGACGGCAGGTGCACTCCCGAGTCGAGCACCACGGTGTCAACGTCGTCGGGCAGGTCATCGAGTGAAAGCGGGCAGCCCGTCGGCAGGCGAACGCCGAAGGGTTTTTTCCACCGCCGGCTGACGCGCGTCAGCTCGGCACGGGCCGCCTCGGCATCCCGGCCGAGGTCCAAGACGCCGAGCCCCCCGGCCCGCTCGACCGCCACGGCCAACGCCGCGTTGGGCTCGGTGAACGGGGTGATGCCCAGTACGAGATCGCGGCGGTGCAGGTTACTCGTCATCTGCGCTTCTTCCATCCCTAACTCGAGAAATTCCGCCTCGAGAGGGCATGCTCGCCCCTGAGACGGCATCACATTGATGCGTCGTATATGTCAAAAGGGGCAGGTGAATACGGCAGACGTACGAACGAGACCGATCTCGGGAGGGTGTTCCGGGTATAGGTGAAGGTCGTCGGGACTGTGGGCTGCGCTGATGCGCCACTGGGCCCACTCGCGGGACCATTGGGCGCCGCTCTTTCCAAGAGGACACGAAGATGTTAATTCTGTGTAAATTCGCAAAGGCTACTTGGGCGGTGGTTGCTCCCCCCACCAGAAGATCAGCCCCATAGTGCTATCACAGCGCCGTAACTAGTGTCGACTCACGCTCCCTCTTGCAAGGAGGGCAGATGTCGAGGAATGCCTAGTCAGGGGCACAGTCAACGGCTTTGGATTTCGACTTCGGGCACGCCCGGGGATGTGGGGTCGCGAGTCGAGGCGCAGGTGTCACACTGCGGCGTTGCGGCAGGCAGCCCCGCCGTACCGGGCTTGGGCAATGCCTGCTCAAGCCTGGAGACCCGCCGTCCTGAGCTCCTGTCGCCTACGTTCCGAAGGGGAGCTCGTCCGGAGTGCCGTCGAGGTTTTCCGCTTGATTTGGCGTGCGCTATCCTCTGCGTTTCGCGGAGGTTCGGGCCATCACATCGGACCACATGAATTTAAGTTCGCTCGCTCATTAAAGGCTCTCCTGCAATGCGCTGAGGCCCGGCTCACACGATTGACGCAGAGCGGCCAGCTCATCCGGAGCCAGCCGCATGGCGGCGCCGCGTTTGCTGTCGTCCAGAAGCTCGGCGCCGGCCCGTAGCCATTCCGAATCCGGGCGAACATCGATGAATTCCGCCAGGCGCGTGAGCTCGGACCGCCGCGACGAGAGAAGCTCCTCGTACTTGAGCGACATTTGTTTGTCCGCTGGAATTTTGTTGAGGTGCTCGACTCCTTCGACGATCATCTCCGACCACAGTGAACCGAATCTCGTGATCGGAACGGAGCGGTCCCGTACGGCGTCGAAGTTGAAGCCGCCCGCGAAGACGGCCAGGTCCGGGGGCAGCTTCTGGAGACGGTCGGGGGTCAGCTCGAGCACCGAGCCGACTCCGGCACACTCGAGGATCTCGCGGACGAGCGCCGAGCTGCGAAAGCCGAGATGACGGCTCATGGACAGCGCACAGTCGGGGCCCTCGCGAAACATGTGCACGAACTTGGCGTGTGGGAACGTCTCCCGCAGATGCGGAACCCATTCGAGGGAGTGGCCCGAGCGTTCGACCACGACCCGCCCGCCGAACCGGGCGGAGAGAAGGCCGAACATCGCTTCGTAGTGCAGGGCGATCGGTCTCCTCGGCCACGTGGTGACGTCGCCCTCGAGGATGTCGATCAGCTCGTCGGGATCGTCGGTCAGATGCGGTAGCACCATGAGGCTGAGCGCCGGGATACCGGTGGTCTCCGCCGAGAATCGCCGACCGTGACGCCGGGGGTAGAGAAATTCCGGCAAAGGCGTCCCGTTGGCGGTCATCGCGTCGAACACGACGTTGGGAGAGGCGACGATCCGCCAGAAGTCGTCGCCGCTCAACGGCTCTTTCGGAAGTGCGTTGATTCCGTTGACCGAGGCGAAAAGCTCGTTGATGCTGAGAATCTCCGGATGCATGTGAAGAATTCTCGACAGCATCGTCGAGCCGGTTCGTCCGGTGCCGACGACGAAGACCAGAGGCCGGGCGGGCATCTATCTCCTCCTGATATGGCGAGGTTCTGGCCACGTCGAGCTCGCCGTCGACATGCCACGTCCTGTGACAGGCTCGGCGGCCACGCGCACCGGGCGTTCCCAAGAATGCGGCACTATACCGACAAATGCTCACACTGAGTGCTGTTCGGGCGACAGCGCGAGGCGGGCCGTGCCGCGTCTGTGCCGCTGCGGAATTCGCCGCATCTGGTGCTCCCGCGGTCGCGGAGAACACCAGCTCTTCGTGGCGCCGGCGACTCTGCTGCGCTGGCATCGGGATCTGGTCGCTCGCCGCTGGACGTACCGGCGGAATCTTGGCGTGTGACCTGTTCGATGTCGACACCGTGTTCCTACGGCGGCTGTATGTACTGTTCTTCATCGAGCACGCATCGCGAGCTGTCCACATCGTGGGTGTCACGGTTGACCCGACTGGCGCCTGGACGGTCCAGAAAGCCAGGAATCTGCTGATGGACCTGGGTGAGCGGTGCGGGCACGTCAAGTTCCTGATCCGTGACCGGGATGCCAAATTCGCCAGCGCTCTCGATGAGGTGTTCGCCTCTATCGGTGTGCGGGTCATCAAGACGCCAGTGCGGGCTCCGCAGGCGAATGCGATCGCTGAGCGGTGGATCGGGATTGTCCGACGCGAATGCACCGACCGGCTCTTGATCTACGGCGACCGCCACTTACGTAAGGTTCTCACCGAGTACGAGCGGCACTACAACCACCACCGCCCGCATCGAGCGAAAGACCGGCGGCCACCACAGCCGGCGCCCACGGCACCTGGCGCTGATCTCGACACGACCGAACTGAGGCGCGACGAAATCCTCAATGGCCTGATCAACGAGTACCGGCCCGCGGCCTAGCCAGAGCAAGAAGCTCCAGGTCAGCGCCAAAATTGAATAGCCGCACCCAACAGCCAGCTTTTGGACGACAAGGAACATGTGGATGCTGGTTGAATTGCGCGGGCGAACTTTTCGGCAAGCGCAAGGTTGCAGAACAAGCTGGGCCGGGGTCAGAATCCGGTGGCGACGATCTTGCCGATTGTGCGGCCGCTTTCGATCAACTCGTGCGCATGGCGCAGGGTGGCCGCGTTGATCGGGCCGAGCTCGGTGGTGAGCGTCGTGCGGATGGTGCCGGCGTCGACGAGTTCGGCGACCCGTTCGAGCAGGTCATGTTGGGCGATCACGTCGTCGGTCTCGTACAGCGAGCGGGTGAACATCAGTTCCCAGTGGAAGCTGATGCTCTTGGCCTTCAGGGGGACCAGCTCCAGCCCTTCGGGTTCGTCGATGGCCGTGATCTCACCACCGGGCCGGAGCACCTCGGCGAAGGCCTCGATCATGCCGGCGGTGTTCGGGGAGAGCACGTAGTTCACGCCGTCCGGCACGGTGGCGCGGACGCCCGCCACGAGGTCATGGTGGTCGACGACATGGTGCGCGCCGAGGTCGAGCGCCCACTGCCGTGACTCGGGCCGGGACGCCGTGCCCACGATGGTGAGCCCGGTGAGCGCGCGGGCGAGCTGGAGCGCCATGGAGCCAACGCCGCCGGCGGCGGCGAGGACGAGCAGGGTGCCGGTGGAGTCGGCGCCGAGGTGGAACCGGTCGAACAGCGTCTCCCATGCGGTGATGGTGGTCAGGGGGAGCGCGGCGGCCTCGGCGAAGCCGAGGGTGCGCGGCTTGTGGCCGACGATGCGCTCGTCGACGACATGGAACTGCGCGTTGGTCCCGGGACGGATGATCGAGCCGGCGTAGTATACCTCGTCGCCGACTTCGAAGAGGGTGACGTCACTGCCGACCGCGGTGACGACGCCTGCCGCGTCGTAGCCGAGCACTTTGGGCTGTCCACCGGGATCGTTGCCCTTGCGCACCTTCATATCGACGGGGTTGACCGACACGGCCTCAACTCGTACGAGGAGGTCACGCGGGCCGGGCGTGGGGACGGGCAGCTCGACGTCCTCGAGACTCGCCGGGTCGGATATGGGAAGGGACTTGCGGTAAGCCACCGCGCGCATCGTTTCGTTCATGCAGGTTACGGTATATGTCCCCCGACGTGCCGTTGCAGGGCGAATAGCCCTATCCGACCGGCCCCTACCAGATGGTGATGTCGAGCGTCACTTACGTCGAGACCTCGTCATGGCATGCGCGACGACCCCCAGTACGAGACCGTGCCCCTCCCCGGCAGGCGTCTACAACGGCACAGTGGTTCCGTCCCAGGAGAAGAGCTGGCCGGTGGGGCCGTCGTTGGTAGGAGGGCGATTCTGACGGACCCGGCCGCGTCCTCGGCCGGGTCTCCGTCGCTAGCGGCGCGTGCGTTGAGGTCGGTCGTCCGCTGGCCGGGGCGTCCATCTTGAAGCCCTCGGTGGCGACTGCGCGTAGAAGAGCGTCAATGCGTTGAGCGCCGACTTGGTCGACCGGCTCCAGACGGCGGCCGCCGCGCGCTTCACCCGCACCGACCGGTCAGGCTACCCGCGGAGCACCTGGACCGCTGGCAAGGCCGCCGTCGTGCAGGCCGAGTGTCCGGGCGGACCAGCGGCAGCAGGCGGAGCAAGGCATCGGGGGCAGGGGTGCGGGGAGCGCGGCGAGGAAGGCCCGATCCTCGGGCGCGAACGCTACCTTCTCCGCGTTCTTGTCGCTGCTGCAGATCGCAGCGACCGGCGGGGTGACCAGCGCGGATGAGGTTTCCGGCAGGCGCAATGTCGTCCGCACGACTTCGAAATGTCCGCGTTCGAACCCGCCCGACGGCACTTTGATCACCGGTCGGTAGTGATCGTCACCAGGCCTGGCAAAGGGGCCCGGTCATGCGGCCTCCCGGCCGCGCACTAGTGATGACGTCGATATGTGATGCGGCACTCCTAAGGAGCTCAGATGATCACGTCGTTCGGCAAGCATGCCGTGGCCGCCGCCACGGTCGCCGCATTCGGCGGCCTCGGCGTCGCCGTGGCCCATACACCCGCGCGCGCCTCCGGCTTCTCCACGGCCTACACGTGCGCCCTTCCGTTGCTGGGATCGAGAGCCGCCATCCTCGACGGCTGGCTGACCTCGCCGGGCCAGACGGCCGTCAACGGGACCGCCGCCTTCCGGTTGCACATCGCACGACTGACCCTGAACTCCCCGGTCCCCATCGACTCCTGGAACGCCTCCGCGTCGATCGGGGTACGCGGCGCTGAGATCTCGTCGTTCCGGGTGACGGGCTCGGGGGGATTCGTACCGGCACGGCAGCCGCTCTCCGGTGACCTCATCGGCGACTGGGCACCGACCCAGCGCGGAACCGACCTGCTGAGCGTCAGCAGCATCACGATCAGCGCGAACACCGCCACCGCCGGGACCATCACGGCGCAGTGCGTGCCGAACGAGGCCCGCCAGGCGGGCGAGACCTTGACGGTCTTCTCGCCGTACGCCGCCGGCGGGAACCGTCCTGACGCGGCGCCGTACCACCGGGGCTGGAACCGCCCGCACCACCCGGGCTGGCACCGGCCGGGCGGGCCGCCGCGCCACGACCGACCGGCGCACCACCCGCACGACGGTCACTGATCCGATCCCG
>JAOPYG010000254.1 GCA_025964685.1 Actinoallomurus sp. | reverse complement strand
CGACTGGTACATGTTGAACTTCGGCATCGCGATGTAGTCCTTGAACCGGCCGGGGACCGGATTCCACCGCGCGTGGATGGTGCCGAGGGCCGCGTAGCAGTCGCGGACCGTGTCGACGAGCACCCGGATGCCGACGAGGTCGTAGATGTCCTCGAAGCTCAGCTCACGGGCGATCATCTTCTGGTAGATCGAGTAGTAGTGCTTCGGGCGTCCCTTGACCGTCGCCTTGAGCTTGGCCTCGCGCAGGTCGCCGGAGACGTGCTCGATCACGTCCTGGAGGTAGACGTCACGGCGCGGCGCCCGCTCGGACACCAGCCGGGCGATCTCGTCGAACCGCTTGGGGTAGAGCGTCTGGAAGGCGAGATCCTCCAGCTCCCACTTGAGGGTGTTCATCCCGAGGCGGTGCGCGAGCGGCGCGAAGATCTCCAGTGTCTCGCGGGCCTTGCGCTCCTGCTTGGGCCGCGGCAGGTAGCGCAGGGTGCGCATGTTGTGCAGCCGGTCGGCGAGCTTGATCACGAGGACCCGGATGTCGCGCGACATGGCCACGACCATCTTGCGGACGGTCTCGGCCTCGGCCGCCTCGCCGTACTTGACCTTGTCGAGCTTGGTCACGCCGTCGACCAGCGCGGCGATCACGTCGCCGAACTCGCGCCGGAGCTGGTCGAGGGTGTAGGTGGTGTCCTCGACGGTGTCGTGCAGCAGCGCGGCGCACAGGGTCTCGGTGTTCATGCCGAGCTCGGCGAGGATGGTGCCGACCGCGAGCGGGTGGGTGATGTAGGGGTCGCCGCTCTTGCGCTTCTGCTCACGGTGGTGGTGGGCCGCGACGTCGTAGGCGCGCTCGACGAGACGCACGTCCGCCTTGGGATGTGTGTTGCGGAGCGTCTTGATCAGGGGTTCGAGTACAGGATTCATGGTGGGTCCACGCTGGGCGCCGAGCCGGGCGAGCCGCCGGCGGACCCGGGCGGCCGATGGCGCAGCCGGGCTCGAGGGAGTCCGATCGCCCTCGTCCGCTGCTGAAGCGGGTGTGCTGTCTGGCTCCGGGAGCGTCTGGGGTTGGATGCGCGGTGTCAGCGCGGCATCGGACGCCGCGTCGGTTGACACCACTTCACCGGGCACCCGGCCTCCCCATGCCTGCGTCGGAACACCAGTTTAGCGGCAGCGGAATTCCAGTCGGCGCCGATCCACCATTCCGGACCGATCAGTAGGTCCGGGGCGGACGGCCACGGGTCAGACGGTCACCAGCGCGTGCAGGTCCAGGTCGGTCAGGCGGTCGCGGCCGTTGAGGAAACCGAGCTCCATCAGCACCGACAGCCCCACCACCTCCGCGCCCGTACGGCGCACCAGGTCGGCGGTGGCCCGGGCGGTGCCGCCCGTGGCCAGGACGTCGTCGACGATGAGCACCCGCTCCCCCGGCGTGAAGGCGTCCTGGTGCACCTCGATCGTCTCGCTGCCGTACTCCAGGTCGTAGTTCTGCATGTACGTCGCCGACGGCAGCTTGCCCTGCTTGCGGATCGGGACGAAGCCGGCGCCGAACTGGTACGCCACCGGGGCGGCCACGATGAAGCCGCGGGCCTCGATGCCGGCGACCTTGTCGATCGCGCGACCGCCGTAGTGGGCGACGACGGCGTCGATCACGGCCGCGAAGGCGACGTGGTCGGCGAGCAGCGGGGTGATGTCCTTGAAGATCACGCCCGGCTTGGGGTAGTCGGGGATGTCCCTGATCCGGTCGGTGATCAACTGGGTCAGGTCGACGGGTCGCCTGGTCACGATCCTCCTTGACAGCACCTCGCCGTACCCGGCGTGTGGGGTCCTCGCGGCGCGGCTCTGGTCGGCGACGCCCGTAAGACCGTACACGCTCCAGCGGGCGGCACCTCCCGCTACCGGGAGATACCGCCCGCCTGGCGTGACGCTCAGATCAGCGCTTCTTCTTGCCGCTCGGACGGCCCTTGGCGCCGGGCCGGCGCGGCTGCTGCCGCGGCCCCTGCTGTACGAGCCGGACGCCGCCGGCGCCCACCGAGGTCGTCTCCTCGGCGTCCTCGTCGCCCGGGACCGTGTCCTGGACCTCGTCGCCGCCGTCGTCGACGGGCTCGGCCACCTTGGACCGGCGCTTGGCGCTGGTCGCCTTGGCCTGCACCCGCTTGGCGAGTGTGCGGTACTTCGCCTGCCGCTCCTGCAGGTCGGCCAGGATCGGCGTCGCGATGCAGATCGAGGAGTACGCGCCGGCCAGCATGCCGACGAAGAGCACCAGGGCCAGGTCCTTCAGAGTGCCCGCGCCCATGATCCCGGCGCCGATGAACAGCAGGCCGGCCACGGGCAGGAGCGCGATCACGGACGTGTTGATCGACCGGACCAGGGTCTGGTTGAGACCGAGGTTGGCCGCCTGGCTGTACGTCATGGTGTTGGACGTGGTCAGCGAGCGGGTGTTCTCCCGGACCTTGTCGAACACCACGACGGTGTCGTACAGCGAGTAACCGAGGATCGTCAGCAGGCCGACCACCGACGACGGTGTCACCTCGAACTGCACCAGCGAGTAGACGCCGATGGTGATGAGGATGTCGTGCGCCAGCGCGATGATCGCCGCGGCGGCCATCCGCCATTCGAAGGCGATCGACAGGTAGATGATGATCGCGATCAGGAAGATGACCAGGCCCTGGAGGGCCTTTCCGGAGATGTCCTTACCCCAGCTCGCGCCGACCGTCTGCGGGCTGACGTCGTCGGGCTTGGAGAGGGCGAACTTCTTCTGCACCGACCTCTGCACCGCGGCGACGTTGTCCGAGGTGAGGCTCTCCGTCTGGACCCGCCAGCCGGTGCCGGTCTTCTGGACGATGGGGTCTTCCTTGACGACCCCGGAGTCCGTGACCGCGGCCCGGGCGTCCGACGTCGTGGTGCCCGCCTTGCCCGGGAACTGGAAGACGGTGCCGCCCTTGAACTCGACGCCGAAGTTGAGGCCCAGGGTCAGCAGCGACACGATGCTGACGACCAGGATGAGCCCGGAGATGGCATACCAGGTCTTCTGCCGCCCCACGAAGTCGAGGGAGACCTCGCCGCGGTGGAGCCGGCCGCCGATGTTGCCCAGGCGTGACATCAGGCCTCCTTGGCGCTGGTCGGGCGGGCGCCGGGGCGCTTCTTCGTCGTGCCCAGTGTGCTCGGATCGAGTCCGGACCACCGGTGACCGCCGCCGAAGAACTTCGTCCGGGCCAGTATCGTGACGAGCGGCTTGGTGAAGAAGAACACCACGATGACGTCGATGAGGGTGGTCAGGCCCAGCGTGAACGCGAAGCCCTTGACCCCACCGATGGCGAACCAGTAGAGCAGCAGCGCGGCGATGAACGAGACCGCGTCGGCCACGATGATCGTACGCCGGGCGCGGTGCCAGCCGCGTTCGACGGCGGTACGCAGGCTGCGGCCCTCGCGCACCTCATCGCGTAGTCGTTCGAAGAAGACCACGAACGAGTCGGCCGTGATGCCGATCGCGACGATCGCACCGGCGATGCCGGCGAGGGACATCCGGAAGTCGATGGCCTTTCCGAGGAGCACCACCGATTCATACGTCAGAGTGCCCGCGATGACCAGGCTCGAGATCGCGACGAAGCCAAGACCTCGGTAGTAGAACAGGCAGTAGAGCACGACGAGGCCGAGGCCGATCGCGCCCGCGGTCAGGCCCGCGGTCAGCTGGTCCTTGCCGAGGGTCGCCGAGACCGACTCGATCGAGCTCTGGTTGAACTTCAGCGGCAGCGCGCCGTACTTCAGCACGTTCGCCAGGTCGGTGGCCTCCTGCTGCCCGAACTGGCCCTCGATCTGCGCGTTGCCGGAGGTGATGGCCTCCTTGACGCTCGGCCAGGAGTAGACCGTGCCGTCCAGGACGATCGCGAAGTGGTTGCGGGTGTTGTTCTCACCCAGCGCCGCGGCCTTGGAGGTGAAGTCGGCGAACGTCTTGGCGGCGGTGCCGTTGAGGTCGAGGCTGACGGTCCACTGGACCCGGCCGTTCTGGGGGTCCGGCGGCAGCGCCTGCGCCTTGGTGACCTGCTCACCGGAGATCTGGGCCGGCGCCAGAATGAACTTGTAGTCACTCTTGTGCGTCTTCGGGTCCGGCCGGGCGCAGACCGCGGACTGCTTGACCGCGTTTAGCGTCTGGCCCTGGCCGATGTCGGTGCCCGTGCAGGTCAGCTTCTGGAACTGAGCCTTGACCGCCGGGTCGACGCCGGTGAAGTCCTCGGCTCCGGCCTGCTGCTGCTGTTGTTGCGCCTGGAGCTGCTGCTGGAGCTGCAGTTGCTGCTCCGGGGTCAGCGACTGGGTGGCGCTCGGCGCCGGAGTGGCCTTGTCCGATGCCTTCCCGGACGGCTTCGGGGTCGGCGCGGTCAGCGCGTGCGCGAGCGCGCGGCCCTTCGGCGTCGGGGTCGTGGACGCCTTGCCGGTGGGCGTGGCGCTCCCCGACGGTTTCGGCGAACCGGAGGTCTTGCCCGACGGCGTGGGGGTGGGTGTGGGCACCGGCTGCTGCGGGGCGCCCACCGGCTCGGCCACCATCACCTGCCGGAACTCCAGCTTGGCGGTGGTGCCGATCGTCTTGACGACCCGTTCCTGCCCCTGACCGGGGACCTGGACGATGATGACGTTGTTGCCCTGCTTGGTGACCTCGGCCTCAGAGACGCCCAGGCCATTCACGCGCTCGCGCATGATGTTGATCGCCTGGGTCATCTCGGAGTCGCCGATTTTCGCACCGGGCTTCGTCGGCTCGGCCGTGAGCGTCACGGTGGTGCCCCCGGCCAGGTCAAGAGCCAGCTTCGGCGTCTTTTGGCCCTGCCAGAACATCAGGCCCACCAGGGCGACGGCTATCACGAGCAGCGTGAGTAGCACGCGCCCCGGTCTCGAAACGTTTCTGCTTGGCGGAGCCACGGTCGTCTTTCGTCCTTTGTCTGCGGTCAGGCTTCGGTCAGGCCGAGGGCTTCTTGCCGGACTTGTCCTCGCCGTCGTTCAGCGGCGTGTCCTCGGTCTTCTTCCCGGTGGTGCCGGGAAGAGTCTCGGTCTTGGCCTCGACATCGTCCTGCAGGGTCTCCCTGGACGCGGGGACCTCGTCCTCGTTGGTCTCCGGCGTGTCCGCAGACGCTTCGACCTCTTCGGCCTCTTCGTCCTCGGTCTCGTCGTCCTCGTCCTCGATCTCTTCATCCTCGGGGATGACCTGGCCGATGGCCGCCTTGACAAAACGGACCTCGACGCCCGGCGCGATCTCGAGCACGACCGCGTCGTCCTCGACGGCGACGACGTCGGCGATCATGCCCGCGGTCGTCATGACGCGCTGGCCCGGCTCGATCTGGTGCTGCATCTGCCTCTGCTGCTGCTGCCGCCGGCGCTGCGGGCGGAAGAGCAGGAAATAGAAGACCACGCCGATGAGGATCACCGGCAAGAGCGTGACCAGCGGGTTGCTCTTCTGAGCAGCGAGTTGGGTGAGCGCTGTTAGTTCTGTGTTGCCCTGCAACGGGGCATCCTTCCGATATGTGAGTTCAACCCGCCGCCGACGATTCGCGTGCGAAAGGCGTGTCGCCTGACGACGGCGACAAGCTCCGGAGTGTAAAGGAGTTGACGAAACCCCGGCAACGAGCTGACGACTGGAGATGCCGGGAAGTTCCTCGTCACTCCTCCGCCACTTCGAAAAGCGTACCTTCAACCGAGAGCGGTGGCGTGATTCCAAGGTGTCGCCAGGCCGCCGGAGTCGCGATCCGCCCTCGGGGGGTGCGCGCGATCAGTCCTTTGCGTACGAGGAACGGCTCGGCCACCACCTCGACGGTCTCCGGCTCCTCCCCCACCGCCACCGCCAGCGTCGAGAGTCCCACGGGTCCGCCGCCGAACTTTCGCATCAGCGCGTCGAGCACCGACCGGTCGAGCCGGTCGAGTCCCTCGGCGTCGACCTCGTACAGCGAAAGTGCGTCGTGGGCGATCTCCTCGGTGATCACGCCGTCGGCGCGCACTTCGGCGAAGTCGCGTACGCGGCGCAGCAGCCGGTTCGCGATGCGCGGCGTGCCACGTGATCGCCGGGCGATCTCGGCGCCGCCGGCGGGGTCCAGCTGCACGTCGAGCAGCCGGGCCGAGCGGTCGATGATCTGCTCCAGGTCGGCCGGCTCGTAGAAGTCCATGTGCGCGACGAAGCCGAACCGGTCGCGTAGCGGCGCCGGCAGCAGGCCGGCCCTGGTGGTCGCGCCGACCAGCGTGAACGGCGCGATGTCGAGCGGGATGGCGGTGGCGCCCGGTCCCTTGCCGACGAAGACGTCGACCCTGAAGTCCTCCATCGCGACGTTGAGCATCTCGTCGGCGGGCCGCGCCATCCGGTGGATCTCGTCCAGGAACAACACCTCGCCCTCGGACAGCGTGGACAGCACCGCGGCGAGGTCGCCGGCCCGCTCGATCGCCGGGCCGGAGGAGATCCGCAGCGGCATGCCCAGCTCACCGGCGATGATCATCGCGAGGGTGGTCTTGCCGAGGCCGGGCGGCCCGGACATCAGCAGGTGGTCCGGCGGCCGGCCGCGGCGCACGGCGCTGTGCAGCACCAGCGAGAGCTGCTCGCGCACGCGCGCCTGGCCGATGAACTCCTCGAGGCGCTTGGGCCGCAGCGCCGCCTCGATGACCTTCTCCTCGCCCTCGGCGACCGGCGAGACGAACCGCTCCTCGGTCACAGGGAGCCTCCGGGCGCGCTCATCGGCTCAGCTTCCTCATCGCCTGTTTCAGCAGGGCGGCGATGTCGGAGGTGTCCTGGCCGTCGATGTCGGCGGCGACCGCGTCCACGGCCGCGTCGGCGTCGCGCGCGGTCCAGCCGAGGTTGGTCAGCCCGGCGTGCACCTGCGCACGCCACGCGGCGGCGGCGAACGTCGGCATCGGCGTGTCGTGCGCGCCGTCGGTGGGAAGGCCGAGGCGGTCCTTCAGCTCCAGCACGATGCGCTGGGCGCCCTTGCGGCCGATGCCGGAGACCTTCGTCAGGCCGGTGAGATCCTCGGTGGCGACGGCCCGGCGCAGGGAGTTCGGCGTGTGCACGGCGAGCATGGCGAGGGCCAGGCGCGGGCCGACGCCGCTGGCGGTCTGCAGCAGCTCGAAGACCGTTCGCTCGTCGTCGTCGGCGAAGCCGTAGAGGGTGAGCGAGTCCTCGCGTACGACGAGAGAGGTCGGCAGGTGCGCCCGGTCGCCGACGCGCAGGCCCGCGAGTGTCGCGGGCGTGCACTGGACCGACAGCCCGACACCGCCGACCTCGACCACGGCGCCGGCGGGCCCCGCCGAGGCGACCCTGCCGTTGACGAATGCGATCACTTACCGCGTCCCTCCGTGTCTCATTTCCCTCACCGGGGCCATGTCGTGCGGCCCTGACGCGTCTTCGCGGCCTGGAGTTTGGCCTGCGCCCCGCCGCGCCACACGTGGCAGATGGCGAGGGCGAGCGCGTCGGCGGCGTCGGCCGGCTTCGGCGGCGCGTCGAGCCGCAGCAGCCGGGTCACCATGGTGGTCACCTGAAGCTTGTCGGCGCGGCCGTTTCCGGTCACCGCCGCCTTGGCCTCGCTCGGGGTGTGCAGCGCGACCGGCAGCCCGCGGCGCGCGCCGCAGGCGATGGCGATCGCGCCCGCCTGCGCGGTGCCCATCACCGTGGAGACGTTGTGCTGGCTGAACACCCGCTCGACCGCGACCGCGTCGGGGTTCGTGGCGTCGAGCAGCTCCTCGATGCCGCGTTCGAGACCGATGAGCCGCACGCCGATGTCGTCGCCCGGGCTCGTGCGGATGACGCCGACGCTGACCAGCCGCAGAGCCTGTCCCGGGGCGCCGTCGACCACGCCCACGCCGCACCTGGTCAGTCCGGGATCGACGCCCAGCACCCGCACGACGAGCTCCTCTCGGCCACTGGTCGGTCCCGGTCGGCCCGAACACGTGTTCGCAGCGAGGCTACTCGGGTCGTACCGCCCGCGGCCCTGCCCGGCACGGCGTGTCGCGCTCAGAAGTAGTCCAGCATGAACGGCGTCGCGGCGAACACCGCGTCGAGGACCGGATCGGCCGCGTCGCCGCCGGTGACGATGCCCGCGCCGCGCAGCGTCGCCATCGGCACTCCGGCGTAGAGGCCGGCGAGCCCACGTGCCGGCAGGCGTACGCCCTGCCGCTCCTCCGGCGCCCGCTCCAGGCGTCCCTCTCCTGCGGCGACGCTCAGCCGCCAGGCACCGGCGTTGCCCGGCCGCTGTTCGTCCTCGATGACGAGCGGCACGTCGGCGGAGACCGCCGCGGGGAAGCCGCGCGCGGCGACGGCTGCGGGCGCGTCGAGCACACGGAGCATCCAGCCGACGCGGCGCAGGTCGTCTTCGGAACGGTCGCGGAGCAGCCACAGCAGCGGGTCGTCCGGGGCCACGATGGCGTCCACCATCGTGGCGATCGAGGACCCGGAGCCGACCACCGACCAGAGCGCGCGCGCCGTCTCGGCGGACCCCGCGACGCAGCGGCGCACGACGAGCCGCTCGGTGCCGTCGCGCCAGCCGTACGCGAGAAAGCCGTCGTCGGCGAGGTAGGAGAAGACGCGCTCGTCCTCCAGAACATCCCGGATGTAGTCCTCGCCGCGGTCGATGGGGCCGCCGTGGCGGGCGTCCGCGTGCAGACGCCGCAGCAGCCCGGTCACCTCGGCCGCGTCGCCCGGACCCGCCCGGCGCACCTTGACCGGGCCGGTGGCGAGCGTGCGCAGTGGCTCGGGCGGCAGGGTGAGGTGGTACTGCCCGCCGGCGTGCTCGTAGCCGACGGAACGGTAGACGGGCGCGGTGGCCGGGAACAGCGCCGACAGCGGGCGGTCGTCCATCAGGTCGAGCAGGGCCGCGGCGAGGCGCCGCCCGACGCCGCGGCCGCGGTCCTCGGGTGCGAGGCAGACGCCCCCGACACCGCCCATCGGCACCGCGCGGCCGTGCCACCACTGCTCGAACGCGTGGTAGTAGCCGGTCCCGGCGAGCCGGGGCCCGTCGTAGACCCCGAGTATCCGGCCTTCCTCCATGGCCCGCTGCGTCCGGCCGCCGTCGCCGCTGGAGGGTCCGAAGGCGCGTACCCACAGGTCACGGACGGCGTCGAGGTCTCCTGGATCGAGTGCACGGATCTCCACGGGCGAGACGCTACGGCATGCCCTCGGCGTACGCCTCACCCGGCCTCGGACATGAGGAGGCCCCCTGCCGTTCGGACAGGGGGCCGTCGCTCAGGCGTCGATCTTTTCCATGATCTCGTCGGAGACGTCGAAGTTGGCGAAGACGTTCTGCACGTCGTCGCTGTCCTCGAGGGCCTCGAGCAGCCGGAAGACCTTTTTGGCGTTCTCCTCGTCGAGGGGCACGCTCATGCTGGGCAGGAAGTTGGCCTCGGCCGACTCGTAGTCGACACCGGCCTCCTGCAGCGCCTTGCGGACCGCCACGAGATCGCCCGCCTCGCTGATCACCTCGAAGGACTCGCCCAGGTCGTTGACCTCCTCGGCGCCGGCGTCCAGGACCGCCATCATCACGTCGTCCTCGGTGGTGCCCTCCTTGGGCAGCAGGATGACGCCCTTGCGGGTGAACATGTACGAGACCGAGTTGGGGTCGGCGAGCGTGCCACCGTTGCGGGTCAGCGCAGTGCGCACGTCGGAGGCGGCGCGGTTGCGGTTGTCGGTCAGGCACTCGATGAGCACCGCGACACCGCCGGGCCCGTAGCCCTCGTACATGATCGTCTGCCACTCGGCGCCGCCGGCCTCCTCGCCGCCCCCGCGCTTACGTGCCCGCTCGATGTTGTCGAGGGGCACGGAGTTCTTGCGGGCCTTCTGCATGGCGTCGTACAGCGTGGGGTTGCCGTCCGGGTCGCCGCCACCGGTGCGGGCCGCCACCTCGATGTTCTTGATGAGCTTGGCGAACAGCTTGCCCCGTTTGGCGTCGACCGCCGCCTTCTTGTGCTTTGTCGTCGCCCATTTGGAGTGGCCACTCATCTGATTCGCGGGGCGGCCACCCCGGCCGGCGGGCCGAAGAGGTGAGCCCCTTCCTCCAATCTCAGAAAGATCTATGAGAAAGATCTGATCGTCTCGTGCACTGCCGCGGCGCGTGCGCGGCGGAATCTCCTGGACGCGGCGCCCCACCCCCGAGGGGAACCGGAGTCATGACCCCTTCACCATCTCGAGGAAGTACTGGTGGATCCGCGGATCACCGGTGAGCTCGGGATGGAACGACGTCGCGAGGAGACTCCCCTGCCGGACGGCGACGATCCTACCGGCGGAGTCGCCGGACGCGGCACGGCCGAGCGTCTCGGCCTCGTCACCCACCGACTCGACCCACGGCGCGCGGATGAAGACCGCGTGGAACGGCCGCTCCAGGCCGGTCATCTCGACGTCGCTCTCGAAGGAGTCCACCTGGCGGCCGAACGCGTTGCGGCGTACGAGCATGTCGATGCCGCCGACGGTCTCCTGACCGGCCGCGCCGTCGACGATGCGGTCGGCCAGCATGATCATGCCGGCGCAGGAGCCGTAAGCGGGCATGCCCTGCTCGATGCGCTTGCGCAGCGGCCCGAGCAGGTCGAACGTGCGGGCGAGCCGCCACATGGTCGTGGACTCACCGCCCGGGATGACGAGACCGTCGACCCGCTCCAGCTCCTCGGGACGCCGGACGACCGCGGTGTCGGCGCCGCAGGACTCCAGCACACGGCGGTGCTCGCGGACGTCGCCCTGCAACGCGAGCACGCCGACCGTCGGGACAGCAGCCACGGACCAGCCCTTCACGTCGAGTTGTACAGGTGAGCTTAGTGCTTGTGACAACGCCGCCGGCGCACACCGGCTTCCCGCCGAGCGGCGTCAGGCGAGCTTGAAACGGCGCAGCGGAAGCTCGAGGGCGAGGAAGCCGTCAGGGCCGCGCTGGGCGATGTCCCGGCCGAACAGGTGCTCGCGGGCCAGGGCCATGCCGTACTGCTCGTAGTCGAACGGCAGCGGCACATCGGAGGCGCCGTCGCCGATCGACTTCCAGAACGGCGCCTCGGCGGGCAGCGGCTCGCCGAGGTCGACCACCACGCCGTCGTCGGCGGTCACGAACACGTCGCGCCGGGGGCGATCGCCTTCGTACCAGCGGAACCAGCAGCCCGACACGACGCTGTGCAGGACGAGCACCCCGCACGAGGCGCCCGGCAGCGCCCGGGCGATCTCGTCGGCGAGGTTGCGGGCCTGCTCGTCGACGCCGAAGAACCGGCGGTCGCACACGACCAGCGCGTCACCGTAGGCGCCGACGAACAGCTCGTCCTCATAGGGCCACAGCGCGAAGTCGAGCACCGTCTCGCCCGTCTCGGTGACCGAGTGCCCGGGGTAGAGCCGCCGGGCCAGCGCGGCGCCGGCCTCCGGATCCGGGACCAGCCCCTGCCGGAAGGCCCGCGCGGCCCCACCGACACTCGAACACGCCAACGCGACCGACCAACCCATGGGCGTCGTCCCCTCCCGCGCTCGGCGGACACACCGGCACCGTCGTTCAGTCGCGGCCCAGATTAACCCGCCGATCCCGCGCTGGGGAGGGGAGAGCCGACATGGGTTCGGGCCGGACGGCCTTTACCAGCCGCGGGTCGCCAGCCGGTCGCCATCGGACAGCGCGGCGACGCTGATGCCGACCATCGCCTCGCCGAGACCGCGCGAGACCTTGGCGAGCACGTCGGGGTCGTCGTAGAAGGTGGTGGCCTTCACGATCGCCTCGGCGCGCTTGGCCGGGTCGCCGGCCTTGAAGATGCCGGAGCCGACGAACACGCCCTCCGCGCCGAGCTGCATCATCATGGCCGCGTCGGCGGGCGTCGCGATGCCGCCTGCGGTGAACAGCACCACCGGCAGCTTTCCGGCCCGCGCGACCTCCTTGACCAGCTCGTACGGGGCCTGGAGCTCCTTGGCCGCGACGAAGAGCTCGTCTTCGGGCAGCGAGCCGAGCCGCCGGATGTCCCCGCGGATCTGGCGCATGTGCGTGGTGGCGTTGGAGACGTCACCGGTGCCGGCCTCGCCCTTGGAGCGGATCATCGCCGCTCCTTCGGTGATGCGGCGGAGCGCCTCGCCGAGGTTGGTGGCGCCACAGACGAAGGGGACCGTGAAGGCCCACTTGTCGATGTGGTTGTCGTAGTCGGCCGGGGTCAGCACCTCGGACTCGTCGACGTAGTCGACGCCGAGCGCCTGCAGGATCTGTGCCTCGACGAAATGGCCGATGCGCGCCTTGGCCATGACCGGGATCGAGACGGCACTGATGATGCCCTCGATCATGTCCGGGTCGCTCATGCGGGAGACGCCGCCCTCGGCCCGGATGTCGGCCGGCACGCGTTCCAGGGCCATCACGGCGACGGCACCGGCGTCTTCGGCGATCTTGGCCTGGTCGGGCGTGACGACATCCATGATCACGCCGCCCTTGAGCATCTCCGCCATTCCCCGCTTGACGCGGGCGGTCCCGGTCTCCGGTACGGCGTTGGACTGGTCGGGCGTGGCAGTGGACACGGCGCTACCTCTTCGGAATGTCGATCAAGCTGTCGTATCCATGGTAGGGCCAGGTAAGCGCCGATTAGCCCCCGCCATGTCGTCAGCGATCAGGCCTTGATCCGACACTGTGTACGCCCGTCACGGCGTGGTGGGCTTGCCGTTGTTCACCAGCACGACCCACACCTGGCCGGGTGCGAACGTCATCGGCGCGCCGCCGGTGGTGGTGAAGGTCGTGCCGGCGTGTTCGGACGGGCGCGACCAGCGGGCGTCGTAGGCCTTGCCGTCGCGCAGCACGGTCGCGGTGCCCGTGCCGACCGTCTGGACCAGTGGCGTGTAGTTGCCGAGGAAGTCGTGGAACTGCGACCGGGTCGTACGGGCCCGCTGGACGACGATCGTCGCGCCGCCGAGCCGTCCGCCCTCGCCGGCGCGGTCCGCCCGGCCGTCCTGGGTGACCAGCCAGCGCCTTTCAGCGGCCGACCAGCTGAAGCGGAACGACGCCGACGGATA
>JAOPYG010000245.1 GCA_025964685.1 Actinoallomurus sp. | reverse complement strand
ATGTGGAGACTTTGCCCCAGACACTCCGAGGTGCAGACGTGAGAAGTCGCAAGTCGTCCGTCATGCGAACGGCCGATGTCGCCCGACACGCCGGGTACTCCGTCCAGCAGGTGCGCAACCTCGAGCGCGACGGCGTACTGCCCCCGGCAGCGCTCACCACCGCGGGTTACCGGATCTACACCAAGACGCACATACGTTCCGCCCTGGCCTATCGAGCCCTTGCAGCCGGCACCGGTCCGGTCGAGGCCAAAAGGATCATACGCGCTGCCCACGGTTATCCGGCTTCGGAACTGCTCGCCCTCCTGGATGCTGCACACGCTCGACTCGATGCGGAGCGTCGGGAGCTCAAGCTGGCCAAGGAGGCCGCGGAGGCAATCGCTGCGGAGCCGATCGAGGATATTCGCCCATCAGACTCAATGGGCATCTCCGAGCTCGCCGTTGCGCTCGGCGTGCGGCCCTCCACATTGCGGCACTGGGACGCCGAAGGGCTCATCGTGCCCCGCCGAGCCTCCACACGAGGAACACGAAGGTACTCACCTGACGACGTCCGAGACGCGCGGATCGTCCACCAGCTACGCATGGCCGGCTACCGCATCGCCCCACTCCGAGCCTTGATGCCAGAACTGCGTCGCGCGCACCGATGGGATGAAGTGATGACCACACTGGCCGCCCGAGACGCGAGCATCGATGCCCGCTCAACGGCTCTCCTCGAAGGTGCCGCCGCACTCAGCGCCGTGCTCTCACCGACGACATCCCTGTCTCGAGAACCTGCAGCGGCGCCACAGGCGTGAGCCTCGTTCAGATGCCGGTCCTCAACGTCCTGCCCCGCGACAACTAGCGGTCCGGCGGTGGCTTGATGACATCCGCTGGCTGGTGGCTACTGATGCGGGTCGTCCTCGCCGAACGAGTCGCCTCCTCGTGGTCAGGTGCGGGCTGGCACGGAGGGCATCCCGAGATCGATCGGGGTGGTCCCGTTCATCTGGATTGCGTGGCGCGTTTGGGCTCGCTTGCCGCGAAGGAACGTCAACGTCAGGTCCAGACCTTCGATCTCGCCCTTCCAACCCTCGGCGATGGCCCGGTCACGCCTGGCGATGAGGTCGGCCTCGATCTCATCCAGGCGGGGCAGCATCTTGGGGTTGATCGACAGCATCGGGCAGCGGATACAGGCGTGTTCGTGCTGGCAGGGGGTGCCGTAGGGGCGTCCACAGGAGCCGAGCTCGGCGGGCGAGGAACTGCTGGTAGTGGCTGATGACGTCTTCGTCAAAGACCGCGACGTATCCGCGTGTGGTGCGGATGTCGAGGTGTCCAAGCAGTGCCGCTCCGATGTGGATGGGCAGGCCGTTGTTGACAAGCTCGGTGGCGAAGAGCCTTCGAAAGTCGTGTGGAGCGAACCGGATGTCGGCGAAGTCCGGGTGCGTGGCCACGAGCTCGTCGCAGGCCCGGCGGATCGTCTTCCAGACGGTCGTGGAGGACATGGCGCGCTGGCTGCCGCTGAAGCGGGTCTGGAAGAGGTAGGGCAGTTCCTCGCTCCAGACCTTCTCATAGAGGTCGTAGCGGGCGCAGGTCGGAACGGTGCCGTGCTCGTCGCGGTGGCGCCGGATGATCTGGGCGATGACGTGGAACAGTTCGGCGGACATCGGGACGACGCGCTCGCGGTCGCTCTTGGAGGGGCTGATGACCAGCAGGGCCACGACTTCACCGTTGGGGCGTCGGTATTGGCGGATGCTGAGGTGGCTGAGCTCGGTCAGTTCCTCAGCGCGCAGTCCCGCCAGCCGGAGCGTCTCGATGACGGCCCACTGCGAGAACGCGAGGTTCTCCTCGCGGGAGAGCTTCACCAGTTCGCCGGTAGACCGGTTGATCGCATGGATCGGGGGGCGGTTGTGCCGTTGGTCCTTCGTCGACGCCCGCAGCCAGGTGGTGCCGTCGACGGTGAACTCCTCGCCGAGAGCGACTTGCTGTGCCGCGGCCAGCAGCTCGCGCAGCCGATGCCACTTGTCGTTGATGCGCTGGACGAGGATCGGCAGGAGGGGCTGCCGATCGCGGGTCCGGCGGGCCATGCGTTCGTTCAACCTGCGACGGCGCCGGTTGGCCCAGCGCAGTTCCTGGTCCCGGATCGGGCAGGGTGCGACCCACTGGGCCCACCGGCCTGGGTCTGCTGCGGCCCAGGTGTGCAGGTCCAGTTAGAGAGCGCGGACGGCTAGGAGCGGCCCGTCGATGTCCAGCCGCGGTTTGCCGTTGGGCAGGATGAGCAGGCGTTCCTTCCATGCGGTGAAGGTCTCCTCCGAGAGCCGCAAGTCGGCCTGCTCGGGGTTGATCTGTTCGATGGCCTTCCAGAACGTCTTGACCAGCAGGTTGGTGTGCGTCTGCAGGGTGGAGTAGTCGAGCTCAGCCGATCGATGGCGAAGGTATTCGACCAGCAGGTCGCGGACAGCGCGATTCCGCAGTTGATGGCGGTCGACGGACTCCTCGATCGAGAGCTGTCCGCGCGTGACTGCGGCGCGCAGGGTCCGTGGGGCGGAGGCCGCGAACTGGCCGATCTCATGCAGGATCGGCCAGGCCAGGGTGCCCGCGAACGCGTTCCCATGGTCGGCCAGGCCGTGCTTGCGGGACTCGCTGGCGTAGTAAAGGAAGGCCTCGGCCGTCAGGCCGTCCGGGTCGATGCCGAAGACGGTCAGCGCGCAGCAGACGTCGAACTTCGCCCTTGTACGACGGCCCTGACTGACGGGCAAGCGGTCGGCCCGGTCGCAGAACTCCTCCAGCCGGGGATCCTGGGCGACGCTGCGGAACCACGGCGTATAGCGGGTGAACTTGTTGGCGCGGAAGCCCAGCAGACTCGGGCGGATGAGCCTCATCGCGAAGGCGTGCCCGAGCGCGACGTTCAAGAGTCGGCGCAGGTTCTGACTGTCGCCGGCCAGGTCGGCTACGGGCTTGTCTCCCAGGTCATGCCCGGATGCCTCCCAGCGCTGCTGCCAGGTGTCGCCCGAGAACGTGGCCAGGTGCCCGAGCAGTTCCAACATGCCCCGGCGCTTCAAATACAGGTTCTTCTCGGAAGGGGAGAAATGCGCAGCGGCCACAGCCGCGATCTCTTCCGGCGAGGCGGTGCTGTAGTCGCCCAGGGAGCGGGGCACCCGGGTCGGCAACGGGGGCGGAGAGGGCACGAGGGCGGTCGGCGTGAAGTTGCCGATCGAATCGTCGGCGACGATCTCATGACGACGGGTGCGGTTGGTCGTCGGCCCCTGAATCCGGAAGCTGTCACCGACCTTACCGCTGGGCACCGAACACCGCCTCGACATCACCGGTGTCGTACCGCTGCGGCCATGACGTCGGCTGGACGGGCCGGGCGTAGTGCTCAGCGAGCTTGTCGACCAGGTCCTCCAGCCCCACCACGGTGTAGAGCGCGGTGGTGCTGAGGTGCGCGTGCCGCAGGATCGTCTGTACTTCCACCAGGGTCATCTCCGGATCGCGGGCCAGCCGGGTCGCGGCGGTGTGCCGCAGGTCGTGCAGGGTCCAGTTCGTGCCCAGGAGTTCCCCAGCTCGCTGGAGAACTCGGCGAGCCGCCCAATAGGTCAACGGCCGGCTCGTCCCCCGGCGGGTGCGCCATATCGGCAGGTCGTCGTCCGGCAGGCCCGCCTCGTCGAGGTAGGCGGCCAGATAGGCCAGCGCCTCAGGCGAGACCGGGACGGGCTGCCGGGCCCGGCTCCCCTTTGAGATCACCCAGATCTGGCCCTTGTGCCAGTCGATATCGCCGAGCTGAATACCCAGCAACTCCGAAGCGCGAGCGCCGGACGAGACGTAGCAGGCCAGAAGGGCTCGATCCCGGTTGCAGCGCATCTGAGCGAACAACTCCTCCCACTGCGCGTCGGGTATGGCACGCGGTTGCCGGGACGGAATCTTCGGCCGCAGCCGCGCTCGCTGATGCCGCCGTACCGGTTCGATCGGCGACCGGTGTGCCAGAGCCTGTCGCCGGGCCTTGTTTTCAGGAACCGGATTGATCGCCGGCCCCTGTCCGAAGTGCAGGTGGAAGGCGTAGAAGCCGTGCACCACCGACAGGTTGTGCGCAATGGTTCGCGGCGCGTACCCAGCGGCCAAGACAGGTTTGCCGGTCTTGGGATTCACCGATCCGGGTGGATCGCCGCCCTCCCTGCGGCGATGCCGCTGAGGGTTGCGCGCCGTGCGCAACCACCCCACCAGTGTTGCCGCCTCAGTCTCGGTGGCCTGCTCCCACCCAACATCTACCGCCCATAGCAGACGGAACCACCGCAACAGATCGTGACCGTAGCTGCGGCAGGTCAGCGAGCTTACGTCGCCGAGCAGAAGATCACGCAGGTAGCGAGTGACCGGCTCGACCTCTCGGCCCGCCGCATCAACCACCACGTAAGGCAGCGAGGGCGTCACGCCCTCCAGCACCGCGCCCACCCGCGGCAGATCCGCCCTGCCGTCCATCAGGTCGCGATGCGCCCCAGACAACCCACCAGCGCCAGACACGAGGACAGATGCTCCATGCCCCCACCCCAAGAACGCCAGTCACACGACCAGATAGTGCAGTCAACGGAGCAAGCACCGCACCACACGACAAACGACCGCGAGCGCATGGCGCGAGAGTTCGAACGCGTGGATGCGTGCGACGGTATCCGCGCGACGGTGTGCGGATCGGGCCCTATCCCGGAACCGCCGAGGGCGCTGCGGTTGGTCTGGCCGACGATGGCGACGAACCGGAGAGTGGCCGAGCGTCGCACAGCAGCGGTGGATCGCAGGGCGTGGGGGCCCTCTCCGGACCTGCCCGTGCACGAGCGGTAGCCGTCAATCGCCCCAGCGCAGGAACGCTCCGGACATCAGAACTGACCACCACCTCCGAGACCCGGCCCCGTAACCGGCAACTGCGTAACCGCCCACCAGAGCCACGAGCGATTCGCGCGGCCAACCGACATGCGTTCCGCGACCCGTCAGCAGCGTGTGAAGCCGCAGCCAACGCCGCGAGATCAGCCGCGGCATACGCCCGATGCCGAGCCGCACGCACACCTCCGACGGCCATGGCCATCACGGCTACCGCCCAGGTCAACCCGATCAGCGCGAGCATCCACACAGTCCCCGAACCACGGTCACCCAGCCCCGCGCCTTGAGTCCCCGCCAGCATGGATCACCATCCCTTCGTTCGGGTTGCTTACGGCCACGACCTACGTCCGCACCACGGCGCCGGTCACCGTCGTCGGCTCGCACCATGGGGCGGGCCACCGTTATCGGCTGTCGCGCCAGGTGGGTTGCCGTCTCTCCCTTCTGGTTCTGTCGCGGCGATCGCTTGGGCTTGGAGCGGTAACGCCGGGAAGAGCCCCTTGAGTGGTGGGCGCACCTCGGCTTGGACCATGACCTTCGTCGTCAGTGGGTCGCGGCTCAGAGTGACGCGCGCCTCCGGGGGGGCCGCGCGGAGTACCGCCGCGCGGACCTCGGTCTCGGGTTCGCCTCGTGCCGCCGCACGCGCGCCGGCCCGGGCCGCGTCGACGCAGGCGACCTGCGCGGCGGCGGCACTCACGCCCCACAACGCGACCGCGAGGACGACCACCAGCGCGGGGAACGCCACCGCCGTCTCGGCCGTGACCGAACCCCGCGGATCCCGGCGCACGCGCCTCCCCCACATTCGCCCTACAAGTGACGGCGGGACGCCGGTGGGGAGCACCCCCGTGAAGAACCAGCCGCCGAACACGTGCCGCCAGAGCACAACCCGCGCTACGTGCCGTTGGGCGATGAGAAGCCAGGTCATCCGACCAGGCTGAGTGCGCGGCGAATGATCTCTAAAAGCATCTTCCGCACTTCTGGGCTGGTCACGATCTTGAACAGCAGGCCGGCGAATGCGGCGGCGGCCACGGTGCCCACGGCGTACTCCGCCGTCGACATTCCCCGGTCACGGCCGTCACGGCATCGGCGCCAGAGCGCGGACAGTCTGCGCATGTGGATCCCCTCCTCGATCACGGACACGAGCACGTCCATGACCAAGCGTGACCGGCCCTGCTCATCGCCACCAGGTGAACCATGTTCTGTGGATAACTTCAGGAACGGGATCAGCCACTCGCTGTGAGCTCCGGCCGACTCGATCGATGGCGATTCTCCTCGATGGGAATCGTGGTCGGCGCGGGCTGAAGCGCGACTCGGACGCAGACGGCAGCGACTCAGGTGGGTGGGGCCCAGGGCAGCGACCACCCACGTCAGCAACCCGTATGAGCTCAGGGCAGCAACCCGGGTGGGCTCAGGGCAGTAGGACGTTCGCGGCTATGCCGGCGACGGCGGGCACGATGCCGAGGAGGACGAAGGCCGGCAGGAAGCAGAGTCCGAGGGGGGCCACTGCGTGTACGCCGGCGGTTCGGGCTCGGGCGGAGGCGGCTGCGCGGGCGGTACGTCGCTGGTCGCGTGCCAGGCGGGTGAGCGTCGCGGCGATGGGGGCTCCGCCGCCGGTGGCTCGGGCGGCCGTTCGGCCGAGGGGAGCCAGGACCGGCTCGTCTGCGAGGTTGAGCCACTCCTGTACCGGGTCCGCGCCTAGACGGATGCGTGCGGCCACACGTGCCAATTCAGCGCCGAGTGGGCCGCCCACGGCTTCGGCGACGGCTTCGACGGACTCGTGCCACGCGCCGCCGCCGCGTAGGCATGCGGACAACAGGTCGATCGCCATGGGGAGTTCGGCGAGGATGCGGGTGCGGCGCTGTCTGACGGCTCGGGGTTCTAAGCGGGAGAGGATCCGTACGCAGCCGACGGCGACCAATGCGCCTGCCGCCCAGCCCAGCGGGCCGCCCACCAGCCACGCGGAGGCCAGGCCGGCTAACCCGCCGGCGGCCCAGCGCAGCCGCGTCTCTCGAGCACCGCCCGGTGCCGTTGGCGAGGCGGGTGCGGGGAGCAGACGACCCAGACGCCTGCGTGGACCGTCATCGGACATGACCAGGAAGCCCGCCACGCCCCAGCACAGAACGGTCAGCAGCGACAGGACCATCGGTCCTCCTCCAGCGAGAGGCAAAGGCGGCGGGTAGCCGCTTCTCGTCCGGTCACTGGAGTTGCTCGGCCGCGGTGGCCAGCCGGGCGGTCCACCACAGGCCCAGGGCGTCCAGGCCGATACCGGCACCAAGACATAGGACGCCTGGGATGGTGCCGAACAGGAACCGCAACGGGTGGGCGCCCAGGGCGGCCGCCATGACCAAGCCCAGGATCGGGAGGCCGGCCAAGAGGCGGGCGGTGGCGCGGGAACCGGCCAGTTGGAGGGCAACCTCCTCGCGGTGGGACTGTTCGTCGCGTAGGGCTTCGGCCAGGCCGTCGATGACCGAGGCGAGCGTGCCGCCGCGGTCGACGCCGATGCGCCAGCAGCCAGCGAGCAGGCGCAGGGCTTCGCATCCCTCCGTGGTCGAGGCTCGGGTCAGGGCGGTCACCACGTCGTCTCCGCCGCGGGCGGCTTCGATGACGGACCTCAGGCCGGGAAGGTCGGGCAGTGTTTCAGCCGCGTGCGCCAATGCGGTGCCCGCGGGACGGCCGGCGGTGAGCTCAACGGCGATCGCGTCGCAGAGTTCGATGACGGCTGCTCGGCGGATGGTGACCTGTCTGCGGCGGCGGCCCAGGGCTCTTGTCTTCTGCCGCAGCCAGGAGAGTGCGGCCTCGGCGCCTGCCGGGCGGGCCGGTGGGCCGCCGGCCGGGGGGCCTCGGAAGACAGCCATCAGGCGTAGAGCGGCCGGTGACGGGAGTGACGCGATCCAGACCGCGGCGAAGACACAGCAGCCTGCGGCCACCGCGATCATGCGGGACGTCCGGTGAGACGTGCCTGCAAGGTGGGCATTCCCGGCCCGTTGGTGATCGTGCCGTCGGCGGTGAACAGGACCGCCGGTACGACCTGGACCAAGCCGTCGTGGCCGCGTTCGAGGACGCATATCTCGGCTACTCGGCGGCGGCCTCCGCACGGGTCCCGTACGAGGTGGATCACGACGTCCAGTGCCGCCGCCAGCTGGCTGTGGACGGCGTCGCGGGTGAGGCCGGCCGCGCAGGCCAGCGCTTCGAGGCGGGCGGGCACGTCGGCGGGAGCATTGGCGTGGACGGTCGCGCAGCCGCCCTCATGGCCCGTGTTCAGCGCGGCCAGCAGGTCGACCACCTCACGTCCCCGTACCTCTCCCACGACCAGGCGGTCGGGACGCATCCGGAGCGCCTGGCGTACGAGGTCGTGGAGGGTGACGCCGCCCGCGCCTTCGACGTTGGGCGGGCGTGCCTCCAGGCCGACCACGTGCGGATGGGCGGGGCGGAGTTCGGCGGAGTCTTCGACCAGGATCAGACGCTCCGCAGGATCGGCCAGCGACAGCAGGGACGACAGGATCGTCGTCTTGCCGGAACCGGTGCCGCCGGTCACCAGGAAGGCGACGCGGGCGGCGACCAGGCCGCCGAGCAGAGCGGCTCCGGCGGTGGGTACGGTGCCGGCGGCGACCAGTTCTTCCAGCGTGAAGGCGCGGCGCCTCGGCAGTCGCAAGGACAAGGTGGTGCCGGCGGCGGTGATCGGTGGGAGGACGGCGTGCAGGCGTACCCCTCCGGGGAGCCGGGCGTCGGCGTACGGCGCGGTGTCGTCCAGGCGGCGTCCGGCGAGTGCGGCGAGGCGCTGGGCGAGCCGTCGTACGGCGGACTCGTCGGTGAAGCGCACCTGGGTCAGGCGGAGCCCGTCGCCGGCGTCCACCCATACCTCGCCCGGGCCGTTGACCAGGACGTCGGTGACGCCGGGGTCGCGCAGGAGGGGTTCGAGTGGGCCCGCTCCGACGAGGTCGGCGCGTACCTCGTCGGCCAGGGTGAGCACTTCGGTGTCGCCGAGCATGCGTCCCTCCGCGCGTAAGGCCGCCGCGACCTGTGCGGCGGTCGGTTGTAGGCCCGCGCCGATGAGCCGGGCACGTACGGCGTCGGTGAGATCGGTCATCTGTCCTCCTTCGAAGCAGGGGCTTACGAGTCGTGCGGTCGACGCGTGTGCGGGAGGCCGCCGAGGAATCGGGCGCAGAAGGCGTTGAGCGGGCCCCCGCCGCCGGGTGGCTCTCCGCGTTCGATGGCGGCGGCGACTCGGCGGTCGGCGGACATCGCTCCGGCCAAGGGCAGCCGGAGGGACTCCGCGATGGCGTCGGCCTTGAGGCCGCCTGGGGCGGGACCGCGTACGACGAGGCGGAGGTCTCGGGTGTAGCGGCGGGCGAGGTCGGCCACCCGATCGGCGGCGACCGTCGCGCGTACCTCCGCCGGAACGATGATCAGTGTCACGTCGGCGGCGGCCAGGGCCTCCACGCTCGCGTCGGTCGGCTGCCGGGGCAGATCGATGATGACCAGGTCGTAGCCGCGGAAAGCGGCGTCGAGGACCGATCTCATGGTCTCGGCGGTGACCGGTTCGACGGCTCCGCGGTGCCAGGAGAGTACGGCCAGGCCACCGCGCGCCGGCAGCGAGTCGTGCAGGGCCACGCTGCTCAGCCGTCCACGGCGTTCGGAGTAGTCGGACCAGCGCGCACCAGGCGCGCCCTCCGCGCCTAAGACCAGGTCGATGCCGCCGCCGAGTGGGTCGCCGTCGACGAGGAGCGTACGCAGGCCGCGGCCGGCGGCGGAGATCGCCAGAGTCGCCGAGAGGACGCTGGCTCCGGCACCGCCGCGGCCACCGATGACGGCGACCGTCGCCGCGCCGGGGACGGGCGGCTCGGTGGCCGCCGCCATGCGCTCGACCAGCCAGGCCTCGGCGTCCGGAAGCGGCGCGACGTCTTGCGCGCCGATGTCGACGGCGAGCCGGTAGAGGCCTTCACCGTCCGGATCGGAGGTCGCCAGGATCACCCCGGGCCGCCGTGGCGGAGCGCAGCCGGCCAACTCGGCGCCCAGGTCGGGGCCGGCCACCACGAGCGCGGCGTCGCGCCAGGCCGATCGGGCTCGTACGACATCCGACGCGACATGCGCTTCGACATCCGCTGCGGCGGCGAGCCGGAGCAGGTCGTCGAGCAGGTCGGCATCGGCGGAAACGATCAGAACGGCGGCTGACATGGCATCTCCCTCGGCGGTGCGAGGTCAACGATGCGACCGCGACTTCGTCCGGCGAAAGCCCCTTCCACAGACTGTGGATAACTAAGGGTGAGGCCGGCTCAGCCGCGGCGGCGCTTGATGGGAGTGGTGAAGGAGTAGCTGCCTTGGCGCCGTAGGAGCAAGGGAACGGGGGGTCGGCGGCGGCGACGGGTACAGCGCCTGGCCGGATGGCTTCGTAGGGCGGCTCAACGAGTGGGGCGAGGCCGGCGACGAGCCGAAGGACGGCGCCCACCGCACCGGACGAGCCAGCACCGCCACGCCCACCGAGGCAGAAAGGCTTCCAAGCGGCGTCGGACGGAAGACCCACCCGCGCAGTATTCGGCGGTTTCACGGGCACAAAAGGGCGAATCCGCTAAACGCGGGCGTTACCCGCAGCGGAAATGCGGCGACCCCCGCCGGGGGGGAGAGCGGGGGTCGCCATACGGTCCGGCTCTGGGGGGGTAGAGCCGGTCCCGTTTTCCGGGGGAGGTCTGTTGCCAACCTAAAACGGAAGACAGGTCATCGTCAGCAGAACGTATACCTGCTTCCTCAGTGTATGCAGATTCGACATATGCTGCCCCATCGCGGGGTGTTGCGTCGAGTGCCGTTCTATTTCGCCTAGCACCGACAGCATCGTCCCCCACGGCATATGCGGACATATGCCACCTCAGTCACAGCGAGAACACCCAGAGCAAAGACCCGCAGCGCAACGGCCGCCTCCGCACAAGGAGACCTCACGCCGAACATCACACTGAGTAACCGCCACATCTCGCGCAGGCGCCCACCCAAGAGGCCAACCGCACCGCCAAAGCACCCCCCCGATCCCATACCGCCCCCCACCGGGCGTTCTCCGGCTTAGGGCTTGTCATCTGGGCGAATTCGGCGTAGACAGGTGTCACGGACCAAGGTCCGAGCGCGGCAGCCGGGCACCCACGCGCGACCAGCCGCGGGAGGCGTGTCGAGACGGGCTTGACCCGATCCGACTGATCAGGTGCACGCTTGGTAACCCGGTGTGACGAGACGGCGAGCGGCGTTCCTACGGGAACGCCGCTCGCTTCTCCGTTTCACGACGCTCTCTTTTAACGAAAAATTCGGGCATTACGGCTCAAGTGCGTGTGAATGCCTCGCACACCGCCAGCGCATCGCGGGCTCCCAGTGCGGTGGCCTCCGCGCAGTGACGCACCCATTGCGTGACTCCCGACGGAGTGCCGGAGAGATAGGCGCCGATCGCATCGCGATAAGCGGGTCCGAGTTCCACGTGGCCCACTTCCGGCGCCGCCAGGGACTTGGGGTCAAAACCCCGGTCGATGAGGGCCAGGCGGGCCGCCGCGCGTGCCACGATGCCATCCGCCCAGCCGAAGGGCCGCAGCGCGAGCAATTCGCCGTGGGTGATCGCCGCGACGACCAGGGCCGGCGCTTCGGTCGGCGAGGTCAGCAGGTCGGCGAGGGAGGACAGACGCTCGGCCACCGAGGCCGGAGACGGCGGCGGACCCAGCCGCAGCGGATCACGAGCTTCCACAGCGGAGCGCGGACGCCCCAGATCGAGAGCGTCCACGCTGTCAGAGGCGGCGAGCGCGTGCAGCCGGGCCAGCACCTGGCGCGGCGCGACCCGCCATGTTCCCGCGAGCGACCCGATGGACGCCGACACCCGCAACGCCCCCTGCACCAGCGGATCGTCCACGCCCGCCCGTACCTCTTCCAACGGGACCGACGCGCCCTCCAGCGACGCCGAGGCCCGTGCGCCCCGCAGAGCCGACTCCGCGGAGACCTCCGCGCTGCGCCGCCGCAGGATCCGGTGGCCGAGCAACCGATCCACCGGCTCCCGAGCCGACGTGATGGCTTCGGATACCCCGGGAAGGCCCGCGACGTGGGCAAATGGGTCGCTCATTCGGATGACCCTAATCGCCGTCCACCGGGTACCCTGCGCGGGGTCCGGTGACAACCGCACTGCCCCTTGTCACTACCGGCCTGTAACTGCTGGAGTGGGGGCTGTGACCTCCGACTCACCCATTGCCTGAAGGAGCGCATCGTGGCGCAGGAACCCCCCACTGAAACCCTGTCCAACCTTCTGCAAGAGAGCCGGCGGTTCGCTCCCCCCGCAGAGCTGGCCGCGGCGGCCAACGTCACCGAGGCGGCGTACGGCGAGGCGAACGCCGACCGTCTCGCGTTCTGGGAAAAGCAGGCGGAGAGACTGCACTGGCACACCCGCTGGGACACCGTGCTCGACTGGTCCAACCCCCCGTTCGCCAAGTGGTTCACCGGCGGGCAGCTCAACGTCGCGTACAACTGCGTCGACCGCCACGTCGAGGCCGGCAACGGCGACAAGGTCGCCTACCACTGGGAGGGCGAGCCCGGCGACACGCGCACCATCACGTACGCCGACCTCAAGCGTGAGGTGAGCAAGGCGGCCAACGCCCTCACCGAGCTGGGTGTGGAGAAGGGCGACCGCGTCGCCATCTACATGCCGATGATCCCCGAGACCGTGATCGCGATGCTGGCCTGCGCCCGGATCGGCGCGCCGCACACCGTGGTCTTCGGCGGCTTCTCCTCCGACGCGC
>JAOPYG010000219.1 GCA_025964685.1 Actinoallomurus sp. | reverse complement strand
GCACAAGATGTTCCGCCGTTCGTTCCTGGCCGAGCACGGGCTCCGGTACCCCGAGGGCCCGGTCCGGCTGGAGGACCACCGGTTCGTGCTCGAGGCCTACTTCCGCGCCCGGACGATCTCGGTGGTCGGCGACTACCCGTGCTGCCACTGGGTGAAACGAGACGGCAGCTACTCCCGCAGCCTCCCCGAGCCGGGCCACTACCACGCGATGCTCCGCGAGGTGCTCGACATCGTCGATTCGCACGTCGAGGCGGGGTCGGTGCGCGACCGCTACTACGCGCACTGGTACCGCGGGAAGATCCTCAAGCGGATCGGCGAGAACGGCTTCCTCGACGCCCCGGCCGAATACCGCCGGGCCTACTACGAGGAGTCCCGCAAGCTCGCCGACGAGCGGTTCGGCCCCGGCGTCGACCGCCGCCTCAAGGTGCGCCTGCGCGTACGGTCGGAGCTGCTGCGCGCCGACGCGTACGACGATCTGTTCCACCTCCTGGAGGCCGAGCGCGGCGTCGAGCTGGACGCCGCCCTGGATGGCATGGGCTGGCGCGATGACGCGCTCGCCGTACGCTTCGCCGCACGTCTCGTCCTCGGTGACGGCACGCCGCTCGCCTTCCCCGCGGGCCGATGGGATCCGCCGGTGCCGGTTCCCGTGTCGCCGGAGGCCCTGGAGGTCGGTGACCGCCCGTGGCGGCTGGACCTCTACCTCCGCCGGCGGACGGACGGCGGGGACTTCCCGCTGACCACGACGGCCGAGTTGTCCGAGGACGGCGCGATGTCGGCGGAAGCCGTGATCGATACGGAGGCGCTTCCGTGGCTGACGGACGGCACCTGGGATCTCGTCGGACGCGTCGACGGTGGCGGCTGGACCTACGAGCACCGGCTGCGCGGGTTCACCGAGAAACTGACCGCGCGCGGACGTCTCGCCCCGTACCGGACGATCAACGGCAATCTGAGCCTGTACGTGCGGCCTGAGCCGAAGGGCCCGTTCCGGTGGGCCGCTCGGTGGCTCCCCGGCTCTCGCCGTCGCCGAGCCTGACGCGCCCCCATAATGGGCGGCACGTTCGGAGACGACGCGGTGATCCACTGGGTCGCCGCCGAACCCGCCCTGCTCGCCGGCGGCGGCCGCGCGCTGCTGCTCCAGCTGGCCCACCCCAAGGTCGCGCGGGGCGTGGCCGACCACAGCGACTTCGCGAGCGACCGGCGCCGGTGCTTGTTAATCCAAAAGAGATCAGGGGCCGGTGTTGCGGGTGGTGTCGGCCGGAGTCCTCAGACCGTCTCGCGGTGGAGCGACAGGCCCAGGGAGGCGAACTGCTCGGCCGGGCGGTGGTAGCCGCGTTCGATGTGGTGGACGCCGCGCAGCGTCGACGGGCCGTCCGCCGCCGAGGCGGCGAGCACGGCCGAAAAGCCGGCGCGCACGTCCGGCATGGTCACGTCGGCGCCGGTCAGCTTGGAGACGCCGCGCACCACGGCCGAGTGGACCGAGTTGCTGTCGTGGAACCGGCAGGCCGGGCCGCCGAGGCACGCGTTGAAGACCTCGATCTCACAACCCATCTTCTTCAGGGCCGGGACGTACACCAGGCGGTTCTCGAACACCGTCTCGTGCAGGACCGACATGCCCTCCGCCTGGGTGAACAGCACCATGAGCGGCTGCTGCCAGTCGGTCATGTAGCCGGGGTGGGTGTCGGTGTGGACCGCGGCGGGACGCAGGCCCTCAGGCGCCGACGCGGTGATCCACTCGTCGGTGATCTCGAAGCGGGCGCCCATGCGGGCGAGTGTCGTGATGGCGGTGACCAGGCGGTCCTGTGAGCAGCCGTGGACGCGCACCTCACCGCCGGTGATGAGGCCGGCGACCAGGTAGGAGAACGCCTCGAGGCGGTCGCCGGCGAGGCGCGTGGACGCGCCCTTCAGCTTCTTCACGCCCTCGATGACGATGCGGCGGTCCGGGCTGAGCTCGATCTGCGCGCCCATGCGCTGCAGGAACAGCGCCAGCTCGACGACCTCGGGCTCCATGGCGGCGCCGCGCAGTACCGTCTTGCCCTCGGCCAGCACGGCCGACATCAGTACGGTCTCGGTGGCGCCCACGCTGGGGTACGGCAGGTCGATGCGTGCGCCGTGCAGCCGGGTCGCCCGTGCGGCGATGCCGGTTTCGCCGACCTCGACCTCGGCGCCCATGGCGCGCAGTGCCTCGACGTGGAAGTCGACCGGGCGGCGGCCGATCGGGTCACCGCCCACCAGCGGCACGAACGCCTCACCCGTCAGGTGCAGCAGCGGGCCCACCATCAGGATCGGGATGCGGTTGAGGCCGGTGAAGGCCTCCGGCACCCGCGGCTCGGCCACCGGGCCGGGCGCGATCCTGATATGCGACCCGTCGCGCGTGACCGCGTGCCCGAGCGCCTGGAGCATCGCCCCGGTGATCTCGACGTCGCCGACCTCGGGCGCGTTGCGGATCGTGCTCTCGCCCTCGCCGAGCATGGCCGCGACCATGTGCTTGGTCACCGCGTTCTTGGAGCCGCGCACGTGGATGTCGCCACGCAACGGACCGGACGGTTCTACCTTCCACGCCTCTTCAGCCACGGCGCCAACTCTATGCGCGCGTGCCCGTGACGTCGTCGGCGGCATCCCGTGTCACGCCACCTGGGCGGCCGGTCGCGGAACTTATCCGGTGAAGCCACACGCATCGTACATGCGAGCACGGCACTCGGCGGCTTCTGCTTCGATGGGGCATATGGACATCAGCGCCGTCGTCGGAATGTGGCTCGACCGTCCCCCGGAGGAGGCGCTGCACACCGCGGTGCTCGCCGACCGGCTGGGCTTCGCGGAACTCTGGATCGGGGAGACCGGCACCTGGGACGCCTTCGCGCTGGCCACGGCGGTCGGCCTGGCCACCGACACGATCGCGATGACGGTCGGGCCGGTCCCGGTGACGGTACGCGACCCGGCGATGATCGCGATGGGCGCGGCCTCGGTGACCGCGCTCACGCGCCGGCGGATCGGCGTGGCGCTGGGCTCCTCGAACCCCACGGTCGTGGAGGACTGGTACGGCCGGTCCCGCGCCGGCGCCGCGACGGCGCTGGAGGAGAGCGCCCGTTCCGTCGCCACGCTGCTGAAGGGCGGCCGAGCGGGACGCGGCGACGGCTTCCGGCTGCGGCTGGGGCCGCCAGAGGGTCCGCTGACGGTGGCGGCGCTCGGTGACCGTGCCGTGGCGACGGCGGCCGCGCACGCCGACCGGATGGTGATCAACCTCGTCACTCCGCGGCGCGCCGCCGAGCTGAAGGACAAGCTCGACGCCGCGGCCAAGAAGGCCGGCCGGCGCGCGCCCCGGCTGGCGGCCTGGATGCCGGCGGCCATCGATCCGGTGCCGGAGTCCTACGCGCAGCTCATCTGGGGCCTCGTCCCGTACCTGAGTGCCCCCGGTTACTCCGACAACCTCGCCGAGGCGGGCTTCGCCGACGCGGTGAAGCTGGCGCGGGGCGGCACGCCGCCCCGCGAGCTGCTCACCGCCCTGCCGCTGGAGCTGGCCGGCACGATCGGGCTGGCCGGCGACACCGCCGCCGTACGCTCCCGGCTGGCCGCGTACGCCGACGCGGGCGTCGACGAGGTGGCGGTGGTGCCGGTGACGGGCGGCGACCCGGGCGGCGAGCGCACGCTGACCGCGATCCGCGCCCTCACCGGATGACGCCGAGCCGTCTTCACCGCGCCAGGGAGTCCGCGATTCTCCAGGAGCGTGCTGCCTGAGGCCGCGGATTGGCATAACCCGCGACGGTTCTGTGCTGGAACAAGCCCCGTTTCCGGCGAAGATCGAAAAGGACGACGATGCGTACGACATTGAGTGCCACGGCCCTGGGACTCGCCGCTGTCCTGCTGTCCGGCTGTGGCGGCGACGGGAAGGACAGCGCCAAGGCGCCGTCGTCTCCGGCCCCGACCGCACCGGCGACGAAGCCTGCGTCGACGGAGGCCAATGGCCTCGACGGGACCTGGAAGCCGATCAACACGAGCCCGATCGCGACGCTCAAGATCACCGGGAACACGGTGCGGACGACCGGGCGGCTCGCCTGCCCCGGCACCGTCACCGGCACGGGTACGGGTACGGGTACAAAGAAGCCGGTCCTCACCCTCAAGTGCGCCACGGAGAATCCCGACCGGAAGCGCGGCACCCTGAAACTGAAGCCGGACGGGTCTGCGCTCGTCGTCAGCTGGGACGGCCCGGCCTGGGGCGGCTTGATCGACAGCCTGAAACGGGCCGGCTGACGGTCGGGCGCGCATGTGGGGGGCTCGTCGTACGGGCGCGGCCGGCCGGGGTGACCGGTACCGGTCGCTCGGCATTGCGGCGGGCCCGGTTCGCCCAAAAGGCGTTGCCCGCCGTCGGCGGGTGATCCATGCTGTTCCCGAATCGGATCGCGCGGAAAGGAGAGCACAGTGTCGTGGCACCTCGACGGCGCCCCGGAGACCCCGGGCGACGCCCCGGTCACGCCCCAGTGGCGGTCGCGCCTGCTCACCTCGATGCCGGTCCAGGGCGACCCCGGCGAGGAGGGGCCGGAGCGACTGACCCGGCACGAGCGGATTCCCGAGGACGGCCACCAGCGGGGGCGGTAGCCGTCCCCCTGTCACGCCGTTTCCGGAATCCGGGGACGGCGTTTTTTGTTCTCCGCGGTGAATAGGGAGTCCGGTGTACGTACTGGTCTTGAACGCTTCGTACGAGCCGCTGCACAAGGTCGACGTGCGGCACGCCGTACGCATGCTCGTACGCGGGGTCGCCGTCGTCGAAGAGGCGGTGGAGGGCCGGCGCATCGGGCACTTCCCCCTGCCGCGGGTGCTGCGGTTGGTCCGCTACGTCACCATGCGCTGGCGGCACGGGCACCGGCCGTCATGGAGCAAGCACGGGCTGCGCAGCCGCGACGGCGACCGCTGCGGGTACTGCGGCGCGGGGGGCGACACCGTCGACCACATCGTGCCGCGCTCGCGGGGCGGGGCCACGTCATGGGAGAACACCGTGCTCGCGTGCGGAGCGTGCAACTCGCGCAAGCGCGACCGTACGCCGGTGGAGGCCGGGATGCGGCTGCTGCTGATCCCACGCGTGCCCCGCTGGACCGAGCTCATGTTCTGAGACGACATCGCCAGAGGCCACGACGTCGCATGAGCGGGACGACCCCCGCTCGTGCGACGTCGTGGTGGAGCGCGGTCAGGCCGTCACTCGAACAGGTCGGGCTGCTCGCGCGTGATCTGGTCGTGCAGGGGCTGGTAGTTGATCCAGGCCACGAGGTCGTTGCCGAGCTGCTCGTGCGTGAGCTTGGCGTTCTCCTGGGAGATCTGCACCACGCGTCCTGCGGCCTTGGCGAGGAGCTGGACCTGGCACGAGCGCTCCATCGTGATGAACCACCAGGCCGCGGCGTCGACGGAGTCGCCGACCGTGAGCAGGCCGTGGTTGCGCAGGATCACCGCTTTGGTGGAGCCCAGCGTGGTCGCGATGCGCTTGCCCTCTTCGAGGTCGGTGACGACACCGGTGTAGTCGTCGAAGAGCGCGTGGTCCTCATAGAACGCGCAGACGTCCTGGGTGATCGGCTCCAGCAGCTCGCCGAGCGCGGAGATGGCCCGGCCGTGCACGGAATGGCTGTGCGCGGCGGCCACGACGTCCGGCCGCGCCTGGTGCACCTGCGAGTGGATCGCGAACGCCGCCTCGTTGACGGGGTAGCGTCCCTCGACGACCTTGCCCTCGTGATTGACGAGGATGAGGTCGCTCACGCGGACGTGCTTGAAGGACATCCCAAAGGGATTGACCCAGAAATGGTCGGTCCGCTCCGGGTCGCGCGCGGTGATGTGGCCCGCGACGCCTTCCTCGAAGCCGAGCTTGCCGAAGACGCGCAGCGCCGCTGCCAGCCGCTCCTTGCGGTGCCGTCGCTCCTGCTCCACGTCGTCGAACGTGGGCGGCAGTTTGAAGATCAGATTCTGGGGAGGCAGTTTGTCAAGGAACTCCTCGTCAGACATGAAACGTCTCCTTTTGTACGTGCGCGACTGGGCCCGAGGCGAAACGGGCCACTGCCCCCTTGCTCAGTATGGCCCCGTATGGGCGTTGATCGGGCCGTGCCGTGGGGGTCTTTTGAACGTCATTCGGTCGGGGGCCCCAGGGCCCCGGGGCCCGCGGCGGCCGGGTAGCGTACGCGCATGCGTGTCGGAGTGGTGCTGTGGCCCATCGCCTCCTGGAGCCAGGCGCGGGAGCAGTGGCTCGCGGCGGAGGATCTGGGCTTCGACGTGGCCTGGGTCTATGACCACATCGCCTGGCGCGGCATCACGCCGTGGCAGGACGCCTACACGACCCTGGCCGCCGCCGCGGTGGAGACCTCGCGGATCCGCATCGGCACGCTGGTCACCTCGCCCAACTTCCGTCATCCGCTGCCGACCGCCCACGCGGTCAAGGCGATCGACGATGTCAGCGGCGGGCGGCTGGAGCTCGGCATCGGGGCGGGCGGCGTGCGACGCCGGTCGGACGCCGGGATCCTCGACGGCGTCGAATGGCCGCCGCCGGAGCGGGCCGACCGCCTCGCCGAGTGGGTCGAGCTGATGGACCTGCTGCTGCGCGGACCGCGCACGACGTACGAGGGGCGTTTCTGGTCGGTCCATGACGCGCTGACCGAACCGGGCTGCGTGCAGCGGCCGCGCGTGCCGTTCGCGATCGCCGGCACGGGCCCGCGAGGCATACGGCTGGCCGCCCGGTACGCCGAGACGTGGGTCACGGCGGGCGCGTCCCGCCCCGGCGTCTCGTGCTTCGACGCCGTACGGGACCAGCTTTCGCGGCTCGCCGAGGCGTGCGCCGCCGAGGGCCGCGAGGTACGCACGCTGTTGCGCACCGGAGATCCGGACGAGCCCTGGATGGACTCGATCGAGGCCTACCGTGACCTCGCCGGCCGGTACGCCGAACTCGGTGTCACCGACCTGGCCCTGCACTGGCCCCACGAGCGCAGCCCGTTCGCGAGCGATCGCAAGGTCCTCGAGCAGATCGCCGCCGACCGCGCGTCCTGACGCCCTGCCACCACGGTCCCGGCGGGGGTGCCACGCTCCCGAAGGCGCCCTCAGGCGCCGCGTTCGAGTGCCACGCGGGCGCTGATCGCCAGGAGCGCGCCGCCGGCGAGCGCGTCGAGGGTGCGGCGGGAGCGGCGTCCGCGCAGCAGCCGGGAGATCGGGCCGATGGCCAGGGAGAAGGTCCGCCACCACAGCACCGCGAGGCCGAGGAAGACCGCGGCGAGCGTCGCGGTGGTGCGCAGCCGCGGCTCGCCGTCGGCGACGAACTGCGGCAGCAGGGTCAGGAAGAGCAGGGCGATCTTGGGGTTGAGGAGGTTGGTCACCAGCCCCTGCCGGAACGCCGTACCGGCCCGGCGGACCGCCACCGGCCGCGAGGGCGCCTCGTCAGGTGTGTCTCCGGGCGCTGCGTCGAGTGGTTCGTCCCCCGCCATGATGGCCGAGATCAGCATGCGGACGCCGAGATAGGCGAGGTAGGCGGCGCCGGCCAGCTTCACCGTCGCGTACGCCGTCGCCGACGCGGCCAGGATCGCCGACAGTCCGAGCACCGCGGCGGTGGCGTGCACCGAGATGCCCAGACAGCACCCCAGGCCGGTGTACCAGGCGCCCCGTACGCCCGAGCTCAAGCCGTTGCGTACGACCAGCAGCATGTCCGGACCCGGCGTGACGGTGAGGACGACGACGACGGCGAGGAACGGCAGGAGCAGCGCAGGCACGCCGACATAGTGGCATAAAGCACCTCAGGACCTGGGGAAAAGCCGCGAACGCGGCCGCCGATGCCGACGGCCGCGTTCGCGGCGAACCTGCTCGCGGGCGATGGTCCGCGAGACTCGTGAGGTCAGTGGTGTGCGACCACGACCACCTGGAACGACGTCTCCGGGCCCGGAACGTTCAGCCGGCCGACGGACCCCATGGCCCAGGCGCGCAGCTGCACGGCGCCGACCGGTCGGTGGACGACCATCGGGATCTCGACGCTGACCTTGCGGCCCGCGTCCAGTCCGCCGAGGTCGCAGCGCAGGTTCGCGCCCGCGTGGGTGCAGCCCGGACCGTCCTTGACGGTCCACCCGTTCGGCACCGACGCGATCAGCCGTACGTGGTCGAGGTGCCCGTCGCCGGTGTTGGTGACCGTCCAGCGGACGTTGTCGAGATCTCCGACGGCGGGACGCAGGTGGCTGGCCTGCCCCGTGACGGTGAGGTGGTTGTTGGCGTGGGCGGCGCTGGCGCCGGAGGCCAGGCTGAGCAGCCCGGCGGCGGCGAGCGTGGTGACGGTAAGTGTGCGCATGACGTTCCCCCCTGAAAAGAGCGATCGCGTCAGACGCTGTCACCCGGGCGGCCCGCTCGCCGTGACCACGCGCCGGTTTCATCGACTCATTGCCCGATCACGGCGAGCGGTTGGGCCTCAGCACCGGAAGTTGATGGCGTCGAACGTCACGTAGTGGTCCGAGGTGTAGTAATCCGTACCGCTCTTCGCGGTCACGATCCGCCGGGCTCCGCGGTCGCGCGAGCCCGGGGTCTTGACCGTGTACTCGTGGTAGTAGCCGCTCGGCTCGCTGGGCAGCACGCGCTCGCGGTTCTGGAAGACCGCCCCGTCCTGCGGATAGGGGAACGGTCCGCCCTGGTCGATGAGCGCGAGCGTGTCGTCGGCCTGCGGCGGCAACGACGAGTGGCAGATCGTGCCGGTGGCGAGCGGCGTGACCGACGAGTGCGCGGCGGCCGGGGCCAGCAGACCGGCGGCCGCCAGGGCGGGGATGAGGACAAGTGAACGGAGACCGGGTCTCCTACGGGAGATGCTCATGATTAGAGACTTGCCAGTTCGGTCAGAACCCGGTCAAGGGACGCGAGAGTGAATTCCGGTGCGCCGCCGCCGGCCGGTGCACGACCATTGCGCAGACCCCCTGTTCACCGCCGCAGCGGACATAATGGCCGATACAGGTCAATGAGGCGCGTCCAAGAGTATTGGCTTGTCCTACGGGACGGTTCCGTGGTCACAATCGCCGAATGCGCTCACGTGTACTCATCGCCGCGGCGGTCACCACGCTGGTGGCGGGCCTCGCAGGCCCGGCGTCGGCGACCGGCGCGCCCCGGCATGCCGCCGGGCCGACGCTGGCCGATCCGCGCCCGTGCCCGGGCGAACCCGGGTTCACCTGCTCGACCCTGACCGTGCCGCTGGACCATCGCGGCCGGGTGCCCGGCACCCTCGACCTTCGGGTCGCGACCGCGGACAACGCCGACGCGCCGAAGGGCACCCTGCTCTTCCTCACCGGAGGACCCGGCCAGCCGGGCGTGCCCACGATCAACCGGATCGCGAACCAGCGCCTTCCCGAGGTCGCCCGGCAGTACCGCTTCGTGATGCTGGACCAGCGGGGGACCGGTGAGCTCGGCGCGATCGACTGTCCGCAGCTGCAGGCCCAGGTCGGCAGCTCCGACATCGCCGCGCCGACACCGGCGGCGGTCAAGGAGTGCTCCGACATCGTCGGTGACCGGAAGGGGCTGTACGGCACCGAGCAGACCGTCGCCGACTACGAGTCGCTGCGCCAGGCGCTCGGCGTCGACACGATGGTCGTGGACGGAGTGTCGTACGGGTCGTTCACCGCGGCGCGCTACGCGGCCGTGCACCCCACCCACGTCCGCAAGGTCGTGCTCGACTCGGTGCTGCCGCACGTCGACCCGCAGGCCGACGACGGCCTCTACATCGTCGGCATGCACGCCGAGGCGCGCGTCCTGCGCGACGCGTGCCAGGCGGCGCCCGCCTGCGGGTTCGACCCCGCCGAGGACCTCGCGTGGGTGGTGAGGCACCGGAGCGACGCCGACGGCGTGCGGATCTTCGACACGATGGTGTCGTACGAGTTCGCCGATCCGACCTACCGCAATCCGGACGCCCTCCCGGGCGGCCAGGGCGACATCGTCGGCGCGCTGCACGCCGCGCGGCACGGCGACTCCTCCCGGCTGGACGCCATCATCGCCGCGTTCAAGCCCGGCGGGGACGACGTGGCGAGCTACAGCTCCGGCCTGCACATCGACGCGTTCTGCTCCGACGGCGTGTTCCCGTGGGGCCGGTCGGACACGCCCCTGAGCGGCCGCCAGACGGCGCTGGACCGCGGGCTGCGGCGGATCGACGCGAGCCGGTTCTGGCCCTACACCCGCGCGACCGCGGCGGGCAGCGGCTTCACCCAGGAGTGCCTGCGCTGGCGGTCGAGGCCGTCCGCGGAGCCACCGGCCCGGCTCCCGAACGTCCCGATCCTGCTGGTGAACGGTGATCACGACCTGTCGACACCGATGGAGTGGGCCGTGGAAGAGGCACGGCACGCCCCGAACGGCAGGCTCGTCATCGTCAAGGGCGCCTCGCACTCGGTCCAGAACCGCGAGCTCGGCCACGCCGGCCGTGACGCCGTGATCGCCTTCCTGGGCGGCTGATCGGGACGCGGCTCCCAGGTGCCCCGGCAGCTGGGAGCCGCCCGGCCCGGTGGATCGGAGGGGGCTGGGTGATCGCGATGCCGTTCTTCTGGCATCCTTGCGGCATTCATGAGTTCCACCGCACCCTGGATCGGCGCGGTGCGCCCGGCGCACTCAGCCGGTCCGGCATCCTCCCCGCGCGGACCATGACAGGGTGGACGCCCCCGTCGGCAATCGGAGCGTGGTCGTGTGACCGTGATGGTGTGGATCAACCCCGCCGCCGCGTGGGAGAGCGCCGTGGACGCGGTCGCCGGCCTGATCTGCGAAGAGGTCGTGCTGCTTCTGGTGACCGGCGGCGACGAGCCGCCGGCCGATGCCCTCACCATTGCGCTCGGACCGGGTGGGCACGAGCCCGGCGAGGCCTTCGCGGGGATCGAGGAGGACCAGGCCGCGGCGCTGTTCGACGAGGCCGAGGCCCGCATCGGCCGTCCGGTGCGGCGGCTGTGGGAGCGGGGCGTCGTGGAGCACGTGGTGGTGACGGCGGCGAGCGAAGCCGAGCTGCTGGTGTGCGTACGGGACGGCGGCCAGGGCCTGCCCGGCCCCGGCAGCCTGGGACCGGTGACGCGTTTCGTCGTCGACCACGCACTGTGCCGCGTGCTGCTCGTCTGGCCGGGTGAGCACGGCCCACTGAACGCGTGAACACTTAGGGAACAACAGAGCGCGGCGGGCGCTGGGGGCGCCCGCCGCGGTCTCGCCGATGTTCAGCGCGCCACGATGCGGTCGATCAGCGAGCCGTAGCCGCGCAGGGCCACGCGCAGGCGTTCGGTGTCGGTCTGCTTGCCCTCGTCCCAGTGTCCGTCGAGGGTCTCCCGTAGCCGGCCGAGAGCCGCGGTCAGCTCGTCGACGGCCTCACCGGACAGGGCACTGGCCTGCCGGACCGCGTCCGACGGGTCGTCGACGAAGACGGCCTTGACGTCACGCCAGCGGTCGCGGAACCGCTCGGCGGCCTCGGGCTCGAAGAGGTCGTCGACCGTGAGCTCGTCGGCGGCCGTGGGCCGGGCACCGTCGACGACCGGCTTGGCCTCGGGCACGGTCTCCGTCTCGGCCGCCGGGGCGGCCGCGTCGGTGATGACGACCGGTTCCCCGGTCGGTTCCCCGGTCGGCCGCACGGCCGATTCCGTGGCCGGGTCCGCGTCGGTGCGCTCGGCCACCAGGACATCGGAGCCCTCGGGGTCGGTGCGCTCGGCGTCCGCCACATCGGAGCCCTCGGCGGCGGAGTCGGAGACGATCATCGGCTCCTCGGTGCCGAACGGTTCACTGACGTGATCATGGCCGGTGTCCTCGCCGTGCTCCGTGAGGTCCTGGGATTCGGCCGCCTCATCGGTCTGCGCGTGCTCGCCCTGGCCCTCGTCCTCACCGGGCCGGCCGGTACCCCCGGCGTGGTCGTCGGTGCGCTGCCCCGCCCCTTCGGTGGAGGAGTCCTCGTTCCACACCTCACCCACGAGCGGCTCTTCCCCGCCCGGCGTCCCGTTCGCCTGCTGGTCCGGTTCGTGACCGGGCCAGCCGGCGACCCGCCGGTCCTCGGCTGGATGCGGGTCGTCCACCGAACGGTCGTGATACTCGGTCATCGCCTATGCTCCCTCGTCATTGCCGTTACGCCGCGCGGTCCGCCGCCCGGTCGTGGTTCGCTCGCGGGGCTCGGTGCCGCTGTCGTCGACCTTGGCAACCGGCTCCGTGTCGGCCGTGGCGTCGGTACTCGTGGTCGGCTCGGCTTCTGCCGGGGCGGTGGGTTCGGCGGTCCGGTCCGCGGTGTGGCCGTCGCCGGTCTCCAGCAGCTCGGTGAACAGCGCGCGGTAGTGCACCATGGCCTGCCGCAGGTCCTCGGTCGAGGCCTGCTTGGTCTCGGCGCGGCCGCTGATGTCATGCGCCGTCCGGTACCGGTCGATCGTGGCGGCGTGCTCGACCGACAGGTCCGAGACCTGCTGCTCGTATCCCTCCGTCGGGTAGCCGCGCTCGCCCATCACCAGGACCAGAAGGCTGTCGGCCTCGGTGACGGCTGACTCGGGCGCGTCCACGAAACGCTCCTGGACCTGACGCCATTCGGTGAGGTGACGCTCGCGCGCCTCCGGGTCCAGCGGACGGATCTCCAGCTCATCATGGCGCTTCTTGCGGGCGAGGAGCTCCTGCTCGGCATCGCGGGTGCTCTCGTGGCTCTCCACCGCCCGGTCGTACTCGGGGCCGAAACGCTGTTGCAGGCCGCGTCGCCGGGCCTGCGCCCGGGCGAGGAATGCGACGACGCCCAACACGACGATCACGACTATGACGATGACGACCACTGCGACGGTCGACATGTTTGCCTCCTGGGTTGCAGTTGCGAGCCTTCTGTGCCCCCCCAAGACGTCCCAAAACAACCGACTAGAGGTGCTTTGCCGGGAATGTTCGCCGCGCTCCGGCCAGACCTGTGACGACGATGCGAAAATGTGACATTCGGTCTGGCCGACTCACATCCACTCCCAGTTCGCCCTGCGCCGTAAGGCGTGGCGGATAACATAAGTTTCTCCGCATATCAGCAGCTCACACGCGCCCATCGCGTCACCGTCGCGCCCTCCGCCGGGCGGGCTGCCGGCGGCCGGCGAACCGCCGCCCATTCGAGATCGTCGTGGCTGTCACTCACGCTCCGTACATGGTTGGAGCGTTCTGTGCCGTAACATTCCACCTCTTGGGGCCCTTGGATCCCGACAATTAGCCACAAACGTGGCGGCTTGAAGGGTGCGATGACGTTCTCTGAATATGTCCAGACCCGGTCGGACGAGCTCACGCGCGCGTTCGGGCAGCACGCGCTCGCCGTGGTGGTGGCGATGATGATCGCGACCGTTCTCGGCGTCGGCATCGGCATGCTCACCTGGCGGCGGCCGCGCCTGAGCGGCTTCGCGATCGGCGTCTCCAGCGGGTTTCTCACGATTCCGTCGTTCGCCCTACTCGGGCTGCTCATTCCCGTACTCGGGCTGGGCTGGACCCCGACCGTCTTCGCGCTCACCCTCTACTCGCTGCTGCCCATCGTCCGGAACACCGTCGTTGGCCTGCGCGGCGTCGACTCCGCGATCGTCGAGGCCGGACGCGGCATGGGAATGAGCCCCGTCCACGTGCTGTGGCGTGTTCAGCTCCCGCTCGCCTGGCCGCTGATCCTCACCGGCATCCGCGTCTCCACCCAGATGATCATCGGGATCACCGCGATCGCCGCCTACGTCGCCGGGCCCGGCCTGGGCCAGCAGATTCTCGACGGCCTCGCCCGGCTCGGCTCGGCCAACTCCCTGAACGAGGCGCTCGCCGGGACGCTCGGCGTCGTGATCCTGGCGCTGCTCGCCGACCTGCTCTTCCTCATCATCCGTCTACTCACCAGCCCGAGGGGTCTCCGTGTTCGATAACAGTGACGGAGGTGTGGGCATCGAGCTACGGGAGCTGACCAAGCGGTATCCCGGGCAGTCCGCCCCCGCCGTGGACGCGATCTCTCTCGACGTGGCCGCCGGCGAGCTGGTCGTCTTCGTCGGCCCGTCGGGGTGCGGCAAGACGACCACGATGAAGATGATCAACCGGTTGATCGAGCCGACCTCCGGTGAAGTCCGCATCGGTGGCGAGGACGTCTTGCGGATGCGCCCGGACGACCTCCGCCGGCACGTCGGCTATGTGATCCAGCAGATCGGGCTGTTCCCGCACCTGACCATCGCCCAGAACATCGGCGTCGTCCCGAAGCTGCTCGGCTGGTCCAAGACGCGGATCACCGACCGGATCGACGAGCTGCTCGGTCTGGTCGGGCTCGACGCCGCGCAGTTCCGCTCGCGGTACCCGCGCCAGCTCTCCGGCGGCCAGCAGCAGCGGGTCGGTGTGGCCCGAGCGCTTGCCGCGGACCCTCCGGTGATGCTGATGGACGAGCCGTTCGGCGCGACCGACCCCATCACCCGTGAGCACCTGCAGAACGAGTTCCTCCGGCTGCAGCGCGAGCTCCGTAAGACGATCATTTTCGTCACGCACGACTTCGAGGAGGCCATCCGGCTGGGTGACCGGATCGTCGTGCTGCGCGAGGGGTCGCACATCGCGCAGTACGACCGGCCGGCCCGGATCCTCGGTGCCCCCGCCGACGACTACGTCGCCGGCTTCATCGGCACGGCCAGCACCCTGAAGCGACTGGCCCTGATCACCGTCGAGGACGTGTTCCCGGCGGACGGCGGCCCGCCGCCGGCGGCCGGCCTGCCCGAGGTGGACACGGCGGCGACACTGCGCGAGGCGCTGGACGCCATGGTGGCGAACGGCACCGAAGAGGTCGCCGCCGTCTCGGGCGATATTCGTCATCGCCTGACGTACCACGACGTCTGCCAGGCGATCCAGACGAACGGCCGGGAGGTCGAGCCGAGTGGTGGCTGACACGCTGACCGGCACGGACGGGATCGCGGCCGCCGGGGTCGGTGGCGCCGGTACGGCGCGGCGCGGCCGTACACGTTTCCTGCTCCGGCACCTGGGCACGCCGGCCGCTATCGCGGCCGTGCTCGGCGTGCTCTACCTGTGGGTGCACGGGCTGCGGCTCGACTCGATCGAGCGGCGCACCCTCAACTACACCTACATGCACGACCGGGTGATCGAGCACCTCAAGCTCACGGTGGTCGCCACCGTCATCGTCATCGTCATCGCGATCCCGCTCGGCGTCATCATCTCGCGACCCCGGGCCAGATGGGTCAGCCCGGTCGTGCTCGCACTGTCCAACCTGGGCCAGGCGATCCCGTCCCTCGGGCTCCTGGTGCTGCTCACCATCAAATTCGGCATCGGGTTCAAGATCGCGATGTTCGGCCTGGTCGTGTACGCCGTGCTGCCCGTGCTCCGCAACACGATGGTCGGCATCCAGCAGGTCGATCCCACCCTGGTCGAGGCGGCCCGGGGCATGGGGATGACGCGGATGCAGGTGCTGTTCTCGGTGGAACTGCGGCTCGCCGTGCCCGTGATCCTGGCCGGGCTGCGTACGGCGCTGGTGCTCACCGTCGGCGTGGCCACCCTCGCGACGTTCGTCAACGCGGGCGGCCTCGGCGACATGATCGTCAACGGAATCAAACTGTCACGGCACCCGGTCCTGATCACCGGCAGCGTGCTGACCTGCTGCATCGCGTTCCTCGTCGACTGGCTCGGCAACCTGGCCGAAGACGTCCTGCGGCCTCGCGGCCTTTCGTGACCGGCTTTGCCCCGACCGACCAAGAGAGAAAAGGGTTGAGATGCGTTTTCGTGCCACCTTCGGAGTGATCGTGCTCGGGGTCTCCCTCGCCGCCTGCGGCGGGGCGAAGTCCAACGTCGAGCAGGGAAGCGCCGGACAGGAGCTCAAGGGCGTGTCGCTGCGCGTCGGCTCGAAGGAGTTCACCGAGCAGCTCGTCCTCGGCCAGATGACGCTGGAGCTGCTCCGGGCGCATGGCGCGAACGTCACCGACAAGACGAACATCCAGGGCTCGACCAACACGCGTAACGCCCTGACCTCGGGCCTGGTCGACCTCTATTGGGACTACACCGGGACCGGCTGGATCACCTACCTCAAGCACGCCAAGCCGATCCCGGACCCGGCCCGGCAGTACACGGAGGTGGCAAAGGACGACCTGGCCAAGAACAAGATCGTCTGGGAGCCGCCCGCGCCGCTGAACAACACGTACGCCTTCGCGATCCGGCAGGACGCGGCGCAGCGGCTCGGCGTACGGACCATGTCCGATGTGGCCAACCTGCTCAAGACCAAGCCGGCCGAGGCGACGTTCTGCATCGAGAGCGAGTTCTCCACCCGCGATGACGGCTGGCCCGGCCTGAAGAAGGCGTACGGGATGGACGTCCCTTCGGGGAACGTCAAGCAGCTCGACACCGGGGTCATCTACACCGAGACGGCGAAGGGCCAGACCTGCAACTTCGGTGAGGTCTTCACCACCGACGGCCGGATCCCCGCCAAGCACCTGCAGGTGCTGCAGGACGACCGGCACTTCTTCCCGGTCTACAACGCCTCGCTCACGCTCCGCCAGGAGATCAGCACCAAGTACCCGCAGATCGCCAAGATCGTCGCGCCGGTGGCGCAGAAGCTCACCGACGAGACCATGCGCGGGCTCAACGCCAAGGTCGACGTGGACGGCTACGAACCCAAGCAGGTCGCCCACGACTGGCTCGAGCAGCAGGGCTTCCTCAAGTAGTCCGGCGAATCGGCCGGCCGCGCGTGCGTCCCATCGGCGTCGGCCGCGCTCTCCACGGCCGTGCCGAGGAGAGCGATGGCGCGTTCGAAACTGCGGGCCAGCCAGCGTCTGCCGCCGAGTGCGAGCAGCAGGCGGTCGAGGGGGCCGGCCCGCAGGATCGTCGCGGTCAGTGTGACGAGCGAGCCGGTCTCGGCGTGGTCGATGGTCCAGTGGACGTACGCGACCGTGCGCCGGCCGACCTCGGCGGTACCCCCGAAGTGGCGGGGCCGATGGAGGCGAGTGACGCAGGTGCGGGCCGTACGGCGGATGCCGAGCGGCCCGCGCAGCGCGATCCGGGCGCCCCTGCCGTCGGCGGTCAGGCCCTCCAGCCGGAGCCCGCTGCCGGTGATCAGAGCGTGGTTGGGCAGCCGCTCGAGGAAGTCATAGACCGCACGGGCGGGGGCGGAGATCGGCGCGGTCGCGGCCACCGTCGCGACGCCCCGCGCGCCGGGAATCACGGGCCGGGCGGCAGGCGGGGGGGCATTGCAAGGGGCCATGTGTTAAATAACGCCTCAGAGACGCCACAGGTTCATTTTCGGCGTGAAGTCCGCGACGGGAGCTGACGCGAATGCGGATGACGGTCCTCGGCAGCTGCGGGGCGTGGCCCGCGGCCGGACGCGCGTGCAGCGGCTACCTGGTCGAGGACGACGGCTTCCGCCTGCTCATCGACCCCGGGTACGCCACGCTGCCGCGCCTGCTGCAGCACGCCGACGCCGCGGACGTCGACGCGGTCCTGGTCAGCCACGGTCACCCGGACCACTGCGCCGATCTGAACCCGCTGCTGCGGGCGCGGGCCCTGGCCCCGGAGCCGGCGCCGAGGCTCCCCGTCCACGCCCTGCCGGGCGCGCTCGACCGTGTCCTGGCGCTGGACCGGCCCGGCATGCTGGATGACTCCCTGGCGCTGCGCGCCTTCACCGCGGGCGCGCGGTTCGAGGTCGGGCCGTTCACGGTCGACACCTGGGCGCTGCCGCACTTCGTGCCCAACGCCGGCCTGCGGCTGACGAGCGACGGACGGGTGCTGGCCTACACGGGGGACACCGGCCCGTGCCGCGAGCTGGCCGATCTCGCCCGCGACGCCGACCTGTTCCTCGCCGAGGCGACTTACGCCGACGAGGTGCCGGCGGAGGACGCCCGTTATCTGTCGAGCGCCCGGCAGGCCGGCGAGCACGCCACCCGTGCCGGCGCCGGGCGCCTGATGCTCACCCACCTGTGGCCCGGCACCTTCGCCGTACGGGCCGAGGAGGCGGCGCGCGGGACCTACACCGGAGACGTCGAGGTGGCGCGCGAAGGCGAGACCATCCGGCTCGGCTGAGGCGGCCTCGCCGAGATCATGTGGATCGCGGACGGGGCCGGCACGCCGTGCCGGCCCCGTCGGGCTCACTCCGCGGTACGGGGGGTTCCCGTACCGGTCACTGCTTCGGCGCCTTGGCCGCGAACTCCGTGGTGTAGGTCTTGGACAGGTCGATCGTGTCCTTCTTGCCCTTGACGTTGGGGGAGAACTGCGCGAGCACGTTCAGCACGTTCTTCGCGCCGTCGGCCGGCATCATGCCGTCGCCGTTGAACATGCCGATGCTGTCGCCGACCGCCTTCTCGTACAGCGTGGGGTTACCGCCGGCGTAGTCGGCCGGCATCTTGGCCGCGATCTCGGCCGGCTTGTGCGCCTTGATCCAGCCGAGCGTCTGGACGAAGGCGTTCACCAGCTTCTGCACGGCCGCGGCGTGCGTCTTGACGTAGTCGCAGTTCATGTACAGCGAGCTGGACGGGTAGAGCCCGCCGAGCGCCGCGCGGGCGCCGGCC
>JAOPYG010000213.1 GCA_025964685.1 Actinoallomurus sp. | reverse complement strand
GCTGTTGGTGGGCGGCGACACCACGACGGCGGCGGCGCGCGCGGCCACTGGAGGCGGGCCGGGGATGCCGTACCTGCTCCGGCGGCTGCTACCCGCGATCGCGCGCGAGGTCGGCGAGGCCGTCGCGACGAAGATCTTCGTGACGAATCCGGCGCGGGCCTTCGCAGCCGACTGGTGAACGGAAAGTGTCCGCACCAACACGTAGGGTAAAGGAAGGTTGACGAACGCGATGCCTTTGATCGGCCTCTGACCTGTCGTTGCGCTCGTCATGCTGTCACCTGGGCATGTCGTCTGCGGCGGGGGGGATCGTGTTCGGCCCACAGGGCTTCGTCGTCTTCGCCTTACTCATGCTGCTCTTCGCGGGCGCGCTGTTCTGGCTCGTCCGCGTGCGGCACGTGGCGCTCAAGGTGATCGCCGGCGTGCTGGCCTTCCCGCCCGCGATGATGTGCGGCATCGCTCTCGTCAACGACTTCTACGGCTACTACGAGAGCTGGGACGACGCGTGGCGCGACCTCACCAACCAGGCTCCGGCGAGCGTCGCCCGCGTGCCCGACCTCGGCGTCCGCCTCGATCGCGTCCTGCAGGAGGCCGTGCACAAGCGGCAGGCGCGTAAGAACGGCTTCGCCCTGGAGACGACGCTGCCCGGTCCGCAGAGCCGCATCAGCCGCCAGGGCGTGGTCTACCTGCCACCGCAGTACTTCCAGCGACCGTACGCCGACCAGCGTTTTCCGGTGATCGAGCTGATCCACGGCTCACCCGGCTCGCCGGGCGACTACGAGGGACGGCTCAAGATCTCCGGGATGCTGCGCAAGCTGATCTCCACGCACAAGGCCAAGCCGGTCGTGCTCGTCATGCCGGACGCCAACGGCGGCATCGACCGTTCGACGCAGTGCCTCAACACCGTCCGCGGTGAGCAGGACGAGACCTACCTCGCGGTCGACGTGCCCGACGCCGTCGCCGGGCGGCTGCGGGTCGAGCGGCCCGGGCCGGCGTGGGGCATCGCGGGCTTCTCCGAGGGCGGCTTCTGCGCCGCGAACCTCGCGCTGCGGCATCCCGACCGATACGGCGCCGCGGCGTCGCTGAGCGGCTACTTCGAGCCGCTGCGCACCAACCACCTGCCCCGCGTGGTCGACCCGTTCGCCGGCGACCGGACCCTGCGCGCCGGGAACTCCCCGCTCAAGGTGCTGGCCAGAGTGCTGCCACCGTCGCCTCTGCCGCACTTCTGGGTGATGTCCGGCAACGCGGCCCAGACCGACATGGTGCAGGCCCAGGCGTTCATGGACCTGGTCAAGCAGTACCAGCCGACCGCGCCGTTCCTGGTCATCAAGGGCGGCCAACACAACTACGTCGCGTGGCGAGAGGCGTTCCCAAGAATGTTCGAATGGGCAACCGCCCAGATCTAGGCGCGTTGACATCCGCACCGCACACCGGCCGCCGGTGGAAGCACGCGTATGTGGTCTACGGACCCCGCCGCAAGCTCGGCCCGGCCCGGCCCGGCCCGGTCCGTGCCGGGTCTAGGGCGTGGGTGACGGGGTGACGTCGACGACGTCGAGGTCCAGCACGCGCGCGTGCAGGACGGTGCGTTGGTGCAGGGCTGCGCGGAGGGCTCGGTGCAGGCCGTCTTCGAGGTACATCTGGCCACGCCACTGCACGACGTGCGGGAACAGGTCGCCGTAGAACGTGGAGTCCTCGGCGAGCAGGAAGTTGAGGTCGAGCCCGGCTTTCGTGGTGATCAATTGGTCGAGCCGCACCTGGCGGGGCGGAACATTGGCCCAGTCACGGGAGCTCAGACTGTGCTCCGGGTAAGGGCGCCCCTCTCCAACGGCCTTAAAGATCACGCAAAGCAGTTTAGGTGGCGACGCCGGTGATCACGCCACTTGTTGTGCTCCAGGTCTGCATCAGTTTCGGCCGTTAAGACGAGCGGTGGCGTGCGAATGACCGGGCCGGCACCCCTTCGGATACCGGCCCGGTGTTGATGATCTGTGTAGTCGTTGTCAGCGGCGTCTGGAGCGGCCACGCCACGCGCGGCCGCGGCCACGCCAGTCGTATCCGGCCCCGAACCCCGCCAGGTGCAGAGCGATCAGCAGGAAGCCGATCGTGTCGAGTGTCTGGTAGTTGAAAAAGTCAGAACCGGCACCGAGCCAGTCGCAGAGCAGCGCGATGGCGAAGACGATGGCGGCGACTATGGCGAGCATGGTGATTACCTCCACAGGGTCCGAATGTCTCCCCCGAGATGCACCCAGAGATGTCCCCAGGAATCGTGATCAAACACCCGGGAGGCAACAGAGTGGACACGACACAGCGGCCCGGTATAACTCAGATCCGTGACAGATCGTCCGCAACAAGACGATCTGCTACAGTCCCTCTTGAGTGAGGCGCGACGAGAGGCACTGCTGATGACGACCTTGAGTGACCCCGTACGGCGGCTTCTGGACGGCAAGAACTTCGCCACGGTCGCGACGCTGGGCCCCGGCGGGTCGCCCCAGGCGTCCGTCGTGTGGGTCAAACGGGACGGGGACGCGATCCTGTTCTCCAGCACCGCGGGCCGGCAGAAGGTTCGGAACCTCACCGAGGATCCGCGGGTGAGCGTCTCGATCTTCGATCTCGCGAACCCGTACGACTCGGTGGAGATTCGCGGCACCGCGGATCTGGCCGTGGACGAGCACAAGTCGTTGCCGCACGAGCTCTCCCACAAGTACCTCGGCGAGGATCCGCCGAAGGCCGAGCCTGGTGAGGTCCGGATCATGGTGCGGGTGACCCCGGAGAAGGTCATCCGTTTCACGCCCTGACGGTCGCTCAGGGCAGGTTCACGCCCTGACGGTCGCTCAGGGCAGCGCGGCGATGCGCCGGCGCAGGTGCTCCACCTGCGGTTCGCTCATACCGAGCGTCAGCGCCCGTTCGTAGGCCGCGCGTGCCGCCTCGGACCGGCCCGCGCGGTGCAGCAACTCACCGCGCGTCGCGTGCCACCAGGGATAGGCGTCCAGATCGCCGATCGCGTCGACCAGGGCCAGCGCGGCGTCGGGGCCGTCGCGTTCGGCCACCGCGACGGCCCGGTTGAGCCGTACGACCGGGATTTCCCTGATGCCGAGCAGCACGTCGTACCAGGAGATGACCGCGTCCCAGGGCGTGTCCGCGTACGAGGGCGCGAGAGCGTGGCAGGCCGCGATCGCCGCCTGAGCGGCGTACGTGTTGGGGTGGTCCGGCGTACGCCGCAGCGCCCGGCCGACCAGCTCGACGCCCTCCTTGATCGCCGGCCTGTCCCAGCGGGCGCGGTCCTGGTCCTTCAGCAGCACCGGCCGGCCGTCGTCGTCGACCCGCGCGTCGCGCCGGGCGTCCTGGAGGAGCAGCAGTGCCAGCAGGCCGAGGACGGTCGGCTCGTCGGGCATCAGCTCGGCCAGCAGCCGGGAGAGCCGCACGGCCTCGGACGTGAGCGCTCCCCGTACGAGATCGGCGCCCGAGCCCGCGGCGTACCCCTCGTTGAAGATCAGGTAGACGGTGGTCGCGACGCCGTCGAGGCGTGCGGGCAGCTCGTCGGCGGCCGGCACCCGGTACGGGATCCGCGCCTTCGCGATCTTCTGTTTCGCCCGTGTGAGCCGCTTGGCCATGGTCGCCTCGGGCACCATCAGCCCGCGGGCGACCTCCGCGGTCGACAGGCCCCCGAGCGTACGAAGCGCGAGCGCGACCTGGGCTTCGGTGCCCAGGCAGGGATGGCAGCAGGTGAAGACCAGCCGGAGCAGGTCGTCGTGGACGACGCCGGGGGGATCGCACTCGGCCTCGGTGAACATCACCGCCTCGGCCTCTTTCCCGGGACGCCGTGCCTCTCGTCTGATGACGTCGATCGCGCGCCGCTTGGCCGTGACGAGCAGCCAGGCGCGCGGGTTGTCCGGAACGCCGTCGCGCGGCCAGGTCTCCAGGGCCCGTACGACGGCGTCCTGGGCGGCGTCCTCCGCCAGAGTCAGGTCGCCGGTGACGCGCGCCAGAGTGGCGAGTACGCGAGTCCCTTCGTCGCGTACCACCTCGGCGAGCGCGTCACCGGCCCCCATCACTCAGAACTCGATGACCGGGCGTACCTCGACCGCGCCGTCCCAGGCCGCGGGGATCTGGGCGGCGTACTTGACGGCCTCGTCCAGGTCGGCGCATTCGAGCAGGTAGAAGCCGGTGAGGGCCTCTTTCGTCTCGGTGTACGGGCCGTCGCTGGTCACGATGTCTCCGCCCTTGCCGCCGGAGACGCGTACGGTCGTCGCGGTCGTGGTCGGGTAGAGGGCGTTACCGCCCCGCATCACGGCCGCGGCGGCCTGACCGAACTCGTTGTAGTCCTTCATCTCCTGCCCGTACTCCGGGCTGGTCCAGTCGACGTCGCGGGTGTAGGTGAGTGCGACATAGGTGGGCATGGCTGCTCCCTCGAGGTCAGGGCCGGCAGATCGCCGGCATCCACTCTAAGGACGATCGGCCGCCCTGAATCTGGACACTCGGCAAAGAGTGTTCTGCCGGAGCTCAGTGCCCCGGGTGAGTGAAGGGTGTTGTGGTGGCGAGCTCGACGAAGCCGAGACGGCGCAGGATCGGGCGGCTGTCGGGGGACGCGTCGACCTGGAGGTGGCGAAAGCCCTTGGCCTTGGCGAGCGCGGCACGGTAGGCGACCAGGGAACGGAACACCCCTTTCCCCCGCCAGGCGGGCAGCGTGCCGCCACCCCACAGGCTCGTGAAGTGGGTGCCGAGGTGGAACTGCGCGCGTGCGGCGGAGACGGGCGTACGGCCGGCCCACGCGACGACGGCGGCGGCCGTGCCGTCGCCCAGGCCGCGCTGGAGGAACGCGCCCAAGGTGGAGTAGTCACCGCCGAAGACGTCGTTGTGCACCTGGACCAGCGCCTCCACGTCGCGAGCGTCCTCGACGGGGCGTAGCTCCACACCTGCCGGCGGGCTGACGTCGAGCGCGAGATCCGCGATGTCGGCGACGAGCAGCGCCTCGTCGTCCTGGCGCGTGAGGCCGGCGGCGACCAGGCGTTCGGGCAGGTCGGCGGGCCGGTCGTAGGAGTAGTACTTCCACTCCCACGGCTGGGAGATCTCGGCGAACCGCCGGATCTGGTCCCGGATCCGCGCGTCCACGTCGGCGCCGTCCAGATCGCACCACTCGACGCCGTTCCAGCCGCCGCCCGAGGACACGCTCCGTACGATGTCGCCGTCGTCCTCGACGTGGCCGTCACCGAACTGTGGCCGCCGTCGTACCTGCTCGTCGAAGGCGGTGAGCACCGCGCGAGGATCCATGGGACCAGCCGACCAGAGCCCGCCCCGCGCGACAACCGGGTTTTTCAGTGGATGGGGAACGGTATGCCGTGTTCGGCCTCCGGGCGTGCGTCGAAGATGCGGCGGTCTCGCTCGTCGATGGGCACGTCGTTGATGCTGGCCTCCCGGCGGCGCATCAGGCCGCTCTCGTCGAACTCCCACAGCTCGTTGCCGTAACTGCGCCACCATCGGCCGTCCGCGTCATGGCACTCGTACTGGAAGCGCACCGCGATGCGGTTGCCGTCGAAGGCCCACAGCTCCTTGCGCAGGGCATAGTCCAGCTCGCGCTCCCACTTGCCGGCGAGGAACGCCTCGATCGCCTCGCGGCCTTCGAGGAACGTGTCGCGGTTACGCCAGACCGAGTCCTCGGTGTAGGCGAGCGCCACCGTGGCGGGGTTCCGGGTGTTCCAGGCGTCCTCGGCGGCCTGCACCTTCCGCGTCGCGGACTGCTTGGTGAACGGCGGGAACGGCGGACGGCTGCTGTCCATCGGACCTCCCCTGATCGCGTTCGACGGCGGTCGGCGTACCCATTCGGCGCGGTGCCGACGCGGATCGGCGATTATCGGTACCGGCTGCCAGGATCGGTGAATGTTGAACATCGGAACCATCGTGCTGGGCGCGGCCGACGTGCGGAGGGCGGCCGACTTCTGGTGCCGGGCGCTCGGCTATGTCCCACGCGACGGCGAGGTGGAGGACGACTGGACCGTGCTGGTGCCGGTCGACGGCCGTGGGCCGGGGCTGTCCCTCGGCCTGAGCGAGACGCCCGTGCAAGAGCATCCACGCGTCCATCTCGACCTGTACGCGGCCGACCAGTCGGCCGAGGTCGACAGGTTGGTCTCCCTCGGTGCCGAGCGCGTCGACTGGGATCTCTACTCCGATGATCCCGACTTCGTCGTGCTCGCCGACACCGAGGGCAACCGGTTCTGCGTCGTCGACACCAGCCGCTGAGCTCTCAGCCTCCTGATGAGGGGCGGTTGAGGTACGGGACCTGCCTTTCCCACAGGACGATTCTCGGCGCGTATGCCGAAACAGCATGGAGAGTGGCATTTTTGTCTTTGACGGCATGAATTCGTGGCGGCAGGCTGCCCGTCATGCTTTCTCCGAAGTTCCGGACAGCCGTGCTCGTAGCACCTCTCGCACTCGGTCTGCTGAGTGGGTGTGCCGGAAACGGCGACGCCGGACCGACCCCGGCCCCGACCGCGTCGGTGCAGGATCGCGCGAACCGGGCTCTCGCCCAGATCGAGCACCGATTCCACGCCCGGCTCGGCGTGTACGTGGCGGACACCGGCCACACCGTGACCTACCGAGCGGACGAACGGTTCGCGTACGCCTCGACGTTCAAGGCCCTCGCCGCTGGGGTCCTGTTGAAGCGCGCTCCGGATCTGGATCGCGTCATCACCTACCGCGCGTCGGACCTCGTCGACTATTCACCGGTCACGTCCAAGCACGTGGGCAAGGGCATGACGCTGCGCGCGCTCATGGCCGCCGCGCTGCAGGTGAGCGACAACACGGCCGCGAACCTGCTCGTGGACCAGCTCGGTGGACCCCCGGGACTCCAGGCGGCGCTTCGCGACCTCGGAGACACGACGACTCATGTGGACCGGACCGAGCCCGCACTGAACGACACCACCCCGGGCGATCCCCGGGACACGAGCACCCCACGTGCGCTCGGCACTGATCTGCACCGCTTCGTCCTGGGGGATGTGCTGCCTGTGAGCCGGCGGCAGCTGCTGACGAACTGGCTGGTCGGGAACACGACCGGCGGCCCCTACATCCGGGCAGGGGTCCCGTCGGGCTGGAAGGTCGGTGACAAGACCGGCAACGGCGGATACGGCACACGCAACGACATCGCGATCGCCTGGCCGCCCAGCGGCCCTCCGATCGACATCGCCATCCAGTCCGACCGCACCTCCGCGAACGCGTCCTCGGACGACGCCCTGATCGCGGACGCCACCAAAGCCGCCCTCGCCGCACTCCGCCAAAGGGGGTAGGGGGCGGCCTCAGCCGTCCGTGTCTTTGGGGTGCCGGACAGAGGCGTACACGAAATACACGATCAGGCGTGGCTGATCGACGAGGTAACGTACGCGGCCGCCGGCGGTCACCTCGTACTCCCGCTGCGGGTACTCCGTGCCACCGAGCGTGGCGGTGGCCAGGCGTCCCCACAACCGATGCTGACGATCGGGGTCGCGTGTGGAGAGCGGGTCACTACGTAGCGCCTCGTAACAGCGCCGGGCGTTCCGAAGTCAAGCCATGAGGGAGCAGGCGGCCTGTCCTCGGTGGCTTTACCCGGGTTTGGTCTTCTGGCCGGACCAGGAGGTAAGGAGTCCTCTCAGGCCCGCGTCAGGAGGCTCGACCATGCGCGAATACCTCACCCATTACTGGTGGGTGCTCGCGGCACGTGGCCTCATGGCGCTGGCCTTCGCCACGATGATCCTTGGCTGGCCGGCGGCGACCGTGCTGGCGATCTCGGTCATCTTCGGCTTGTACGTGCTGTCGGACGGCATCGTCGCCGGGGCCACGGCGGTCAAAGCGCCGGCCGACGCCCGCCTGGCGTTGTTCGCCGAGGCGCTGACCGGCATCCTGTTCGGAGTCGTGTCGCTGGTCTGGCCGGACGTCACGCTTCGGGTGATCACGATCCTGGTCGGCCTCTGGGCGATCGTCACGGGTCTCGGGGAGATCGCCATCGCCGCCCTGGTGCGTCGGGCGATCCCGGGCGAGTCCATGTACGTCGTGTTCGGCGCCGTCTCAATCCTTTACGGATTGGTCGTCGCCCTCGCCCCGGTCCACGGAGCCTTCGCCGTCGCGTGGCTCATCGGCATCGGCGGGGGCGTGTACGGAATAGTCATGGTGGCCGCGGCCTTCGAGCTGAAGGTCCTTGTGACCGGAGAACCTCCGCCCGGATAAGGTCGGCGAAATACCGGAACCGTCAGCACGGTTGCCCGGATGTGGACCGGGCAGGCCTTCGTCGGTGTCACGGCACTCTCGCGCGGAGTCCGCGGAGTCCGCGGCGAACAGCGCGGCCAGGTCCGGGTCGGGACACAGCGCGGCCATGCTGCCCCGCAGAATCTCCCTCACCGCCTCTTTTCTGTCGCTCACGACGACTGCGTTCGCCGGCGCGTCGGCCTGCGCGTAGGTGTCCGGAGGAGCGCCGTGTCGATCGCAACGCGCGGAAGACCGGCGTGAGTCGGGAATGAAGCCGCAGCGACCGCGCGTTCGGTCGGCCGACTGATTCTCCTACGCCGGGAAGAAGGCAGATCCGTGTCGTCGTCGCCGACCACCATGCGCGCCGTCCGGCTCTCCGGGCCAGGCCCCGTGGACAACCTGCGGCTGACCACGCTCCCGCTCCCGGCCGACCGAGACGGCTGGGTGCGCATCCGCGTCGAGGCCTTCGGCCTCAATCGCTCGGAGCTGAAGCTCCGGCTGGGCGTGAGCGTGGGCGTCAGCTTTCCTCGGGTGCCAGGCATCGAGGCCGCCGGTACCGTCGACGACGCCCCGGCTGGCAGCGGACTGGCTCCGGGGCAGAAGGTCGTCGCGATGATGGGTGACATGGGCCGCACCTACGACGGCGGCTATGCCGAGTACACCTCGGTGCCGCTCGCGCAGGTCATCCCGGTCGACACCGACCTGCCCTGGGAGGTGCTGGGCGCCCTACCGGAGATGGTGCAGACCGCCCACGGTTCGCTCACCATCGGGCTGGACCTGAAGCCCGGTCAGTCCGTGCTGATCCGCGGCGGCACCTCCTCCGTGGGCCTGGCCGCCGCCGCACTCGCCAGGTGGCGCGGCGCCACGGTGCTGTCCACCACCCGGCAGGCCGGCCGCCTCGCGCGGCTGAAGGAGCACGGTGTCGACCACCCCCTGCTCGACACCGGCAAGATCGCGCCCGCCGTGCGCGAGCTGTACCCGGACGGCGTCGACACCGCGCTGGATCTCGTCGGCACCCCGACCTTGCCCGACACGCTGCGCGCGGTGCGCGTGCACGGCACGGTCTGCTTCAGCGGCAGCCTCTCCAACCAGTGGACGGTCCAGGACTTCGCCCCGAACGAGTACCTGCCGAAGGGCGTTCGCCTGGCCGGCTATTTCGGTGACGCCGCGGACCTGCCGCGGGAGGCCCTCCAGGAGATCCTGGACGCGATCGCCGTCGGCCGGTTGTCCTTCCCCGTGGACCGCGTCTACGACGGCCTGGAGCAGGTGCGGCAGGCCCACGACGACATGGAGCATGACCGCGCCACCGGCAAGCTCGTCGTCCGCGTCCGGCGCTGAAGACATGTGGTGGCCTCGCTGCGAAAGATCGAGTCCCACGATCGTTCGCCATGAGACACCGTCTTAAGTATTGGTTCGTCCAGACCGCCAGATTTGAGACGACGCGCGGACGGGTCGTCGGTCCTCACCGGACGATGGCGCGCTCTGCGGCATATCACCGCCAGCCCAAGCAAGATCGGCGCCATCGTCAAGGCCGCGCTCGTTCTCAGCCGAGTGCCGAATCGTAAGTTGTTCATGGGTTTCTGGCCATGTCCGCTGCAGCGATCAGCGCCGCCCTCGCCCGACCCGCCGCCCAGGCCGCCCCCTCATCGGCGTAGGTCGCCCCGGCCGCGTACAAGCTGTTGAGCTACTACACGAACGCCGTCGCATGCACTTCGGCCGGTGAAAGGGCAGAGAGCAACGGCCAGATCCCGAGTGACTGATTCTGTCGCTACGACCGGGGCGAAGGGTACGGACTTTGGTGCCGATAGCCGATGATCGCGGAGCCGTTTTCGGCTAACTGAGACTGATGAAACGCCGGGCCGGCATCCAACACGGTGCCGGGCCCGGCGTCGTACCTGATCAGCTTGGCGGAGGATAGGAGATTCGAACTCCTGAGGGGTTGCCCCCAACACGCTTTCCAAGCGTGCGCCCTAGGCCACTAGGCGAATCCTCCGCCGAGAAGCCTACCGGGTTCCCGGCAGCGGGCGTACAT
>JAOPYG010000157.1 GCA_025964685.1 Actinoallomurus sp. | reverse complement strand
CGCCGGCCGCGTCGAGGATGATGGCGAAGCGGTCGCGGGCGAACAGGGCGCGGCCGATGCCCACCGCCAGGGACTGCTGCCACAGGTCTTCGAGGGAGCCGCAGAGCAGGCCCACCATGCCGCTGCGTCCGCTGGCCAGCGCGCGGGCGATCGGGTGGGCCTCATAGCCCAGCTCCTCCGCGGCCTTGCGGACCCGCTCCTGCGTCTCCTCCGAGGTCTGGATGCCACGCAGCGCATAGGAAACGGCGGCCGGCGAAAGCCCCGTCGCTTTCGCCACCTCACGGATCGTCGCGCGCTTCCGCTGCTGCGTCACGCCCCAACCCTATAGAGCGGGTCGGACAAGACTAAGGACGAAATCCTTGTCGCGATCAGTCCACCACTGGTCAACCCGCAGACCGGCCGACCCCACCGACTCCTCGAAGCGTTCGCGGCGGAACTTGGCGGAGATCTCGGTGCGCATCTCTTCTCCCGCCGCGAACTCCACCACCAGGTCCAACGCATCGACCCGTACGGTCTGGGCCCGGGTAGAACGCAGCCGCATCTCGATGCGCTCCTCCGCGCCGTCCCACACCGCGACGTGCTCGAAGCGCGACACCTCGAAGTCGGCGGCGAGCTCGCGGTTGATCACCCGGAGCACGTTGCGGTTGAACTCCGCCGTCACCCCGCGCGCGTCGTCGTAGGCGCGTATGAGCCGCTGCGGCGCCTTGACCAGGTCCGCCCCGATGAGCAGCGCGTCGTCATCGCCCATCGTGGCGCGCAGCCCGCCGAGAAAGGACACGCGCTCGGCCGGTTCCATGTTGCCGATCGTGCCGCCGAGGAAGGCGATCAACCGCCGCGGGCCTCCGGGGAACTGGTCCAGATGCCGTTCGTAGTCGGCCACGATGGGCTGCACCGAGAGGGACGGGTACTCGGTGGCGATCTGCTCCGCCGCCGAGGCGAGGAAGTCGCCGCTGACGTCCACCGGCACGTACGTCCCGAGTGTGCCGCCGAGCGCGTCGAGCAGCAGCCGCGTCTTCTCCCCCGATCCCGCGCCCAGTTCGAGCAGGGTCTGCGCCTCGGTCACCGAGGCGATCTCGGCCGCGCGTTCGGTGAGGATGGCGCGTTCGCGCCGGGTCGGGTAGTACTCCTCCAGCCTGGTGATCTCCTCGAACAGCTCACTCCCGCGCTCGTCATAGAACCATTTCGGCGGCAGCGTCTTCGGGAACGCGGTCAGGCCGTCGGCGACGTCCTGCCGGAGTGACTTCTCGAGGTCGTCGGGCGTGAGAAAGCGCTTGATCATCGGCACTGAAGATCTCCTCATCGAGATTCGGTCAAGGGCACAGCGGGCTGATACCGACACCCCCCGGACCGGCGGTCACGAGTGATCGGTCGGGCACCTCCTCCCATCCGGGCTCGTCGTCGTACGGCTCGGAGGCGAGCACGACCCCCCCATCCAGCCTCTGGATGAAGAGCGTGTCGCCCCAGGTCGTGGCGGCCAGCCGCGTACCGTCGCCGGCCAGGAGGTTGTACCGGCCGGCGGCCAGCGGGGTGACCGTGCGCACGGCGTGCGCCAGGCCGCCGGCCAGCGACTCACCCGTCCGCCACGCCCCGGCGGCCAGTGCGAACAGCAGCGCCGAGTCGACCGGCGCACGCGCGTCCGGCACCACCGCGAGGTCCCCGGCCAGCTCGCGCAGCTTGGACTCCACCCCGGGGAACCCCTGGATCACTCCGTTGTGGCTGAACAGCCGCTCCCCGTCCGTGAACGGCTGCGCGCACGACTCGTCGATCGGGAACCCGACCGTCGCCGACCGGACCGCCGCGACCGTGCATCGCGTACGGACCACGTCGGCGACGTCGGCGAAGGACAGGTCGGTCCACATCGGCTGGGCGCGCCGGTAGCGCACCGGGGCGGGCCGGGTCTCGTCGTACCAGCCCGCCCCGAAGCCATCGGCGTTCAGGATGCACGAGCGTGACATGCGCGGCGCGTACGCCTGCGTCTCCAGCGAGTGCTCCGGCTTGTACAGCAGCTCCTGCAGGCTCCGCGGGTCGCCGAGATAGGCGAGATGACGGCACATCAGGCATCCCTCGCACAGCGGAACCCGGAGAAGATCTGCCGCCGGATCGGGTGGTCCCAGTTGCGGAAGGTGGCGCGGCCGGACAGCGGGTGCGTCGCCCAGGAGCCACCCTTGAGGATCTTGTAGTCACCGCCGAAGAACACTTCGGAGTACTCCCTGTACGGGAAGGCCCGAAAGCCCGGATAGGCGGTGAAGTCGCTGGAGGTCCACTCCCACACGTCGCCGATCAGCTGGCGTACGCCGTAGGCCGAGGCGCCGCCGGGGTAGGACCCGAGCGGTGCGGGGTGCAGCCTGCGCTGGCCGAGGTTGGCGTGGTCGCCGGCCTCGCCGGAGTCGCCCCAGGGCAGGCGGCGCTTGCGCTCCGCCACGGGGTCCCAGCTCGCGGCCTTCTCCCACTCCGCCTCGGTGGGCAGCCGCTTGCCCGCCCAGCGGGCGTAGGCGTCCGCCTCGTACCAGCAGACGTGCTGCACCGGCTCGTCCAGGGGCACCGGTTCGACGCGGCCCAGCCGGCGCCGCAGCCACTGGCCGCCCTCGCGGTGCCAGAACGCGGGTGCCTCCTTGCCCGAGGCCGACCCCCACTCCCATCCCTTCGGATGCCACCAGCGCGGGTCCTGGTAGCCGCCCGCCTCGATGAACGCGGCGTAGGCGGCGTTGCCGACGGGTGCCGTGTCGATGTGGAAGGAGGGCACGTCGACCGTGTGCCCGGGGCGTTCGTTGTCGTAGGCCCACGGGTCGTCGGAGGTCCCCATGAGGAACGGCCCGCCGGGGACCAGCACCTCCGCCGCGATCGTGTCCCCGATGACGGAGTCGGCTCCCGGCGGGTCCAGCAGCGCCGGCGCCCCCTTGCGGAGCTGGTGGGTGGCCAGCATGGTCTCGTCGTGCTGGTGCTCGTGCTGGATCACCATGTGGTAGACGAAGCCGTTCTCGGTGAGGGCGCCGACGAGCGGCACCTTCTCGAGGGAGTCGAGCACTCTCTGGCGGACCGTCGTGACGTACGCCCGGCTCTCGGCGGGCGACAGCAGGGGCAGCGACGGCCGCTCGGCGCGCGGGTGCTCGAAGGCGTCGTAGATATCGTCGATGTCGGGCCGGACGGCCGCGGCGCCGGCCGCGGCGCGCAGCAGCCACTGTTCCTCGTAGTTGCCGATGTGCGCCAGGTCCCAGACCAGCGGCGACATCAGCGGCGAGACCTGTGAGGTCAGCTCGGGAGCCTCCAGTGCCTCGACGGTCAGCCCGAAGCTGCGGTCGCGCGCCGCGGTCAGCTCCGCGACGATCCGTTCCTTCACGTCCATCGTGGTTCCTCCTTGGCGGCGGGCACGCCCGCGCCGGGTGTCACGTCGAGGGGGTCGTCGTCGGCGGGGCAGCGGCCGCGTGTCACGTAACGGTCCGCGTACGCGTCGACGATCGGGACGAGCGCCTCCGCGCCGATCCTCGGGAGCGCGTCGCGCGCGGCCTCGAAGCAGCGGCGTGCGGCGCGCGCCAGTAGGGGGTCGGTGAGGGCGTCGCGCGCGGCCTCCCGCCAGCGGTCCGCCGCCGGTTCGGCCGCCTCGGCCGCGAGGTCGGCGGCGAGCGGGTCATCGATCAGCGCCGCCACGATGGCGATCGGCACCGGCCAGTACGGCTCAGGCACCGCGTCGATCATTCGGAGTTCCAGCCAGCCCTGGGGGCGTACCGGCGGGAAGAGCGTGGTCAGGTGGTAGGCGAGGTCGGTGACGTCCGGGCGGCCCGTCGTGAGCCACTGGCGGAACGTCATGCCGGGGTCGGGTACCCAGCCGTCGCGCAGCAGCATCACCCGCGCGTCCAGGGCGTACTCCGCCCAGGCCTTCACCGGGTCGTCCCCCACGACCGGTGCCGTACGGCCGCGGTCGAGCCTCTCCCAGATCACCTGGCGCGTCGACCGGCAGCCGTTCGTCGGCGAGTTGGCGAACGCGGCCACCAGCACCGGGCCGAGGGCGTGGGCGAGCCGCCAGCGCCGCGCCGCGTCCTTCTCGTCGGCGCCGATGTCGAGGCAGACCTGAAGGGAGGCCGTCGCGCACATCATGGCCAGCCCCGGCTCGCCGAAGTAGACCCGCATGCAGCGGTACCGGCCCTCGTCGAGCTGGAAGAGGGGCGTACGCAGGTTGAGCGGATCGATGCCGCGTCCCGCCAGTTCCAGCCCCTCTTTGGCCAGATGCCCGCTGACGTGGGCGATGTCCGCGCCCAGGGCGGCGCACGCCGCCGCCGCACCCCGTTGCGGGAGCGAGCTGAGCTCGAGCTGGCCCCCTGGTTCGTAGGTGATGCGGCTGCCGGCGGGCGGTGGTCCCGCGGCGTCCATCACCGTGCGCAGGCGGTCGATCCGCACATGGCGGTCCGGCGCCCGGTGGTCCACGACGAACCACTCCGTCTCCGCGCCCACCTGTCCCGGTGGCCCGGTCTTGAAACAGACGCCGCTGATGTGTTCGTACACGTCGTCCAAGGTCAAATGGGTCATGAGCACCTCCAATCACACACGACCGAGGGTCATTCCCTACTGAACCGGATCAATAATCCGAAAGTTGGCATTTCGCGGTGACGGATCGGTGAACACTCTGGCCGCCTGAGCTGGTGAATCGGTTTACTTAAGCGGTACAGTGATACGGTTCAGTAAACCGGTTCAGTAGCCTGCCGAGCGAGGAGCGCCGTGGCCACCGACGTACACCAGCACCTGTGGGGCGCCGCGTTCATCGACGCCCTGCGTGCGCGTACGGCACCGCCGCGACTCGACGGCTGGACGCTTCACATCGCCGGGGAGGCGCCGTACGACGTCGACCCCGCCGACCATGATCTGGCCGCCCGTGCGGCCCTGGCCGCCACGGACGGCTTCGACCGGGTGCTGACGTCGCTCTCCTCGCCGATCGGCGTGGAGTGGCTGCCGCTCGCGGACGCCGAGCCACTGCTCGAGGCCTATCACGAGGACGCGCTCGCGCTGCCGCCGCCGTTCGGGGCGTGGGCGGCGGCCTCCGTCGCGCGGATCGACGCCGCCCCGCTCGCCCGGTGGCTCGACCGCGGCTTCGCGGGTCTTCAGCTACCGGCGAACGCGCTGCTCGACGCGGCCGGCTACGAGCGCTGCGGCCCGCTGCTGACGCTGCTGGAAGAGCGCGGGCTGCCGGTGTTCCTGCACCCGGGGCCCGCCCCGGGTGCGGTCACGGACGATCCCTCGTGGTGGCCGGCGCTCGTGCCGTACGTCCAGCAGATGCACGCGGCGTGGTTCGCGTTCCGCGCGTTCGGGCGTCCGCGGCATCCGCAGCTGCGGGTGTGCTTCGCGCTGCTCGCCGGCCTGGCCCCGCTGCACGGCGAGCGGCTCGCCGTACGCGGCGGCGGTCGCGGCGAGGTCGACCGCGACGTCTTCCTTGAAACCTCTTCCTACGGGCCGCGTGCCATCG
>JAOPYG010000155.1 GCA_025964685.1 Actinoallomurus sp. | reverse complement strand
TCCGGCAGCACGCGATCGGCGATGTCGACCAGCAGCCAGCGGACCGGCTGGGCCGTCAGTCCCCTACAGCGCCGGGCGGCGTGCTTGGTGAGCAACTGGCCGTTCGCGGCGACCTCGGTCCCGGTGTACCCGGCGCCCACCACGACGAAGGTGCAGCGCGCCGCGCGCTCGGCCGGGTCATCGGTCGTCTCGGCGAGTTCGATGTCGCGCAGGATCGCGTCACGCAGGTAGATCGCCTCGGCCATGCTCCGGAACCCGTACGCGTGCTCGGCGATCCCGGGGATGGGCAGCAGCTGGTTGACGCTTCCGACGGCGAGGACCACACGGTCATACCCGAGCGACCGGTGCTCGCCGTCCGGAGCCAGGTAGGTCACCTGGCGGGCCGCGACGTCCACGCCGTCCACCGTGCCGAGCACAGGCCGGGCTCCCGGGCAGCCTTCGGTCAGCGAGACCGCGACCCGGCGGGGCTCCACGATCCCGGCCGTCACCTCCGGAAGCAGCGGAAGGTAGAGGAAGTAGTCGGCCGGGTTGATGAGGACCACCTCGGCCGCCCCCGTGGCCAGGCGGGCCAGCGTACGCGCGGCATGAAAACCGGCGAAGCCGGCTCCGACGATCACGACCCGTTCGCGGCCGTGGCCTCCCGACATAGCGATCTCCAGCGGTTGTTCGTAGGCGGCTGTCCCATCTGCTACTCCAGCAGGCGTCCTTCGACCGGCTCGACGTCGGCTCCGGCGGTTTCCCATTCCTTCAGATCTTCGGGCACGTCGGGCACGTCGACCTCGGCCATGACGAGCTCGCCGTCGATGAGCTTCACCGTGAAGTTGACCCTCAGATTCGGATCCTGCTCGGGATGGTCCGAACGCTGATGCGCCCCCCGGCTCTCCCGGCGCGCGATCGCGCTCAGGAGGACGGTCCTGGCCGCCAGCAGCGAGGCGCGCAGATCGAGCGCGTGCGCCAGATCCTGATAGCCCTCCGCGGTGGGGCGGACGTCCAGTCTCGGCAGGACGGCGTCCAGCTCGGCCACCTTTTCCAGACCCTGTTCGAGAAGCTTCCGGCTCCGTACGACGCCGGCGTAGTTCCACATGGCGACGCGTAGTTCGCGCTGGGCCGGGCGCGCCATCTCGTCGCCTTCGTGCAGCATGACGTCCAGATCCGCCAAGGCGGCGTCCACCTCGGCCTTCGCGCGCACCTGGGCGCTTCGCGTCCTGGAGTGCCGCGCGGCGTCCTTTCCAGCGCGGCGCCCGAAGACGATGGTCTCGGTCAGTGAGTTACCGCCCAGCCGGTTGGCGCCGTGCAGGCCGTTGGTCACCTCACCGGCGGCATAGAGTCCGGAGACCGTGGTGGCGTGCGTCTCCGGGTCGACCATCACCCCGCCCATCGTGTAGTGCGCGGTGGGCGCGACCTCCATCGGCCGGCGCGAGATGTCGAGCAGTTCGGTCTCCATGAACAACCGGTACATGCGCGGCAGCTTCTCGAGGATGTAGTCCTTGCTGCGATGGGTGATGTCCAGAAAGACGCCACCGTGCGGACCGCCCCGGCCCGCCGCGATCTCCGTGTAATTCGCCATGGCCACCCGGTCCCGGGCGGAGAGCTCCATCCGGACGGGGTCGTAGCGCTCCATGAACCGCTCATGGTCGTTGTTGTAAAGTCGCCCGCCCTCTCCCCGTACGGCCTCGGTGACGAGTGTGCCGGCCATCTCCTCGGGCCAGACCATGCCGGTCGGGTGAAACTGCACCATTTCCATGTTGCCGAGCGCGCAGCCGGCCCGCAGGGCCAGGTAGAGGCCGTCACCGGTGTTCTCGTCCCGGCGAGACGAACTCCGTCTCCACAGGCGCGTGCCGCCTCCGGTGGCGAGGACGACCGCGTCGGCCTGGTGTACGGTCCGCCGTCCGGTGTAGAGGTCGAATGCCAGCGCACCGGCGCAGGCGCCCTCTTCGACCAGCAGCTGGGAGACGTACTGCGTGTCGTTGATGGGGATGCCCAGCTGGGTCACCCTGTCGGCCAGCGTGTAGAGGATCGCGCGTCCGGTGTAGTCGCCGACGTAGCAGGTACGCCGATACTTGTGCGCCCCGAAGAACCGCTGGTCGATCTTGCCGTCGGGCGTGCGCGCGAACGGACAGCCCCAGTCCGCGAGCTCGAGAATGGCGGCCGGCGCCTCTCGCGCCAGAATCTCCACCATCCGCGGGTCGGCCAGAAAATAGCCTTCCCGCAAGGTGTCGGCGAAATGCTGCTGCCAGCTGTCCTGCGCATCCACCGTCGCCAACGCGGCGTTGATCCCTCCGGCGGCGAGAACCGTGTGCGCGTCCTTCCACGGCCGCTTGCCGATGATTTTGACCTCACACCCCGCCGCGTGCGCCGCGATGGCCGCCCGCAGCCCGGCGCACCCCATCCCGATGACGAGGACGTTCGAGACGTTGGTCCGTGGTTCGCCGTCCATGCATGGCTCCAGCCTGGAACGCCACCACCTGCCGGTGAGCGGATCTCGCGTGGCGTCCTTCCCCGCCACCCCACCGCCACCCGAGCGCACGAGAGAACTTGGCGCTCGCTTTGCACGCGAAGGCCGCACCTGACCGGGACATGGGGTCAGGTGCGGCGCGTCGCCGGGTCAGTTTCGGGACAGGGTCTTCGGCCGGGGCTGGAACGGGAGGAAGCGGTCGGCGCGATGGGGGCGGGCGGGGACCTCGGTCGCCTCGACGGCCAGGATCCGGTCGAAGCGGAAGGCACGTACGCCCTGCCGGAGGCGGCACCATGCCACGAGGTACCAGTGGTCGCGGTGCACCAGGCAGGTCACCGGCTCCACCTCGCGGATCGTCACGTCGCCGCGTACGTCTGCGTAGTGGAGGCGAACGACGAGCCGCGCGGTGATCGCGCCGGCGACGGTGCGGGCACGGCGGGCGGTGGCCAGGTCGAGCGGGCTGGTCAGCGTGGCGAGCGTGGTCGCGATGACGTCGTTCGGGGCCTCCATGTCATCGAACAGGTGCCGCAGCGCGCGGCGGGCGGTGGCGGACTGGGGGCCGGCGCCCAGATGGGCGAGCGACAGCCCGAGAGCGGCGATCTCGGCGACGGACAGGCTCGGACGGGTACGGATCGGGAGCATCACGTTCTCGGCCATGCCTCGATCATACGTTCGAGCACTGACATTTTTACCTGCGGATTCAGCCCCGTGCGCGCAGGATCTCCAGGGCCTGGTCGGCGTGCACGCTCATGCGCAACTCACTGGAGATCTCCTCCAGCAGATGCCGGTCGGTGTCGATGACGAACGTCCTGCGGCGGGTGAGCAGCGGGCCGAACCTGCGCCGTACGCCGAACTGCCGGGCGACCGTGCCGTCCGGGTCGGACAGGAGTGGGTAGTCGAACGAGTGCGTGGTGGAGAACTCACGCTGCTTGTCGACCGGGTCCGGGCTGATCCCCACCCGCTGCGCGCCGACCTCGCCGAACTCCTTGGCCAGATCGCGGAAGTGGCAGCTCTCGGCGGTACATCCGCTGCTCAGCGCGGCCGGGTAGAAGAAGAGCACCACCGGGCCGTCGGCGAGGAACCCTCTCAGCGTCCGCGGCGTCCCCTCGTCGTCGAACAGCTCGAAGTCGGGTACCAGGTCTCCGGTTTTCATCCTGCCGTCCTCTCCGCCCTGCGGCGATCATGTCAGCCCGGATGAGCGTAACGATGTTGGGCAGCGCGCACCTCCAGGCACAGCGCGCGCAGGTCGGCGCCGGGCCGGTCGAGGCCGTGGGCGGCGGTGTACGGGTCCGCGCGGCGCCGGCGCAGGGTGCTGTTGAACGCCAGGTCGAGGTAGTCGTGCAGCATGTACGCGTGGTGGCGGACCAGTCCGAGCGCGCGCGTGCGGTAACCGTCGAGTTCGGGGATCCCCACCGGCTCCTCGAGCTGCCGGGCCATCCGCACGAACGTGTACGCCGTGCGGGTCGCGGCGCGGGCCAGGCCGACGGGCACGTCGGCCGGTTCGGCGGCGCACAGGCGTACGATCCGGTCGGCCTCGGGCTGGGCCTCGACGGCCCAGTCGAGTACGGCGATCAGCCGGGCGAGCTCCTCCGGATAGGACGGGGCGGACATCGCGTAACCTCCGCGCGGCACGAGTGGCCTGGGCGACCTCCACTGTCGTCCGTCACCCGCCGCCCGGCAAGCACTCCTTTTTTCTACAAAACCTAGACGCAGATCGAAGAAAGTTTAGAATGAGCCAGAGCCGAGCGAGGAGGATGCCATGTCCGGCTCCGAGCCACCGGTTTCGTTCCAGACACGTCCCGAGCTCTACCGCCACTGGCGCATGGAGTTCGACGGCGACGTCGCCTGGCTGGTGATGGACGTCGACGAGCAGGGCGGCCTGCGACCGGGATATGAGCTGAAGCTCAACTCCTACGACCTCGGTGTCGACATCGAGCTGTACGACGCCGTCCAGCGACTGCGGTTCGAGCACCCCGAGGTGCGCGCCGTCGTGATCACGAGCGGCGACGACAAGGTCTTCTGCGCCGGCGCCAACATCCGCATGCTGGCCGGATCCAGCCACTCGTGGAAGGTGAACTTCTGCAAGTTCACCAACGAGACGCGGTGCGGCATCGAGGACGCGACCGAGCACTCCGGCCAGACGTACCTGGCGGCGGTGAACGGCACGGCGTCCGGCGGCGGCTATGAGATCGCGCTGGCGTGCGACCGCATCGTGCTGATCGACGACCGCTCGGCGGCGGTGTCGCTGCCGGAGGTCCCGCTGCTCGGTGTGCTCCCCGGCACCGGCGGGCTGACGCGCGTGGTGGACAAGCGCCGGGTGCGCCGCGACCGGGCCGACGTCTTCGCCACCAAGCCCGAAGGGCTGAAGGGACGCACCGCGGTCGAGTGGGGCCTGGTGGACGAGACCGTCCCCCGCAGCAGGTTCGAGGAGACCGTACGCGAACGGGCGCGCGAGGCGGCCGCCGAGTCGACGCGTACGGGCGAGGGCGGACTCACCCTGCCCCCGCTCGAACCCGAGATCACCGCGGAGCGCGTCGCCTACCGGCACGTGACCGCCGAGCTGGGCGACGACCGGGTCACCATCACGATCCACGGCCCGCGCGGCGAGGTCCCCGAGACCGTCGACGCGGACTTCTGGCCGCTCGCCATGACGCGCGAGCTGGACGACCTCATCCTGTGGCTGCGCACCAACGAGCCGGAGCGCGGCACCTGGGTGGTCAGGACCGAGGGCGACGCCGACGCCGTCCTGGCGCATGAGGAGTCGATGACCGGCGACAAGGACTGGCTCGCCACCGAGATCCGGCACTACTACAAGCGCACGCTCAAACGGCTCGACGTCACCAGCCGCAGCCTGGTGGCGCTGGTCGAGCCGGGGAGCTGCTTCGCCGGCGTACTGCTGGAGACCGCCCTGGCGTGCGACCGGCAGTACATGCTCGAAGGCGCCGAGATCGTGGTGACCGAGGCGAACTTCGGCGCCTTCCCGATGGCCAACGGCCTGACCCGGCTGGCCTCCCGCTTTCACGGCGAGGACGGACCACTGCGCGACGTACGCGGACGGCGGCTCGACTCCGACCAGGCCGAGGAGCTCGGCCTGGTCACCCTCGCCCTCGACGACATCGACTGGGAGGACGAGATCCGCATCGCACTGGAGGAGCGGGCCTCACTGAGTCCGGACGCCCTCACCGGCATGGAGGCCAACCACCGTTTCTCCGGACCGGAGACTCTGGAGTCCAAGATCTTCGGACGGCTCTCCGCCTGGCAGAACTGGATTTTCACCCGGCCGGGCGCGTCCGGACCGGACGGCGCCCTCAGCAGGTACGGGACCGGCAAACGAGCCACTTTCGACCGTAAGAGAGTCTGAACCACCGATGAGCACTGCTGACTACCAGGACAAGATCCCGAACAACGTCGGGCTGGCCGATGACCGGCGGTTGCAGCGGGCGCTGGAGTCCTGGCAGCCGGGGTTCCGCGACTGGTGGGCCGAGATGGGGCCCGAGCTGCCGACGGAGGACGTCTACCTGCGCACCGCGGTTAACGTCGGCCGCGAGGGCTGGGCGCACTTCGGGCACGTGCCGGTGAGCGAATACCGCTGGGGCGTCTTCCTCGCCGAGCCTCGCCCCGACCGGCGCATCGCGTTCGGCGAGCACAAGGGCGAGCCCGCCTGGCAGAAGGTGCCCGGGGAGTACCGATCGGCGCTGCAGCGCCTCATCGTGATCCAGGGTGACACCGAGCCGGCGAGCGTCGAGCAGCAGCGACGGCTCGGCCACGTCGCTCCGAGCCTGTACGACCTGCGCAACCTCTTCCAGGTCAACGTCGAGGAAGGCCGTCACCTGTGGGCGATGGTCTACCTCCTGCACGCGTTCTTCGGCCGCGAGGGCCGGGAGGAGGCCGGGGAGCTGCTCCGGCGCAACTCCGGCAGCGAGGACTCCCCTCGCATCCTCGGCGCCTTCAACGAGGAGACGCCCGACTGGCTGTCCTTCTTCATGTTCACCTACTTCACCGACCGGGACGGCAAGTACCAGCTCGGCACGCTGAAGGAGAGCGGCTTCGACCCGCTGTCGCGCACATGTGAGTTCATGCTCAAGGAAGAAGCCCACCACATGTTCGTGGGCACCACTGGGGTCGACCGGGTGGTCGGGCGCACCGCGCGGCTGATGGTGGAGAACGACACCGACGACGCGGGGCCGTACGGAGCCGTGCCGCTGCACGTCATCCAGAAGTACCTCAACTTCCACTACAGCGTGAGCCTGGACCTGTTCGGCGGGGAGACCTCGACGAACGTGGCCAACTACTTCTCCGCCGGGTTGAAGGGCCGCTGGCAGGAAGAACGACGCAAGGACGACCATCGGCTCACGGACGAAGGCGCGTTCGTCGACACCGTGGAGGCCGGGCTGCCGGCCCAGGTCGAGGTGGAGGCGCTCACCGCGCTCAACACCGACCTGCGCGACGAGTACGTCACCGACTGCGAGAGCGGCGTCAAGCGATGGAACCGCATCCTGGCCGACGCCGGCCTCCCCCACCGGCTGGCACTGCCGCACCGCGGGTTCAACCGCTATGTCGGCGCCTTCGCCGGCATCAACCTCTCACCCACCGGCGAAGTACTGACGGACGCCGAGTGGGAGGCGCGCAGCAGCGCCTGGCTGCCCACCGACTCCGACAAGGCGTTCGTCGCTTCACTGATGCGCCCCGTGTACGAGCCCGGTAAGATCGCAAGTTGGCTTGAACCCCCACGAAACGGCATTAACGGCAAGCCGTTCGACTACGAGTACGTTCACTTCCTGTAGGCGTTCCCCCAAGGGCGTGATGCGGTGTTCAACGCGTGCACCTATCTGGTCGACCGGCACGTCGAGTCCGGCGGCGGTGACCGTACGGCGGTGACCGGCCCCGGCGGCACCCTGACCTACGCCGAGCTCCTGCAGCGCGTCCGCCGCATGGCGTCCGGCCTGCGCGACCTCGGCGTACGGCCCGAAGAGCGCGTCATGATCTACATGGCCGACTCCCCCGACATGCTCGCGCTCATCCTCGGGGCGATGCGGATCGGCGCGGTGCCGGTCCCCGTGTCGACGATGATGACCCCCAAGGACCTCGCCGGCGTGCTGCACGACTCGCGGGCGCGGGTGCTCGCGGCCGGCGCGGAGTTCGCCCCGGCCGCGGAGGAGGCCGCCCGGTCCGCGCCCGACCTGGCCGCGTTCCTGCTCACCGGGGACACACCGCCGCAGGCACCGGCCTGGGCGCAGAGCCACCTGCTCGCCAAGATCGCCGAAAGCGACGGCCTGGGCGACCCGTACCCGACGAGCCCGGACTCCACCGCCCTGTGGCTCTACACCTCCGGCACCACCGGCCTGCCGAAGGCCGCCGTCCACCGGCACGCCTCGATCCGGTCGGTCAACGAGACGTACGGCGCGCAGGTGCTCGGGATCCGGCCGGACGACCGCTGCCTGTCGGTGCCCAAGCTGTTCTTCGCCTACGGCATCGGCAACTCCTGCTTCTTCCCCCTGTCCGTGGGCGCCTCGGCGGTGCTCGAACCGGCCCGTCCCACCCCGGCCGGCATCGCCCAGCGCCTCGTCGCCGAACGCCCCACCCTGTTCTTCGGCGTGCCGACGTTCTACGCCGCGCTGCTGTCCTCCGACCTGCCCGACGACACGTTCGCGTCCGTACGCCAGGCGGTCTCCGCGGGCGAGCCGCTGCCCGCGCCGATCTTCCGGAGGTTCGCCGAGCGGTTCGGTGTGGAGATCCTGGACGGCATCGGCGCGACCGAGGCGCTGCACATCTTCGTCTCCAACCGCCCCGGCGAGGTCGTCCCCGGCACCACCGGCGTGCCGGTGCCCGGCTATGACGTGCGGATCGTCGACGACAGTGGCGCGGACGTCGCGGCCGGCACTCCCGGCCACCTCATGGTGCGGGGCGACTCGATCGCGACCGGCTACTGGTGCCGTACGGACGTGACCCGGAAGGTCTTCCAGGGCCAGTGGCTCCGTACGGGTGACACCTATGCCGCCGACGACAACGGTCACCTCCGCTTTCTCGGCCGCTCCGACGACATGATCAAGGCGGCCGGGATCTGGGTCTCACCGAGCGAGGTCGAGGCGCGGCTGCTGGAGCATCCGGACGTCGCGCAGGCGGTGGTGGTCGCCGTGCCCGACGGTGACGGTCTGGACAAGCCGGTCGCCGGCATCGTCCGCACCGAGGGATCCACGGTGACGGAGGGCGAGATCATCGCCTTCTGCCGCGAGGGCCTGGCCGGGTTCAAGCGCCCGCGCGCGGTGTTCTTCCTGCAGGGCCTGCCGACCACCGCGACCGGCAAGATCCAGCGCTACGTCCTGCGCGACGCGCTGCGTGACAGCGGCTTCACTCCCTGATCAGGCGGCCTCTGGCACGTTTGATGCCCTGCCTGTGGGGGATCTGGGTGCAGACTCCAGGAGGTACCGCTCATGACCGCTCAAGGTACGCGTGTGAGGGCCACGGGCAACCGGGTCTCATCCAGCGGCGCGTTCCGCATGCTCGGCCGCGCCGGCCTGGCCGCGCGCGGCGTCATCTATATCCTCGTCGGGGCGCTGGCCGTTCAGATCGCGTTCGGCAAGAGCGGCGGCAAGGAAGCCGATCGTCAGGGCGCGCTGCAGACCGTCGCCCAGTCCCCCGGCGGCACCCTGCTGCTGTGGCTGCTGGCCATCGGGCTCGCCGGGATGGCGCTGTGGCGTTTCAGCGAGGCCATCTGGGGTCAGTCGGGGCCCGACGGGCACAAGGCGACCAAGCGCCTCTCCTCCCTGGCCCGCGGGATCTTCTACGCCGTCGTGTGCGGCAGCACGGTGGCGTTCATCATCGGCGCCGGCGGCCCGGGCTCCAGCGACAAGAAGAGCAAGGACTGGTCCGGCAAGGCGATGCACGACATCCCGGCCGGCCGGTGGCTCGTCCTGCTCGTCGGGCTCGGCCTCATCGGCGGCGGCATCGCCATCGCCGTGCGCGCCATGAAGACCAAGTTCGAGAAGAAGCTCAACACCCACCAGATGAGCCCGCCGGTCCGCAAGGCCGTCAAGACGATCGGTGTGGTGGGCCTGTCCACGCGCGCGGTCATCTACGCCGCGGCGGGGGTCTTCCTCGCCTACGCCGGCATCACGTTCGATCCGGGCAAGGCCAAGGGCGTGGACGGCACGCTACGGGAGTTCGCCCGCACCGGCGCCGGACCGTTGCTGCTGGTCCTGATGGCGCTGGGCCTGATCGTGTTCGGCCTCTACTCATTCTGCGAGGCTCGCTGGCGGCGCGTCTGACCGCACTCCGCGGCCGTCCCGCGTACGGGACGGCCGCCGCCTGCCGTACAGGGGTCATCCCCGTGCGCCGGTGAGCTCGACGGGCTCGGCGATGACGTCGACCATCGCGCCGTTGCGCAGGACCGTCAGTTGCAGCGGGTGGCCGATGGCGGCGGAGAACAGCAGCCGCTGCAGGCTCTGCGCGTCGACCGTGGGCCGGCCTCCGGCGCTGAGCAGCAGGTCGCCCCCGCGGATCCCCGCCCGTGCGGCCGGGCTGCCCGGCGCGACCTCGACCACCCTCAGCGCCCGCCGTACACCGGTGCGGTCGCGCAGCGTGTCCGGCACCGGCGCCGGCGTGCTGACCAGCCCCAGGTACGCGCGGCGGACGCGGCCGTCGCGCATCAGCGCGCCGATGATCCGCTGCGTCGTTTCGTTGATCGGCACCGCCAGCCCGAGCCCGACCCCGGCCACGGCCGTGTTGATGCCGACCACGCGACCGGCCGCGTCGGCGAGCGCGCCGCCGGAGTTGCCCGGGTTGAGTGCGGCGTCGGTCTGGATCACGTCCTCGATCAGGCGGGTGGCCGCGCCGTCACGTGCCGGCAGTGAGCGGCCGAGCGCGCTGACCACGCCGGCCGTCACCGATCCGGCCAGCCCGAGCGGATTGCCGACCGCGACGACCAGCTGACCGACGACGAGCTCGCCACTGTCCCCGAGCGTGGCGGGCGGCGGTGTCGCCCCGCTCGCGCGGATGACCGCGAGGTCCGACAGCGGGTCGGCCCCCACCACGGCGAACGAGGTCTCACCCCCGTCGGCGAACGCCGCCCCGCCTTCACGCGCCGCCCCCACGACGTGCGCGTTGGTGAGGAGGAACCCGTCATCGGTGAACACCACGGCCGAGCCGCTGCCCTCCCGCCCGCGGTGGCGCACCCGCAGACTCGCCACCCGCGGAGTCAGATCCCGGGCGACGGAGGACACGATTCGGGAGTAGGCGTCGAGCGGTTCGGCGGTCATCGCACCTCCAACTGATTACAGCATTACATGCGAACAGCTGTATGTGGAGATGTCTTCCCGCCGACGTGCCGAGCGGGTTCGCGCCGACGACGAGTTGGCGCGGACCGTGTGCTCGACCCCTCGGTTGCGGGACAGGATGCCTGGCGGTTGTGCTGGCGGAAAGCGGGCGCACCGTCGCGGGCGTCGACGGCCGAGGCATCGCTTGAGGGGAACGGGCCGCTCACACCGCTCCGGTCATCCTCGATATCCCAAGCCCCTGATCGCCCATCGCGAGTTCGTGTTCGTCGCCGAGCACACGGCCCGGAGCCGATCATGATTGCCTGTGATGGCGCCGGGCGCCCCTCGCAGCTCTCCCTAGTGGAGGCGCATTCCTGCGATGACGAGTTCGACCATGCGACGCGCGTCGTAGCGGGGGTTGTTGTCCGCGCCTATACAGAGATTGCCGACGCCACGCAGCAGTTCGTAGGCATCCATGTCGGGGAGGATCTCGCCCGCCGTGGCAGCGGCGTCGAGCAGCCGGGCGCACACGGGGACGAGGCGGTCGAGGAAATAGGCGTGCAGCGTCTCGAAGGTGGCATCGTCGGACTGCAACGCCTCGGCGAGGCCGTGCTTGGTGACCAGAAAGTCGACGAAGAGGTTGATCCAACGTGCCAGGGCGGCGTGCGGTGTACTGCCGTTCGCCAGCAGTGTCGGACCGGCCTCAGCGCATGCCTCGACCTGGTGTCGGTAGACGGCGACGATGAGATCGGCTCGCGTCGGGAAGTGGCGGTAGATCGTGCCAACGCCAACGCCGGCCTTGGCGGCGATGTCGCGCACGGGCACATCGACGCCGGA
>JAOPYG010000149.1 GCA_025964685.1 Actinoallomurus sp. | reverse complement strand
TCGAGGATCGTGGCGTTGGCCTGGCCGCCGCCCTCGCACATGGACTGCAGGCCGTAGCGGATCCCGTTGTCCCGCAGGTGGTGGACGAGCGTGGTCATCAGCCGGGCGCCGCTGCCGCCCAGCGGGTGGCCGAGCGCGATGGCGCCTCCGTTGGGGTTAAGCGCCTTAGGGTCGGCACCGAACTCCGCCAGCCCCGCGAGCGGCACCGGCGCGAACGCCTCGTTGACCTCGAACGCCCCGATCTCGGAGATGTTCAGCCCGCTGCGGTCCAGCGCCTTGCGGGTGGCCGGGATCGGCGCGGTCAGCATTATCACCGGATCGTCGGCGGCCACGACCGCGGTGTGCACCCTGGCGATCGGCGTCAGCCCGAGCTGGGCGGCCTTCTCGCCGGTGGTCATCAGCAGGGCGGCGGCTCCGTCGCTGATCTGGGAGCTGTTGCCGGCGTGGATCACGCCGCCGTCCTTGAACACCGTGCGCAGCTTGGCCAGCGACTCCACGCTGCCGCCCCGCCGGACGCCCTCGTCGGCGGTGACCACGGTCCCGTCGCCCAGCGTGATCGGCACCAGCTGGTCGGCGAACCGGCCGTCGTCCTGCGCCGCGGCGGCCCGCTCGTGAGAGAGGAGGGCGAACTCATCCAGCCGGGTCCGCGACAGGTCCCACCGCTCGGCGATCGTCTCGGCGCCGATCCCCTGGTTGGGCGGTACCCCGCCGAGCCGGGAGTGCAGGGCGGACCCGAACGGGTTGGCGTCTCCGACCACGGCGGGCATCGGCACCCGGCTCATCGACTCGGCGCCGCCGGCGACCACGACGTCGTACTGGCCGCTGATCAGCCCTGCGGCGGCGAAGTGCACCGACTGCTGTGAGGAGCCGCACTGCCGGTCCACCGTCGTGCCCGGCACGCTCAGCGGCCAGCCGGCGCTGAGGACCGCGTTGCGGGCGATGTCCATCGTCTGCTCGCCGGCCTGGGCCACGCATCCCCAGATCACGTCGTCCACCATGGCCGGGTCGATGCCGGAACGCTCCGCGAGCGCCTCGAGCACCCGCGCCGACAGGTCCACCGGGTGCACCCCGGACAGCCCGCCACCCCGCTTGCCGACCGGGGTCCGCATCGCCGCCACGATCACCGCGTCACGCACGGCATTCCTCCTTGAGCACCAACCCGACCGGCACCGTGCCGATCGGTACCGGGGACATCAGGCGCCGGTCCACCGCGGTTCGCGCTTCTGCGCGAACGCCGTCGCGCCCTCCTTGGCGTCGGCGCTGGCGAACACCGGCGCCGCCGCGGCGGAGATCTCGTCCCAGCCCGCCCCCTGGGCCTGCCCGACCATCAGCCTCTTGGTGACCTGTACGGCCAGCGGGCCGTTGCGCGCGATGGCGCCGGCCAGTGAGAGGGCTTCGGGGAGCACCTGGTCGCCCGGTACGACGCGGTTGACGAGGCCGAGCCGCAGGACGTGCTCCGCGTCGACGGTCTCCCCGGTGAGCGCCAGTTCCAGGGCGAGCGCCAGGGGAACGCGTCGCGGCAGGTTGGTCCCGCCGCCGGCCGCGACCAGGCCACGCTTGACCTCGGGCAGGCCGAACCTCGCGTGCTCGGCCACGACCGCCAGGTCGCAGGCCAGCATGAGTTCGAATCCGCGGGCCACCGCGGTGCCGTTGACGGCCGCGATGACGGGCTTGGGATACACGCGCTCGGTGAGGACCTCCAGGCCCGGACGCGACTTGTCGATCATCGCGCCGCCGGCGGCGAACGCGCGCAGGTCCATCCCGGCGCAGAACGCGCGGTCTCCGGCGCCGGTCAGCACGACCGCGCCGACGTCGCCGTCGTGCTCGGCGGCGACCAGTGCCTCGCCGATGCCCGCCATCGTCTCCGCGTCCAGGGCGTTGCGCGCCTCAGGCCGGTTGATCATCACCACGGTCACCGCGTCGCGCTGTTCGACCAGGACGGTCACTCGGCAACTCCTCGGGCCCTAAGTAGTTCGATGATTCAGAACTATAGGGGACCGAATCCGCCCCGGCCAGGGTGGAAGGTCGGATTTAAGAGATAAATAGTTGAACTATTTAGCTCTAAAGAGCGGTGAGGCCTCGGTACAGTGACCGGTAGAGACGACGCGTGCGGCGAAGGGACCATCCATGTCACTGGCGGGAAAGGGCGTGGTGGTCACCGGGGCCGCGTCCGGCATCGGGCGGGCGACGGCGGGCCACCTGGCCTCGCTCGGCGCCCGGGTGATCGTGTCCGACCTCGCGGAGGAGGCGGGCAAGGCCACCGTTGAGGAGATAAGGGCCGCCGGGGGCACCGCCGAGTTCGTGGCCTGCGACGTGTCCGACGAGCACTCCGTCGAGAACCTCATCGCCAGGTCGGTGGAGACGCTCGGCGGCCTCGACCTCGCGGTGAACAACGCGGGCATCGGCCACGAGCCGGGCGACCTGCACGAGATGCCGGTGGAGACCTGGGACAAGGTCATGTCCGTCGACCTGCGCGGCACGTTCCTGTGCATGCGCGCGGAGCTGAGGGTCATGACCGAGGCCGGGCACGGGCGCATCGTGAACATGGCGTCCAACGCCGGGCTGAAGAACGCACCGGGCATGGCCGCGTACACCACGGCCAAGCACGGCGTCGTCGGGCTCACCAAGAACGCCGCCCTGCGCTACGCCCGGCGGAACATCCGGGTCAACGCGGTGTGCCCCGGCACGATCAGCACCCCGGGCATCGCCGCCTTCCCCGAGCACATCCAGCGGGAGTGGAACGAGATGATCCCGATGGGCCGCGTCGGCACCCCCGACGAGGTCGCCCGGTCGGTGGCGTTCCTGCTGTCCGAGGACTCCTCGTTCCTGACCGGTGTGTCCCTGCTCGTCGACGGCGGCCTGATGTACGAGTGACCTCCCAGCCGGCCGTTCACGCCGGGCGCGTCACTTCCAGGCGAAGACGGGCTGCTCGAAGTGGGCCACGCGGGTGATCCTGTGCCGGAGCGCGACCTCGCGGAACTGGAACAGCACCGCGGCCGTCGGGGCGTGCACGAGATGGCCGACCAGGGGCAGCTGGATCACCGGCCGGTCGGACTCGGGGATGCGCAGGTACCGGGGCGTGACGTCCAGCTCCGTTAACGGGATCGTGTACAGCTCCGCCACCTCGGCCGGGTTCGGCGTCGGGGGCGGCGCGTCCCCGGCCCAGACCACCACCGGGGTGATGACGTAGCCGGAGCGGGTCGCGTAGTCGTCGAGCAGGCCCAGCACCCGCGACCGGTCGGCGACCACGCCCAGCTCCTCGTGCAGCTCGCGCAGCGCGGCGTCGACGGCGTCCTCGCCCTGGTCGAGCCGGCCGCCGGGCAGCGCGAACTGGCCGGGGTGCGCCCGCATCGTCGAGACGCGCCGGGTGAGCCACAGGCCCGGTTCGCCGCCGCCGCCGGCGCTGATGGCGATCGCGACCGCGGCGGCCCGCCTGCCCTCGGCCGGGACGCCGATCCGCCGCAGCCGCCGCAGACCGGCGTCGATCGACTCGCGCGAGTGGGGGCTCGCCATTCAGTCGCTCGCCGGCAGGGGCTTGGCCTCTTTCAGTACGGCCGGAACGCCGTCGACGGAGAGGCCGCCCGTGCCCGGCTTGGTCACCAGCAGCTCGAAGGTGTGTTCCCCGGACGCGGTGTAGCGCTTGCCGATCTGGGTTCCCTCGTCGTGCCCGGAGACCGTGGTCAGACCCGGTTGTGGTTCGGCGTGCGCGTCGATCATGGGGTGCCCGCCACAGGCCACGACCACGTCACCGGCCGGCGGGCGTACGACGATGACCTCGGTCGCGTCCACCTGGCTGCGCAGCCGGCTACCCGGCTTCAACTTCATGCTGGCATCCTCCTCTTTCCCGCGCCGGCGTCGGTACCGACTCCGGCGTCCAGATCTCCGCTGGTCCTGCGGCGGCGCTCCGCGGCGAAGGCGAGTCCCTCACTCCAGGATGCCCCGCGTGTGATCAGGCCGCGATACTTCATCACGCGCGCGGGCGCGTCGACGGTCAGTGCGCCGACCAGCCGGTCGCCCTCGCGGTACAGCGCCACGAGTCGGCCGCCGGCCTCTCCCTCCACCACCCGGACCTCGTCCTCCCCGGCGATGCCGGCGAACTGGATCCGGCCGCCGTACCAGTCCGACCAGAAGTACGGCACCGTGGAGTACGGCGCCGCGGTCTCCGGCGCCAGCGCGTTGCGGGCCGCCACCGCGCCCTGCTCCGCGGCGCTCGTCCAGTGCTCCAGCCGCATCGGCCGGTCGAACATCGGGTTGTGCCAGCGCGCGACGTCGCCGGCCGCGTACACGCCGTCCACGCCGGTGAACAGGGTCTCGTCGCAGACGACGCCCCCGTCGAGGGTCAGCCCGGAGCCCTGGAGCCAGCCGGTGGCGGGTACGGCGCCGATCCCCACGACGACCAGGTCGGCCGGCAGCGTCGTGCCGTCGGACAGCAGCACCCGCCCGACCCGGCCGGCGCCCTCGATGCCGGTGACGCCGGCGCCGCACCGCACCTCGGTACCGTGCCGCCGGTGCAGGGCCGCGCAGACCTCGCCCATGCGCTCCCCGACCGCCCCCGACAGCGGGGTCGGTGACGCCTCCACCACGACGACGTCGAGGCCGCGACGGCGTGCGGCGGCGGCCACCTCCGAGCCGATGAACCCGGCGCCGACCACGACCGTACGGGCGCCGGAGTCCAGAGCCTCGCGGATCGCGACCGCGTCGTCGACGGTTCGCAGCGTGTGCACGCCGGCCAGGCCGCGGGTGCCGGGCAGCTCGCGCGCGTACGCGCCGGTGGCGATCACCAGCGCGTCGTAGGGCACGTTCCGTCCGCCGGCGACGACGACGCGGCGTCCGGGGTCCAGGTGGGTGGCCGGTGCGCCGAGCAGCAGCCGGACGCCGAGCTCGTTCTGCAGCACGTTCTCGCGGCGGAACGTGGGAACGGGGGCGCCGGCCGGGTCCAGGAACGCCTTGGACAGCGGCGGCCGGTCGTAGGGCAGGTGCTCCTCGGCGCCGATGAGCGTGATCCGCCCGGTGAAACCGGTGCGGCGCGCCGCCTCGACGGCACGCAGCCCGGCGAGTGACGCGCCGACGACGACCAGGTGCCCGGTCACGGCGCCAGCCGTAGCGCCTCGTTCGGGCAGCAGGCGACGGCCTGTTCCACCTCGGCGAGCCGTTCGCCGGGCACGGTGGCGGTCCGCAGCTCCATCTCGCCGTCGTCGTTCACCTCGAACACGCCGGGCGCGACGGACTCGCACATGCCGAGGCCGGTGCACCGCGTACGGTCGACGATGATCCTCATTACGGCAGCTCCTCTAGCCGCCAAGGCGAAGGCCGGGCGCGCGAGTGTGGAAGACGTCCGTGGCGAGAACGGTGCCGAGTTCGGTCGCGTCCCATCGCCTGCCGCCGTTGGAGACGGTGTCGCCTCGGGACCAGCCGCGCATCAGCGTGATGGTCTCCCCCATCGCACGGACCACCTGGCCGCTGACGTGCCCGGCCTGATCGCTGGCGAGCCAGGCCACCACGGGAGAGCTCAGCGACGGGTCCTTGGGGTCGAACTCGTCCTCGGGTCGTTCGTCGGGCTCCGGCGGCGCCTCCGTGCCGGAGATCGTCCCGGACAGCCGAGTGATCCCGCCGGGGCTGATCGCGTTCACGGTGACGCCGATGCCGGCCAGCTCCAGGCTGAGCGTCTGGGTCAGCCCGGCGATCGCCGCCTTGGCCGGACCGTAGTTCGACTGCCCGAAGTTGCCGAGCAGGCCGGCGCCCGACGTGGTGTTGATGATGCGGCCGTAGACCGAACCGCCGTCGGCCTTGGCGATCGCCCGCCACCGGCGGGCCGCCGCGCGGCTGACCAGCCAGCTTCCTCGTACGTGCACCCGCATGACGAGGTCGAAGTCCTGCGCGGTCATGTTCCAGATGGCGCGGTCCCGTACGATCCCGGCGTTGTTGACCACGATGTCGAGATGGCCGAGCTGGTCGAACGCGGTCGCCACCATGGCCTCGACCTGGTCTTCGTCGCCGACGTCGCCGTAGTCGGCGATCGCCTTCCCGCCGCGCGCGGCGATGATCTCGACGACGCGGTCGGCGTCGCGGCCGCTGCCCTCGCCGGACACCGAGGACCCGAGGTCGTTGACGACGACGGTGGCGCCGTGCCTGGCCAGTTCGAGCGCGTGGGCACGGCCGATGCCGTGGCCGGCGCCGGTGACGATTGCGGTCTTGCCTTCCAAGAGGGCGGTCATGCGGGCTTCCTTCGGATCAGGCCGCCGGCCGGAAGACCGGCGCGGTGAGCTCGTCGGTGAGCGGCTGGAAGTCGGCGGTCAGCGCCATGCCGACGCGCAGGTCCGCCGGCTCGCAGCCGACCACGGTGGTCATGACCCGCGGGCCCTCCTCGAGGTCGACCATCGCCGTGACGTACGGCAGCCGGTCCCGGAAGGGCATGAGGTCGTTCACGTACACGGTCGAGTAGGTGTAGAGGGTCGCGCGCCCGGACGCCTGCCACGGGGTGACCTGGTCGCTCCAGCAGTAGGGGCACAGCGGCCGGGGATAGTGGTGCACCCGTTCGCAGGCACCGCACCGCGCGATGAGGAACCGGCGGTCGCGGTAGCCGTCCC
>JAOPYG010000133.1 GCA_025964685.1 Actinoallomurus sp. | reverse complement strand
AGGGTGCCGGCGACAAGAAGATCCAGGTCATCAAGGAGGTGCGCGCCCTCACGAGCCTGGGCCTCAAGGAGGCCAAGGACCTGGTCGACGGCGCGCCCAAGCCGCTGCTTGAGAAGGTCAACAAGGAGACGGCTGAGAAGGCCAAGGAGGCCCTCGAGAAGGCCGGCGCCTCGGTGACGGTCAAGTAGTCGTCTGCTTCATCGCTCCATGGGGGCGGTCGCCCGGTCGGGTGACCGCCCCTTGGCGTTTGTGATCGCCCCCTTCACAAGCCGCTTGTTGGACCGCTAGTCTCATAAGGCCGAGTAACGATCTGCTTACGAGGCCGTCGCCGGGACCACGGCATTGGCCGTCGCCCCTTCCAATAGGGGGACGGGCGACTACGGTAGTTGCACGCTTACACGGGCCGCGGATCAGGTTGCGGTGGCGCCGCACGTAGGGCAACGTGACTCAGCGGTAACTCGCTCGTTGGACCGGATACCCCCCGGCCGGACGAAAGGTGACGAGTGGGCGTCGAAATCAGAGTCGATGGTCTGACCAAGTCCTTCGGACGTCAGGTCATCTGGGAGGACGTCACGCTGACGCTGCCCTCCGGAGAGATCTCCGTCCTTCTCGGACCTTCCGGCACGGGCAAGTCGGTGTTCCTCAATACTCTCGTCGGGCTGCTCAAACCCGACCGCGGTCATTGCTGGATCGGCGACCGCGACATGCCCCACCTTCGCGAGCACGACCTCTACGAGACGCGCAAGCTGTTCGGTGTCCTCTTCCAGGACGGCGCGCTGTTCGGCTCGATGAACCTCTTCGACAACATCGCCTTCCCGCTGCGGGAGCACACGAAGAAGTCCGAGTCGGCGGTCAAGAAGATCGTCATGGAGAAGATCGAGATGGTCGGCCTGATCGGAGCCGAGCGCAAGCTCCCCGGTGAGATCTCCGGAGGCATGCGCAAACGCGCCGGCCTGGCCCGCGCGCTCGTGCTCGACCCGGAGATCATCCTCTGCGACGAGCCCGACTCGGGTCTGGACCCGGTGCGCACGGCGTACCTGAACCAGCTGATCGTCGACCTCAACGCCGAGACCCACGCGACGTTCCTCATCGTCACCCACGACATCAACACCGCCCGTACCGTCCCCGACAACATCGGCCTGCTGTTCCGCAGGGAGCTGGTGATGTTCGGGCCCCGCGAGATGCTGTTGTCGAGCAATGAGCCGGTCGTCCGTCAGTTCCTCAACGCGCGCAAGGTCGGCCCGATCGGCATGTCCGAGGAAAAGGACGTCTCCGAGCTGGAGGCCGAGGCCCGCATGGGGCACGACCCCGGCGGGCTGCCCCCGATCCCACCGCAGCTGATGACCGCCGACGGCCGCCTCCGCTCCGCCCAGCGCGCGCCGGGCGAGTGGCTGCGGGTCAACGGCGTCACCCCGCCGCCCGGATCGTTCATCGACGAGGCCGGCCGTGACTGGCTCGACGAGTGGCCGCGCTACGTCGCGGAGCGCACGCCCGTGGCCGGTGCGGGAGGTGGCCGCTGATGGCCTCACCCGATACCGAGGCACCCGAACGCAGGGACGGCGACGGGCCGCCTCCCAGCCGGCTGGCGCCGGTGGCGGACGGTGCGGTCAACGTCCTCTTCCGTGAGCCGGGCCGCTTCTTCGCGATGTCGCTCGACACGGTGCGGGCGATGTTCAAGTGGCCGTTCCAGTGGCGGGAGTTCCTGGAGCAGGCCTGGTTCATCGTCAGCGTGACGGTCGCACCCACGATCATGGTCGCCATCCCGTTCGGCGCCATCCTGTCGCTCCAGGTCGGCAACCTCATCCGGCAGCTCGGCGCCCAGTCCCAGACCGGGTCGACCGCGGTGCTCGCGATCGTCCGTGAGGCCAGCCCGATCGTCACCGCGCTGCTGATCGCGGCCGCGGCCGGTTCGGCGATCTGCGCCGACCTGGGCGCACGCAAGATCAGAGAAGAGATCGACGCGATGGAGGTGCTGGGCATCAACCCGTTGCACCGCCTCGTGGTGCCGCGGGTGTTCGCCTGCGCCTTCGTCGGCCTCTTCCTGAACGGCATCGTCTCGGTGGTCGGCATCGCCGGCGGATACATCTTCAACGTCATGCTGCAGGGCGGCACGCCGGGCGCCTACATGGCCTCCTTCAGTGGGCTCGCCCAGCTCCCCGACCTCTACCAGGCGGAGGTCAAGGCGCTGGTGTTCGGCGTCACCGCGGCGCTGGTCGCCTCCTACAAGGGTCTGACCGCCTCCGGTGGCCCCAAGGGCGTCGGCGACGCGGTGAACCAGACCGTCGTCATCGCGGCAATGGCGTTGTTCGTGGAGAACTTCGTCCTCAGCGCGCTGTACTTCCAGCTCGTGCCGCAGAAGGGAATGTGATGGGCGCGGTCGGCGCGGGTGGGCGCGGCGGACTCCGTACGGCGAAGCGGGTCATCGACGCGCCGCTGGAGCGGCTGGAGGACTTCGGTCACCAGATGGCCTTCTACGTCCGCGCGTTCGCGTGGGTGTGGCGGGTCATCGTCCGCTACAAGAAAGAGGTCATCCGGCTGCTGGCCGAGGTCAGCCTGGGCACCGGTGGGCTGGCCGTCATGGGCGGCAGCGTGGCGATCGTCGCCTTCATGACGTTCTTCACGGGCACCGAGGTCGGCCTGCAGGGCTACAACGCGCTCAACCAGATCGGCAGCGCGGCCTTCGCCGGGTTCGTCTCCGCCTACTTCAACACGCGTGAGCTGGCGCCGACGGTGTCGGCGCTCGCGCTCTCGGCGACCGTCGGCTGCGGCTTCACCGCCCAGCTCGGCGCGATGCGGATCAGCGACGAGATCGACGCGCTCGAGGTCATGGGCGTGCCGTCGCTGCCGTTCCTGGTGACGACACGGCTGGTCGCGGGCATGCTCGCGGTCATCCCGCTGTACGTCATCGGCCTGCTGGCCTCGTTCTTCGCCACACGGATCATCGTGACCATGGCGTTCGGCCAGTCCAGCGGCACCTATGACCACTACTTCTATCTGTTCCTCCCTCCCCATGACGTCCTGTGGTCCTTCGGCAAGGTCCTCGTCTTCGCGATCCTTGTCATGCTCATCCACTGCTACTACGGCTACAACGCCAGCGGAGGCCCGGCCGGCGTCGGCGTGGCCGTCGGGCGCGCGGTGCGCACGAGCCTCGTGGTCGTCAACATCGTGGACCTGCTCATGGGCATGGCGATCTGGGGGACGACGACGACGGTCCGGATCGCCGGCTGAGAGCAAGAGGTGAGTGCCGCGATGATGACGGGTGATCCGGGGGCGAGGGCATGACGGGCTCGGTGGGCTCATGGCCGGAGCGCGTGCGCTACCGCCTGTACGGGCTGGCGTTCCTGGTCGTCGTCGTCCTGCTCGTGCTGTTGATGCTCGCGCAGTACAACCAGGCCTTCAGGCCGGTCTACCGTGTCACGGTCAACAGTGACCGGGCCGGCCTCCAGCTCGTCCCGCATTCCGACGTCAAGGTCCGCGGCCTGATCGTCGGTGAGGTGCGGGGCATCCACTCCACGCCGACCGGCGCCGCGATCGACCTGGCGCTCGATCCGGGCAAGGCGGAGCTGATCCCGGACAACTCCTCGGCCCGCATGCTGCCCAAGACGGTGTTCGGCGAGAAGTTCGTCGACCTGGTGCCGCCGAGCGGCAACCGCGGACCGCACCTGCAGAACGGCGACGTCATCGCCCAGGACAAGTCGACGACCGCGGTCGAGGTCACCCAGATCCTGAACGACGTCATGCCGCTGCTGACCGCGGTCAAGCCCGAGAAGCTCAACGAGACCCTCAACGCCCTGGCCACCGCGCTGCAGGGCCGCGGTGAGGAGATCGGGCAGACGATCGACCTGGCCGACAGCTATCTCAAGAAGCTCAACCCGCACCTGCCGACGATCGTGCACGACATCCGGCAGCTCAACGCGGTCACCGACAACCTCAACGGTGCCGCGCCCGACCTGATCTCGATCATGCAGAACCTCCAGGTGACCAACCGGACGATCGTCGACAAGGAACCCCAGTTGGTCTCCCTGCTCGACAAGGGCATCAACCTGACCGGGAAGCTCACGCCGTTCGCCGAGGACAACGAGCCCCGGCTGGTGGGCGCCCAGATCGCCAACCGGCGTGCGCTCGCCCTGGTGGCCAAGTACTCCCCGAGCATCCCCTGTGTCTTCCAGGGCATGGCCAAGCTCCAGCCCCGCCTCGTCCAGGCGATGGGCGGCGGCCAGCCCGGCGTGCACGTCACGATCGAGCTGAGCAAGGCGCGCCCCGCGTACAAGCCGGGCCTGGACCTGCCGGAGAACAAGGACCAGCGCAATGCCCGCTGCTACGGCATCCCGAACCCCAAGGTGCCGTTCCCGCAGTACCAGACCCTCGATGGCACCCAGGACGACAAGTGGTGGACCGGCGGCGCCGGCCGCTCGCTGTCCAGCGTCCTGCTCAAGCCGGGTTCCTCGGCGGACGACGACACCATGCTGAAGAGCCTCATGGGCCCGGCGATGGGCACCTCGGGCGACCAGGTGTCGGACCTCGCCTCGCTGCTGTACGCCCCGGCTGCCAGCGGAATGATGGTGACGGTCAAGTGAAGACGACCTCCGCGGCAGTCAAGCTGATCATCTTCGCGGTGATCGCGACGCTCTTCACAGGTGTCCTCGCAATCACGATCTCCAACACCCAGTTCGTCGACACGACGAAGTACCGCCTGATCTTCACCGACGCGGCCGGGGTGATCCCGGGGGACGAGGTCCGCATCGCGGGCGTACGCGTCGGCCAGGTCAGCTCGATCAAGCTCTACCGCGGCAACCTGGCGCAGGTCACGGTCTCGGTCATCAAGACCGAGCGCCTGCCGCGCACCACGCAGGCCCAGCTGCGCTACCGCAACCTCATGGGCCAGCGTTACGTGTCGCTGACCCAGGGCTCCGGCCAGGGCGGCGAGCTGCCGGCGGGCGGCGTCATCCCGAAAGAGCAGACCCAGCCGGCCCTCGACCTCACCGCGCTCTTCAACGGCTTCCGGCCTCTCCTGCGTGCGATCAAGCCGCAGGACGTCAACCAGCTCTCGTACGAGATCATCCAGGTGCTCCAGGGCGAGGGCGGCACGGTCAACGGGCTGCTCGCGCATGTGGCGTCGCTGACCCAGACGCTGGGCGACCGCGACCAGGTCATCGGCCGGGTGATCGACAACCTCGACAAGGTGCTCACCACGATCGACTCGCGTGACCAGGAGGTCTCCTCCCTGATCACCAACCTGCGGAGCCTCGTGTCGGGACTGTCCGGCGACCGCAAGGCGATCGGCGACTCGCTGGTCAGCGTGAACCAGCTGATCGGCACCACCAACGGCCTGCTCACCCAGGCCCGCCCCCCGCTGAAACGCGACATCGCCGCGCTCGGCCAGCTGTCGAAGGTCCTCGCCGCCAACGGCGACGATCTCGACAAGGCCTTCGCGGCGCTGCCGACCAACTTCACGCTGCTCGACCGGGTGGCGTCCTACGGCTCCTTCTTCAACTTCTACCTGTGCAGCCTGGACGCCCAGATCGGGCTGCCCGGAAAGGTGTCCTACAACACCCCGCAGATCGTGAATGAGAACGCCCGGTGCAAGGGATGAGCGCATTCTTCGCCGGGCGAAGGGAGTACGACCATGAAGCGGTCGTTCCGGGAGCGGGATCCCCTGCGGATGGGCATCGTGGGCGTGGCCTCGGTGACCTTGCTCGTCACTCTCACGTTCAACTTGACGCGCCTGGAGGGCGGGACCAGGTACACGGCCGCGTTCACCGAGGCGAGTGGGCTCAAGCCCCAGGAGGACGTGCGCATCGCCGGGGTGGAGGTCGGCAAGGTCAAGGGAGTGAGCCTGGAGGGCGACCATGTGAAGGTCGTCTTCACGGTGGACGGCAAGGCGCACTTCGGCTCTCGGTCGCGGGCCCAGATCAAGATCTCCACGCTTCTGGGCGCCCACTACCTGGAGATCCAGCCCGGTGGCGCGGGACGGCAGTCGCCGCACTCGGAGATCCCGACGTCGCGCACCACGCCCTCGTACGAGGTGGTGCCCGCGTTGCAGGACCTGAGCGGCCGGCTGGAGAAGGTCGACGTGCCGCAGCTGAGCACGGCGTTCGACACGCTGTCGGAGGCGCTGCAGGGCGCCCCGGAGAACGTCCGCGGGGCGCTGGACGGGCTGCGCAAGATCTCGCGGGCGGTGTCGTCGCGCGACGACTCACTGACCCGGCTCCTCACCCACTCGAGCAACGTCACGAATCTGCTCGCGGATCGCAGCGGCGACCTGGCCACGCTGATCTCGGATGGATCACTGCTGCTCCAGGAGATCGACGACCGGCGTGCGACCATCCGCTCGCTGCTGTCCGGCACGGTCAGTCTGTCCCAGCAGATCACCGGCACGATCGAGGAGAACAACGCCACGCTTCACCCGGCGCTGGTCCAGTTGCACAACGTCGTCGGCATCCTCATCCGCAACCAGGACAATCTCGACCGGGCGGTCCAGACCCTCGGGCCGTTCGTCACCACGTCGGGGGACGCGACCGCGACCGGCCGCTGGTTCGACGGCTACCTGCAGAACCTCATCCCCCTGCCGGTGCGCGTCGCGCCGCCCACCACGACGCATCCTGCCGGCCGTACGCCCACACCCGCGGCCACCGCCCCCGGGGGCGACACGCTGCCGATCTTCCCCTGATCCTGAGAGGTACCAAGTGTCTCGATCGCCGAGTGGCAAGGGAGGCGCGGGCATGACCACGAGGCGTTCTGCCGCCCGGCGCCGCGCCGCACCACGGGCTCTCGCGATGACGCTCGCGGCCGGCACCGTGATGTCGGGCTGCACGTTCACCGGCGTGTCCTCGCTGCCACTGCCGGGTGGCGTGAACACCGGCTCGAACCCGATCAACGTGAAGATGGTCTTCGACAACGTCCTGGACCTCGTGCCGCAGTCGCAGTGCCGGGTCAACGACGTTCCGGTCGGCATGGTCACCAAGATCGACCTGGTGGACTGGAAGGCCGTGGTGACCTGTCGGCTCCGCCGTACGATCGACCTTCCGGCCAATTCCGTCGCGGCCATCTCCCAGACCAGCCTCCTGGGTGAGAAGTACGTCGCGCTCTCCGCCCCCCAGGGGCAGGCGCCGCAGGGCCGGCTGGCATCGGGCGCCGAGATCCCGCTCGACCGCACCTCACGCAGCACCGAGGTCGAGGAGGTGCTGTCGGCGATGTCGATGCTCGTCACCGGCGGCGGCCTCGAGCAGGTCTCCACGATCAACCACGAGCTGAACGCCGCGCTGCAGGGACACACGGTGCAGCTGCGCGACGTGCTGAACCAGCTGAACACGTTCGTCGGCACGCTCGACCGGCAGAAGGGCCAGATCGTCGCGACGATCGACAAGGTCGACAAGCTGGCCGCGACGCTCGCCGCGCACAACAAGACGATCGCCGACACGATCGACAGCACCGGCCCCGCGGTGAAGGTCCTGGCCTCACAGCGCAAGGACCTCACCAAGCTGCTCGTCAACATGGACAAGCTCGGCTCGGTGGCGACCCGCATCATCAACCGGTCGCAGGCCGACACGGTGGCGAACCTCAAGTCGCTGCAGACCGTCCTGGAGAACACCAACAAGGCGAGCACCGTCATCCCCAAGATCCTGGGCGGCCTGTTCACCTTCCCCTTCCCCCAGACGGTCTCCCAGGCGATCAAGGGCGACTACGGCAACCTCTTCATCTCTCTCGACCTGAACGTCGGCGACATCGCGCACAACTTCCTGGCCGGTACGCCGCTCGAAGGTGTCTCCAAGGCCGCGGACAAGCTCCAGGGCCTGCTGCCACCGCCGCGTACGAGCGTCCCGGACACCCCCCTCGGCGTGCTGCCGCCGCTCACCTCGTCCGGTGGGTCGCAGCAGAACGGCGGTACCGGAGGAAACGGCAGTGGAGGCAGTGGAGGGCTCGGCGGGATCCTGCCGCCGCTCGGTATGTCGAGCAGCCCGCCCGGTGAGGACCTCGGCGCGATGCTGAGGGGAGGCACCGCATGATCATCAAGCGCGGCGTCAAGATCCAGCTACTGGTGTTCGCGGTCATCACAGTGCTGACCATGGCTTACACCGCGGTCAACATCATCGGTCTCGGACAGGGCGTGCTCGACCTGCGCTACAAGGTCTACGTCGATCTCTCCGACTCCGGCGGCATCTTCTCCAACGCCGAGGTCACCTACCGCGGCGTGACGGTCGGCCGCGTCGGACCACTGCACCTGACCCAGAACGGCGTGCGCGTCGAGCTGCGCATCGACCGCGGCAAGAAGGTTCCCGCCAACGGCGTACAGGCCTATGTGCTCAACCGGTCCGGTGTGGGCGAGCAGTACGTCGATCTGCGCCCGGCGGGCAACGGGCCGTCGCTGAAGAACGGCGACGTCATCCAGCGCGATCACACGCACCTGCCGGTGCAGACCTACGAACTGCTGCAGAACGTCGACGCGCTGGTGCGCACCGTCAATCCCAAGGACCTCGGCACGGTGATCGACGAGCTTGACAAGGGCCTTTCAGGCACCGGTCCTGATCTGCAGGCGCTTCTTGACTCGAACAAGCGGATCCTCGACGCGCTGAACGCCACGCTCCCCGAGACGATCCAGCTGCTCAACAACGGGCGCACGGTGCTCGACACCCAGGTGGACGAGGGCCCCACCTTCCGCCAGTTCTCGCGCGACCTGGCGTCGCTGACCGCCGAGCTCAAGAATGACGACAAGAACGTGCGCTCGGTGCTCAACACCACGCCGGGCACGCTCGACGAGGCCAACGACCTGTTCGACCGGATCGAGCCGACGCTGCCGACACTCCTGGCCAATGGTTCGGTGATCGGGCAGGTGTTGACCTCCCGCTCCACCCAGCTCCGGCAGATGCTGGTGACGTATCCGCTCATCGTGGGCGGCGCGTTCACCGCGGCGCCGGGCGATGGCACCGTCCACTTCGGGGTTGAGCTCAACGTCAACGCCCCGCCCGTGTGCACCAAGGGGTACGAGAGCACACGCGTGCGTTATCCACAGGACACGCGCCCCGCCAGCGTCAACCCGAAGGCCTCCTGCAAGCTGCCCAAGAACTCCCCGACGGCGGTGCGCGGCTCTCGCAACGCCCCGCCCGCCGCGCCGTACCCGACGCTTCCGCCCGGGGCCACCTCCGGCGCCGGGTTCCCCTACGAGCGCAGCTACGCTGGCCAGGCCGGGAGCGGGTCCGCGGGCCAGTCCTCGGGGTCCTCCGGCCAGGGATCGTCGGGTGGCGCCGCGAAGCAGGCGTCGTCGCAGCAGAGCGGCGGAACCGGGCAGGCATCCACTTCCGGGCTTCAGACCCTTTTCGTCACCGGCTACGATCCCCGGACCCGCGAGTACGTGGGGCCCGACGGGAAGCGGTACCGGTTGGGCAAGGTCAGTCAACTGACGGGAGACGCTTCATGGCAGACGCTTCTGCTGAGCCCGATCGTCGGCTGAAAGCCGGCCTCGGTGGCCGGCTGGGGGCGATGCTCGACCGAAGGGTCCGCGGCGGCCGCTTGGCAGCGGCGTTCGTGGCCCTCGGGCTGGTCTTCATCGCGCTGACCGTGTGGGCGGGCTTCCTGGCCGACCGGACGTACGCCGCCGAAAACCGCAAGTCCGACATCGCCGCGGTCCAGGAGGTGTCCCGCCGGGTCGTGACCCACTTCTACGAGATCAGCTACCAGACCTTCGACGAGGACACGCAGCGCGTGTACACCGACCTCGACAGCGCCTTCAAGACGCAGGCCGTCCAGCAGCTCGGCTCGAGCTGGAAGCAGACCGTCGTCGGCAACCAGCTCGTCTCCAGTGCCGTCGTCTACGCCTCCGGAGTGGTGAACATCAGCTTGAAGTCGGCGGAGGTCATGGTCACCGTGAAGCGCACCTCGCAGTCCACCCAGGTCAAGACCCCGGTGTCCTCCTGGGCGAGCGCGCAGGTGCAGCTCACCAAGCGGGGCAATGACTGGAAGGTCTCCGGCATGGGCGGTCTGCAGTGACCGTCACGAACCGGCGCAAGAGCCAGGAGACCGACATGCCGGCCGAGCCGGAGAAGCGCACGGCGGATCGGCGATCGCCGGCCACGCCCCTGCTGGCGCTGCTCGCGTGCGCGTGCCTCGTCATGGCGGTGTGCTGCCTCTACCTGTGGCACCAGAGCAGCCACGACCGCGCCGTCGAGCGCGCACGCGAGGACGCACGGGCCGCCGCACAGTCCGAGGCGAAGGACCTGCTGTCCTACAACTTCCGCACGCTCGACTACGACCTGAGCAAGGCCAAGTCCGAGATGACGCCGGCGATGGCCAAGTCCTTCAGCGACTACTGGCAGATCTTCCGCCCGTCGGTCCAGAAGAGCCAGACGCAGGCGCTGACCCAGATCCAGGTCACCGCAGTCACCGACGCCACACCGAGCCGGGTGGAGGTGGTGCTGTTCGTGAAGATGATCTCGGTGAACGCCGCACATAAGGAGCCCCAGGTCGACACGTCCTGGCCGAGGCTCCAGATGCAGAAGGTCGGCAAGAAGTGGCTGATCGACGGTCCGCGGATGACCACGCCGCCGCCGGCGTCCACGTCGAACACGCCCACCCCGGCACCGTCCGGCAAATCGGGCCAGGGATCAGGTAAGAGTTCAAGCAAGCCGTCACCCAAGACCTCCGGCCGCCCGTAGCCGACCGCCGTTGACCACCCCCGTCCCGGGGGTGGTCGCGGAACGGTCCGCAGGTAGCCGCGAGACGAGCCTCGCGCCGCGGGTGATTGGGAAATGAGCCGCGCCGCAGGTGGCCGTGAACCGGGCCGCGCCCATCACACGACGATGGGGCGGCCGTAGGGCCCATCTGTGCCCCCTCGGACTGCTCCGCGACGGCCGGCGGATGGCCTGTGGATCATGGGGCAGTGGCCGCTGCGGATTAATGTGCGGTCTTTGGTGGTTAGAGACTGTCGGGTGGCCATCGTCGATGGTCGGGGAACGGCCGTTGTGATCACTTGAGGATCGCGGTCGCCGCCGTACGGCGAGGGTTCACCCATGGATGTCCGGACTACGACCGTCCGCCGATCGGCTGACGGATGAGCAATGGACGGCTGCTGCGAATGATCGGCTTCCACCGACGGTCGGTGGGGCGAGCGGCCTGACGGCGAGATGGGCGGTTGGCACGCACGACGTCGGGGGATTTCGGTCGGGATGGGCGCTACGGGCGTGCTGCTTCATGGCGCGCACGACGCGGCCGCGATCGAGTCCCACGGGCGTGCTGTTCGGCGGCGCGCATGATGCCGGCGGATTGCCGAGCGGCGGTCGCCGCGGAGCGTTCGACGGTGGCGCCGAGCCCTGCCGTACGGGAGTCCACGGACATCCTGTGACATGTCCACACACTGAGATTTGGAGGCTAGGCCTGCGTCACCTAAACTATGGTCTTCGTCACGCCTGATGAGCGGGCGAAATGTCCATGTCTAGTCTTGACGTGGGGCCGCTGACGAGCGATGCTGCGGAGCAACTGTGATGCATACTGCGGCGCTCTGCTTGCCAGCGGTGTAGCCTTCGGCTACACTGCCCCTTTGCGCTGCCCTCTGATTATCCACAACCTGAGTGACCGTCGAGAGTCCATCTTGCACGGTTTTGGGACGTGGATCATCTGGCGTGCGCGTCGTCAGTCCGCCGCGAGCCCTCGGAAGGACCACTCTTGGCAGCCTCGCGCAACGCCTCGACTACCGCAACCGGTCCGAACCGCGTTTCCTTTGCGCGTATCAAGGAGCCTCTG
>JAOPYG010000108.1 GCA_025964685.1 Actinoallomurus sp. | reverse complement strand
CCGCGGCCGCGGAGCCGTACGCGGCAGGCCGTACGAGTGGATGCCGGAACCGGAACCGGCCGGCGGAGGCGGGCCGTACGACGTCGCGTGCGACGAGCTCGCTGATCGCATCGAGGGTGCGGTCTTCGGGCAGCTCGGCGGCGACGGCCGCCAGCGCCGGCTCGAACTCGTCCGCGGCGACGGCGGCGCCCTGCGCGACCAGCAAGGCGTCGGCCGGGAGCCCGCTCAGCTCCATCCGCAGTGCCGCGCGGATGGCCGGCGGCAGCTCGCCCGGGCCTCCGGCGCCGGAGACCGGTTCGCTGCCCATGCGGGCCAGCGCTTCGAGGTAGAAGGGGTTGCCGCCGCTGGCCGCGAACAGGGCCTCCCGTCGCGTGCGGTTCACGCCCGGGCCGAGGAACTCCTCCACCTCTGCCTCGTTGAGAGGGGTCACCGGGATCGGCTGCGCCGCCTGCATGAGGGCGGCCAGCCGAGGTGAGGCCTGGGCCGGGCGGTAGGCCACCACGATGAGCACGGGTCCGCGCGGTGGGTGGCGGACCAGGTAGTCGAGCAGCTCGATCGTTGCCTCGTCGGCCCAGTGCAGGTCGTCCAGGATCAGCACGAGCCCCGACGCGGGGACGACCTCCTCCAGCAGCCGGCGCACGGCGCGGTAGATGCCGTAGCGTCCAAGGCCGGTGTCGGCGGGTTCCTGCGAACCGGTCTCGCCGGACCCGCTCGCCGCCAGGGCGGGGAAGACGGCCACCAGCAGCGACGCGGTCTGCGCTCCGAGCGGACCGGAGGGTTCGGCGATCGTGTCGAGGTGATCGTCGAGCGCGTCGACCACGGCGCCGAAGGGCATCTCCTGCTCGAACTCGGCCGCCCGTCCCGCCAGCGGGAGCATCCCGCGGCTCTCGGCGTCCGCCACCAGCTCCTGCAGAAGCCGGGTCTTTCCCGCCCCGGGCTCACCGGCCAGGCCGACCAGCCGCGTGGACTCGGCGGCCCGTTTAGAGGCGGGTTCGCCGATGGAGTTGAGAAGCCGGGTGAATTGGTCGAGGACGTCGCGGCGTCCGACCAGCGGGGGAGTCGTATGGCTGCCTGCTGGCGGCGATGCACCGGTCGGTCCGCTGGCGCGCCCTTCCATACCGAATCCTTGGGGTGGCGGTGCTTCGCGGCTTACCGAGATCCGAACGACGGTAAGCAACGATTTACAGTGCCCAGGATGTCACGGGTCGTGCCAAAAATTTGACTGTTCATGACCGACGACATGGTAACGGACGAGAACGGTTTCGCGACTGGCTGAAACCGGACGCTATTCCCGCTTGTCAGTGGAGGAGGAGCGCGGCCCACACCGCCTTACCCGTGTCGGCGAGAGGTGTCCATCCCCATACGCGGCTGAGCGCCTCGATCACGTGCAGTCCGCGGCCGTTCTCGCAGACGTCGTCGGCCGGGCGCACCTTGGGGCCCTGGTCGCTGGGGTCGGCAACGATCAGGACCAGGAAACGGCCCTGGCGGACCAGGCTGAGCTTGATCGGCATGTCACCCGCCGCGGCGGCGTACGGGGGGACTCCGTGGCGCACGGCGTTGGTGACGAGCTCGGAGATGATGACAACGGCGTCGTCGACGAGCTGGCTCAGGCCCCAGGAGTTCAGCGTGCTGGTGGCGAACTCCCGGGCGGTACGCGACGAGACGCTGGCCGGGCGGAGCGCGCAGACCGCGCCGCCGGGCGCCTCGGCGCCGGGCTCGAAGACCGTGAGTGGCGGCAGTACGTGGGACCTGTCGGGCGTCGCCGTATGCGGACGGCGGGGCTCAGCACGGCCGTCCGTGCCGGAACTGCACGTCGTGCTGTACACGGGCATCTGGCGGGCCTCCAGACGGACTCGGGGCGGGACCGAGTGGCTTGATCGGCTATCTTCCTCCGTCGGCCAAGTGGATGCAAGAACTGATGCACTCCCAAATGCACGTGCATTTGCTCGCTCGCTGGGGATTCGAAGCCGAGTCGCAAGGGGGCGATTCGGGGTGTTTTCGCAGCTCAGTAAGGAAGATCGCGATGGGTGAGCCACGGATCGAGGTTCGGCTGGCGGGCCGCCGCGGGCACCTACATCCGAAACATATCGGTGAAAGTTACGGAGCCAGTTATAGCGGAGCGTCGCGGGACGAGCCGTCTGAGTGATCATGGAAGTGAGGTCCGGGTGCCGTCAAGGGGTCAGGAGACGGGAGGGTGCCGCGACGAGGCCCGGAGCGGCGCCGTCCTTCGCGTGCCATGCCCCGCCGTTCGCCCGGTAGGGCGCCCGTCGGGCAAGGAAGTGCATGAGTGCCTCGGGGCTGGCCGCGAGAGGCTCGACATAAAGCTTGACCGCATGGTCGGGGCGGCGCGGCCGGGCCGGCCGCCTTGGCGGCGAACCAATAGGCGAAGAAAAGCGGACCGGCGTCGCGGTCGCCCCGGTCCGAGGACGCGTGCACTACCAGAACAAGGTGCGCCCAGCGCGACGACGACGTCGACCCCGCGCACCCGGCGTTCCTGATCATCGCGCCGGCCGTGGGGTGGTTCTCCGTGGCCCCAGGTGGCTCGCACGGTGACCGGTATTGAGGCGGACGACCCGGGTGAGCACGCCTACGTCGTACGCGCCGCAAAGGGACTCGCCCTGCCATCGCGTTAGGGGGCGGCACGGCGGCGCCCACCCGGAAAACCCCAGGTAGGGCGCCGCTTGCGGATGGTCGAGACAGTAGGGCGGGTGGGACTCGAACCCACGACCCAAGGATTATGAGTCCTCTGCTCTAACCGGCTGAGCTACCGCCCCGAGGTATCGGTACCAAGCTCCACTACCTTGCCTGCCGGGTGATGCCCGACGCAACTCGGACACACCGGCCAGGCCAGGCCCCGCGGTCACCGCTCTTCGCCGGCTCGTACGGCCGGCTCTGGCGCAGGTGTCTCCGGGGAGCTCCTTCCCCGCGTGAGCATGTCCGCGACCGTGGCGCATGCTCGTTGGCGGTGACCACCTTTTCTGCGCGGTGACGCCGCCGAACATCCTCCCCGGCACGGGCGTCACGGTGCACCCGCCGAGTCGCCCGCATGGACCGGGCATGGGAAAACCCCTGCTCACATGCGTGTGAACAGGGGTTTTCGTACCGTCGGTCAGTGGCCGGTCACGGGCGCACGAGGCGGCATTCGATCGGGTTGGACTGGGTGACGTTCACCGCGTCGATGACGGGGCCGTAGCCGCCGCCGGTCGTGCTGGCGAAGATGAGCGTGCCGCTCGACGCCAGGGCGCGGAAGCGGAACCGCTGCGGGACGTACCCCATGTTGGCCCGCGACTTGCCCGCCGTGTTGAAGATGAAGTTCTTCTGGACCGTCGGGTGGCCGAGGGTGTGCTGGGACACGCGGGCGAAGCCGCGCTTGACCGCGGGGCCGCCGTCCGGGTTTCCGGCCAGCGCGAAGGTCACGGTGTAGCAGCCGCCGATGCGGGTCGCGAGATGCTGTTCGATCGTCCCGGACTCGCTGCCCTCCAGGTCGAGGGACTGACGGCCGTCGGCGGACTGCCAGAAGTTGGCGCCCGTGAGGTCGACGTTGCCCTCGCTGACCCGCCACGGGCCGATCGTGCTTCCCGTGCCGTATCGGATGAAGGAGTTGGCCGGGATGCCCGGGGCCTCGAAGCCGCCGTTGGCGAGCAGCGGCGCGGGGCCGGGAGGAGCGGTGCGGGCGTGCGCGGCGGGCGCGATGGCGACGACGGACAGTGCGATGGCGCAGACCGGCGGCAGCGCGCTGATCAGCCGGGAGACTTGCGGGCTACGAGTCAACATGTCTTTCTCCTGTTGTTTGCGATCTGTTCTCGGGCGGGTGATTGGGTCCGAAAACACCCCCTCAAGGCCCGCCGAGCACCTGCTGTAATTGAACAACAGCTCTCCGTGATCGACGGGAGGCTCGCCGCGTCCTGGAAAAGACGAACCCGCAGTTCAGGTGCTTATGCCAAAGCGATGGCACTGATCGCCGGTGAATGCGCGTACCGCGAGGGCGGTGCGGCCAAGCATCCATTCCGGCGGTTCCACTGACCGGATTAGGCCACGGCGGGAAATGCCGGATACATGGGCGGACCTGGCAAAAGATGCCTGATTGCGGGTCCTTGCACCGGCAAGGTGCCTGAAGTGCGAAAGCGCGCACCCGGGGGTCCGGCGACGCGGCGGACGGTGGCGCCGATGTCTCCGCGCCGACGGTCGAGCGGCCCCCGCCGCCGTCAACGTTCTACGTTGAGCTGACGCGGCGACGCTACCTTGGGGGTTGCATTGGTCACTGCGAGTGGGACACTTGGCCGATTCCAGTGTCCTAGGGGAGCACATGATCGGGTCCCAGCCTGGCGGCGAACCGGCCGTCAGCAACATGTTCGGTCCTCACCGCGGCGGTCCGACGGTGCTCCGGATCGTCCTGGGCTCACAGCTGCGGCGGCTACGCGAGCAGCGGCACATCACCTGCGAAGAGGCCGGTGAGGCGATCAGAGCCTCCCATTCCAAGATCAGCCGTATGGAGCTGGGCCGCGTACGGTTCCGGGGTCGCGACGTGTCCGACCTGCTGACGCTCTACGGCGTCGACGGCGCGGACGAGCGCGAGCAGATGCTGTCCCTGGCCGACCAGGCGAACGAGCCGGGCTGGTGGCACAGCTACTCCGACATCCTGCCCAACTGGTTCGAGGTCTACATCGGTCTCGAAGAGGCCGCCTCGCGCATCCGCGCGTACGAGGTGCAGTTCGTCCCCGGCCTGCTGCAGACCGAGGACTACGCGCGCGCCGTCACTCTTCTCGGGCACCCCGACGCCCCCGGGCACGAGGTCGAGCGCCGGGTCGGGCTGCGCATGCGGCGTCAGTCCCTGCTGACCTCCGCGGAGCCCCCGCACCTGTGGGCGGTCGTGGACGAGGCGGTGCTGCGGCGCCCGCTCGGCGGAGCGCAGGTGATGCGCAAGCAGTTGCGCCACCTGCTTGAGCTGACCGAGTCGCCGAACATCACGCTGCAGGTGGTCCCGTTCGAGCTGGGCGGGCACGCGGCCGCGGGCGGGCCGTTCAGCATCCTGCGGTTCGCCGAGCGCGACCTGCCCGACGTCGTCTACCTCGAACAGCTGACCAGCGCCCTCTACCTCGACAAGCGCGACGAGGTCGACCACTACCTCGCGGTCATGGAGCGGCTCTGCATCGACGCGGAGCCGGCGACGGCCATTCGCGACACCCTGGGCCGCTTCCTGAAGGAGACCTGAGCCCTAGGGCGTGTCTGTCAGACACGCCCTAGATCTCCCGGGTGATCTTGCTGATCAGGTCCATGGACTCCTCGGGCGACGCGCTCTGCACGCACAGCCGTTCCATCGCGGCTCCGTAGCTGTCCATGTCGTCGTCCCGCTCCAGGTACATCGCACCGGTGAGCTGTTCGACGTAGGCGATGTCGTGCAGCTCGGGGTCGGGGAAGCGCAGGACCGTGAAGGCCCCGGCCTCACCGGCGTGCCCGCCGACGTGGAACGGCATGACCTGCACCGTGATGTGCTGGAGCCGCGCCGCGTCCAGGAGGGCGCGCAACTGCGCGCGTGACACGTCCGAGCCGCCGATGGGACGCCACAGGGCCGCCTCGTCGATGACCGCCCACAGGCGCGTCGGGTGCGACGCCGTCAGGATCCGCTGCCGGCGCAGCCGCAACTCGACCCGCGCAGCGACCTCTTCCTCCGGCAGGTCCGACCGGCCCTGGGTGATGACGGCGCGGGCGTAGTCCTCCGTTTGCAGCAACCCGGGGACGAACTGCACCTCGTAGGTGCGGATGACCTGTGCGGCCTCTTCCAGGTCGACGTACGGGCGGAACCAGGCGGGCATAGCGCCGCTGTAGTCCTGGAGCCATCCGGGCCGGTTGGCCTCACGGGCGAGGGCCAGCAGCGCGTCGCGCTCGTCGGGTTCGTGGATGCCGTACAGCTTCAGGAGCTGCTTGAGGTCGTCCTCGTCCAGGCCGACCCGGCCGGTCTCGATCCGGCTCAGCTTGGACTCGCCGAGGCCGATCGACGCGGCCGCCTCACGCCGCGTGACGCCGGAGGTCTCGCGCAACCGGCGTAGCTGTGCCGCCATGATCCGGCGGCGGACGGTGGGACGGTTCGCCGAATTGGTCGGGACCGCCACAGAATCAACCTCCGATCACCACAACGCGGGCAGAGTCTGCCATTGATGACCATTGGTGAACAGTCCTGCCGGAGGACCATTTCGGCGCGCGGTCATCGACCGAACCACATGGTTTCATCCTCGGTCGCACGGTGGGGGAGGAACCGCGAGAACCGGTCGAGACGGAACGAAATGAACCTTCGGGGCCCGTACTTACCGGGGACCCGGTGCGTGACGCCGTGACGGGCCGGCGGCCCCGACGTTCTCGATCAGGCGGGTGAGGTACCCGGTGAACTCCTCGATCTCGCGAGGGGAGAAGCCCTTGAGGACGGTGTCGCCGCCCGCGCTGACGATGCCGCACAGGCGGGCGTACATGGCCTCGCCGGCCTCCGTCAGCCGCACGATGGCGGCGCGCCGGTCCGCGGTCGTACGGTGCCGCTCGATCAGCCCTTCGGACTCCATGCGGGCGAGGTGGCGGGTCAGCGTCGGACCCTCGACGTTCAGCAACTCGGCCAGCTCGCGCTGGATCAGCGGTCCCTTGGCCGTCAACGCGAACAGCGCCGTCCACACCGCGAAGCTCGACCCGGCGGCGGCCAGGCGCTGTTCGAGGTAGCCGCGCACGGCCTTGGCCGCGACGCCCAGCTGACGCCCAAGGACGTGCTTGCCAACCGGTTCGCCGGCACCCGCCTCATCGCGCATCTCTCGACTCCCGCCATTCGCCTCGCCGGGTTCAAAGTCGCCGGGCGAGGGATTCCGATGGGCATCACCGCGGCGATGTTTCCGCAGGTAGTCGCCATCATGCAACGTCGCACGCCCCGAAGAGAAGCGGTGGCCGTCCTCGGCGCGTTGGGGGAGATGACGCGGGTGCCCACATTGCCCGCTACGGCTTTCTCATGACATTCGTCATCGTTGGATCCGGGACATGCCGCTGTTCGCAGGAGCGTGATCCTCTGTCAGGATCGACCCATGGAGTCATCGGAGGTGAGCCTCCGGCCACCGCGGCATCTCGTCAGCCCCCGGGCGCGCATCTATTGGGCGGTGCGCGCCCTCGCCGGATGGCTGGTGCCGCTCGCCGTGGAGATCGTCTGGATGGTCGAGGACGACGCGCACCGGGGCCTGCTCGTCGCCGCCCTGGTCATCACCCTGATCCTCGCCGCCGCGCATGTGACCGTCATGCCGCAATGGCGGTTCCGCGTGCACCGATGGGAGTCGACGCCGCATGCGGTCTACACGCAGTCGGGCTGGTTCGACCAGGAACGGCGCATCGCGCCGGTCTCCCGTATCCAGACCGTCGACAGCGAGCGCGGGCCGTTCGAGCAGCTGTTCGGCCTGGCGAACGTCACGGTGACCACGGCGTCGGCCGCCGGCCCGCTGAAGATCCACGGCCTCGACCGCGCGACGGCGGAGCGGCTCGTCGACGAGCTCACCGAGGGCACCCAGGCCGGCCGGGGCGACGCCACATGACGACGGTGCACGAGACGGACGGATGGCGGCGGCTGTCCACCCGGATGCTCGTGATCCATCCGATCCAGGAGCTGCTGCGCGCCTGGCCGGTGCTGATCGGCCTGGTGTTCGCCGGCACCGCGGGCGGCCACGGCTCGTGGTGGAGCCTCGCCGGCGCGGCCTTCGTGGTGGTGGCGGGCATGCTGCGCTGGTTCACCACGACCTACCGTGTCTCGGCCGAGCAGGTCCAGGTCCGCAAGGGCCTGCTGCGGCGTCAGGTGCTGACCATCCCGCGTGACCGCATCCGTACCGTCGACGTCACCGCCAACGCGCTGCACCGCTCGCTCGGGCTGGCCAAGGTCGAGGTCGGAACGGGGCGTACCGACCGCAAGGACGACGCGGTCAAGCTCGACGCCCTGCACGCCGACGAGGCCACCCGGCTGCGGGCGGAGCTGCTGCGCCGGACGCCCGCGCGGTCCGAGCCGTCCGAGGCGAGAACGGAGACGGCTCCCCGGGAGACGCTGCTGGCGAGTGTGCCGCCCGAGTGGATCCGGTACGGCCCGTTCACGCTGACGGGCCTGGTCACCGTCGGTGTGATCGCCGGCTTCACCGGACGAGCCGTGAGCGAGGCCCACATCGACCCGGGTCAGCTCGGGCCGGTGAGCACTCTGCTGGACCGCTGGGAGCACGCCGCGGTGCCCGTCCAGATCGCGGTGTTCGTGGTGGCGCTGATGGTCGCGGTCGCGATCGCCTCCACGCTCGGTTACATCCTGGCGTTCTTCCAGTTCCGGCTGACGCGGGGCAGCTCGGGCACGCTGCACGTCACACGCGGTCTGATCACGACGCGGTCCATCACGATCGAGGAGCGCCGGCTGCACGGCGTGGAGATCAGTGAGCCGCTGTTGCTGCGTGCCGTACGCGGCGCCCGCTGTCTCGCCATCACCACCGGGCTGCGCGTCGGCCGTGGCGCCGAACGCGGCGGCTCACTGCTGCTGCCACCGGGGCCGCTAGCCGAGGCCCAGCGGGTCGCCGGTCTGGTCCTGGGTCGTACGGCGCCGTTGACCGACGCGCTGGCCGGGCACGGAGGCCGGGCGATCCGGCGCCGCTACACCCGTGCCGTCGGCGTCGCCGCCCTCATCGTCGCCGTCTGCCTCGCCCTGTCGGCACTCGGCTGGCTGCCGTCCTGGACCTGGCGGCTGTCGCTGGTGCTCCTGCCGATCGCCGCGCTGCTCGCGTGGGACCGCGCGCGTTCCCTTGGGCACACGCTGAGCGAGCGGACCCTGGTCAGCCGCCGAGGCTCGCTCGTACGCCGCCGCAGCGCGCTGTCCTACGACGGGATCATCGGCTGGAACGTCCACCGATCGTTCTTCCAGCGCCGGGCAGGCCTGGCGACGCTCGTCGCGACGACCGCGGCGGGCCGCCAGCGGATCGACGTGCAGGACGTCCCGCTCGATGAGGCGCTCCGCGTCGCGAACGAGGCACTGCCCGGCCTCCTCACCCCTTTCCTCGATACGAGGACCTGAGTCGGCTCTCACTCAGTGGCCGCCGCCGGAGCAGCATTTTTCGCAGTTGGCCGAGCACGAGGCCAGGCCCACGTCCCAGAGTTCCTCGTCCACCGGCAGGCCGGAGCGCCGCATGACCTCGACGGTCCTCTCGTTGCGCGCGACGGCCTCGGCGCGTTCGCCTGCCGGGTCCTCGGGCGCGTGGTGGATGAAGTGACCGGCGACGCGGCCACAGAAGTCGGCGTACTCCCGCGTGTGCAGGATGAAGGCGTGCCAGCCGTGGTCGACCGCCCTCGACGGTGACAGCGGAGTCTCCGGGTTGCGGGCGCAGGCGAGAAGGAATGCCAGTGCCTGCCGCATGATGCGCTCGGCGCGCTCCGGTTCGACCTTCGCGTCGCGCTCGACGCGCGCGGCGAGCTTGGTGAACAGGTCGGCCGGGACCAGAGTCTCGGGGTCATAGAGGGTCGGCTGCGCGGTCGTGACAGTCATATCTGCCCACTCCTTGGATTTGTCGGGTGCCTGGCCGTATCGCACCCCGCCGGCGCGTCGTGATGCGGCGTCGACGGTCCGGCGCGCTCTCGAATCCGCTGCCGGCGACCAGAGATGTTCTCCCTGGCAGATACCCGCCGATGGCGTTCCTGACCCCACGAAGAAGATCACGCGGGCCGGACTGCGCGTACTCCGCCGTCAGGCGCGGGCCGGTCGCAGGGCACCGGCGGGCACCGCGATGAGCGCGGTGATCACGGCCACGACGGCCAGCGCGACCGTCAGGGACGTGCCCTGCGCGACGAAGCCGATCACCGGCGGCGCCAGCATCCAGCCGCCGTATCCGACCGTGGCGACGGCGGCCACCGACGTGCCGGGATCGTGGCCCGGCATGCTGCCCGCGGCGCTGAACGTCAGGGGCACCACCGTCGCCATCCCGAGCCCGAGTATCGCGAACGCGATGATCACGACCGGGGTCGCCGGGAACAGCAGGCCGATGGCCAGTCCGGCGGCCCCGGTGAGCGCCGCCGCGCGGACGAGACGGACCGAGCCGACGCGTTCGACGAAGCGGTCGGCGGTCAGCCGGGCGGCGGCCATCGCCAGGGAGAACGCGGCGTATCCCCAGGCGGCGACGTCCTGTTGGGCGTGCGCGGCGGTGCGGAGGTAGACCCCGCTCCAGTCGGCGGCGGCCGCCTCGGCGAAGAGCCCGAAGAAGATCACCGCGCCGAGCAGGAGCAGAACTCGGTCGGGCCGGGCGAAGACCTTGCCGGCCGCGGACCGGGGCGCCGGCGTGAGCCAGAACCCGCTCACCGCGCTGATCACGAAGACCGCGCAGCCGACGATCAGCAGATGGGAGGGTGCGCCCATGTCGGCCCCGGCGGCGAGGCCCGCGAGCGCGGAGCCGGTAAGGCCGCCGATGCTCCACATGCCGTGCAGCCCGGACATGATCGAGCGTCCGTAGCGCTCCTGGACCACCACGCCGTTCGCGTTCATCGCCACGTCGAGCACGCCGCCGGACGCGCCGAACAGCACCAGCGCGCCGAAGATCACCGGCAGGCCGGACGCGAACGGCACGAGCGGCAGGCTCGCCGCCATCGCGAGTCCCATGGCTCTGGTGACGGCGCGGCTGCCGAACCGCGAGATGAGCCATGCCGCCAGCGGCGCCGCCAGCAGTCCGCCGATCGCCGCTCCCATGAGGGCCAGGCCCAGGCCGCCGGGCGACAGGTGCCGCGCCTCTTTGACCCAGGGGATACGGCCGGCCCAGCTGCCCGACGCGACGCCGTGGATGCCGAATGTGACGGCCACCGCGACACGCGCCTGTCGGTCGCGGCGCGTGGGGGCGGTGGCGACCGGCGTCATCGTCATGCCGTCAATGATCCCGGACCCGTGAGGGTGCGGAGGCCCGTGCCACAGGGCGTTCCGCGGGTCCGCCCCGGTACGCGGTGGTCAGGCGACCGTGGAGGCGTCCAACGAAAATCCGAACGTTCCGGCGGCCACCTTGTCCGCGGCCGCGGGGCCGTACGAGCGGAGCGTGACGCGGACACCGAGGGCCGCCTCGATCGTCGCGACCGGGTCCGCGCCGACCTGGGAGTAGCGAGGGCGGGCCGCCAGGAGCCGGTCGGTGAGGAGCGCCTGTCCCGCCAGATCCGCGGCGGGCGCGATGGCGGGTGTGGTCGCGCCGCCGATGTCGTAGGCCTCGCAGATGAGCGGAGCCGGCGCGTCGAGGTGGGTGACGGCGAGGGCGTCCGCGCCGCCGCAGACCCGCAGGGCGTAGCGCAACGCGACCGCGTCGAGGTGCCCGGTGCGGAACGCCCCCTGCCACCGGCCGCGCCGATTGTGGGGTTCCGGGCGGTCGAGCAGCGGATCCTCGGTCACGAAGGGACCAGGCCCGTGCCGTGTCAGGTACGCCCGCAGCACGCCCAGGCGCCGGGCGTCCGCGGCCGCGTCGTCCAGCAGGGACCGGGCGTTCGCGAACGTCGTCGTCGACCACGTCGTGTGCGGATGGAAGCCGAACCGCTCGTCCAGCAGCACCCCCTGCGCGCCCTCGAACACCGCCGGGCCGCGGCGCAGCAGCGCCGGCAGGAAGCCGTCGCCGGTGATCCGCACGCGTCCGGCGAACGCGCCGAACGCGTCGGCGCACTCCTCGACGCCCGGCACGTCGAGCGGCCCCAGCTCGTCGAAGAGACGGTCGCGCAGCAGCCGCAACCTGCGACGGAGCCGTGCGGGGGAGCGGCAGTCACCCACCCGGGGAGCGTCGTCGCAGGCGAGGGCGTACACCGCGGTCTCCCCGATGCCCATGCCGCAGGAGCCGTGCCGGACCGCGGTGGCGCGCGCCCGGTTCGCCGCGCGGTGGTACGGCGTGGTCAGCAGCGCGTAACGGTCGACCGTCAGCCGGTCCAGCGCGTCGCCGACGCCGACGGAGGCCAGATGACCGGCCTCGGCGGCCAGCGCGAGCGGATCGACCAACATGAACCGCGAGAGGTGCGTCACCACACCGGGCGTGAACGTGCCCGAGCCGAATTGGGCGAACGTGTGGTGCCGTCCGTCCGTCGTGACGACGTTGTGCGCCGCCTGCGCCCCGCCGTTGAACCGCACCACCGCGGCGTACGGGCCGCGGGCACAGAGCCAGTCGACGACCGTGCCCTTGCCCGCGTCCCCGTACCCGAGATCGACGACGATCACGTGGTCCGTCACAGCCGCGTGACCTCGGTGTCCGCCGGATCGAGGCCGGTCGGTGCGGGCGAGACCGCGACGGCGCCGCGGCGGGCGTTCAGCGGTGCGAGCGCGCGCGAGACGGAGCCGCCCGCGTCCGAGCCGAACTCCCGCAGGTGGTCCAGGCCCGCTTCGAGGTCGACGGCGTCCTCGGCCAGACCGACGGTCAGCGCGATCGTCTCGCAGACCGCGTCCAGGTCGTCCAGGCGGATGACGTTCTGGCCGAGATGGGCACGCCAGAAGTCGGTCAGCCGGTCGTCGCCGGAGTGGTACGCGCCTTCGGGGATGATGAAGTAGACGTCGTACCTGCGCTTCAGCTCGGCGAGGATCGAGACCAGCGGGATGTCCTCGGACTCCGTGTCGCCGATGACCTTCGCGACCTCCGGCGCCTTCACCTTCGCATAAGCCAGCTCGTCACCGATGAGGAACAGGTAGCCGCGCCGCCCGCGTTTGTCCAGGCAGTCCATGGCCGTGTGCCGCGCCATGAAGTACATGGCCAGCTCGTAGGACTCCCTCATCTGGCCGCCGCCACCGCCCTCGAGCAGGATCGTGCCCAGGTCGTCGTCCATCCGGTTGTCGGACTCGAACTGCCCGATCTGCAGGGGCGCGCGGTCGCAGGTGGCGTCGCCCACCGCGCCGAACAGGATCTGCGGATGCTCGACGTAGCCCTTGCGCATCAGCAGGCCGAGCAGGTCGGGCAGCTTCGACTGGAGCGTGCGCGGCACGCTTCCCATCGATCCGGTGACGTCGAAGATCACGGCGAGGGCGAGCGACTCGGGGTGCTCGTCGCTGTCCCGGCTCTCCCGTACGGTCACGCCGAACGGGTCGAGGTCCTCGTGCACGGCGGTGGCCCCGCCGTCGCTGTAGGCGAACGCGCTGGCGCCGGTCGCCGCTCGGTAGCTCGCCGCGGCGTCGTAGACGTTGGTGGACCAGGTTCCGCTTCCCATGGGTCGTGTCCTTTCGGGTACGGGGATTACTCGGGCAGGTGGAACGGCCGGAAGCGGCGCGGGCCGTACAGCCGTTCGAGGAGGTCGTCGAGTTCGGCGAGCAGCCGCCAGGCGTCCTGGGGGCGGCGATTCGGTGCCCTGAGCAGGCAGCCACGGGCGAACGCCCGCAGCGGCCCGGGCGCCCGGTCGCCCATGAGGTAGGTCATGCACCGGGTGGCCAGGTAGATGTCGGTGCCCGTGCCGGCCGGCTCGCGGGCGGCGACCTCGGGTGGATACCAGTCCGCGCGGCGGGGCACCATCGCCGGCACGCGGTCGCCGCGGTCCGGATGGCAGCCGGGCACCGAGTAGCACCAGTCGACGAGCACGAGCCCGTGCTCGCCCGGATGGATCAGCACGTGTTCGGGCAGCACCGCGCCGTGCAGGACGCCCGCCCGGTGCGCGAAGCCCAGCGCGACCAGCAGCCGCCGCCACATCCACGCGACGTCGCGGGGGTCGACACCGCCGGGGTACGCGGCGCGGACCTCCATGAGGGAGCGGAATCCGCCGAGACGGGCGAGCGCGTTCGCGCGGCGCTCGGTGCCCGTCGCCTCGTCGCGGTGCCGGAAGCTCTCCAGCAGGCGCGGGACGTACGGCAGGAACCGCCGGTCGCCGTCCTGGGGCAGCTGCCGCAGGGCGATCGCCTCGCGTTCGAGCAGGTCGTTCGCTGCCGGGTCACGCGGGATCTTGACCATCGCCTCGCCCGCGTCGTACAGGTTGGCCAGGTCGCCGCGGATCGGCGCCGGGGCCAGCGCGTACGTGCCGCGGCGCGTCCTGATCGTCACCGGGCCGTGCTCGTGCCACAGCGCGGTCAGCCGGTCGAACGCCTCCCGCGGGCCGCCGGCGTCGGGGTGGACGAGCCGGGCCAGCCGCCGGTACGCCCGGGTGCCGGCGGAGCCGAACAGATCGGCCGGGGTCCGCGCGGTCTCGATGAGGCGGACGGCCTCGGCGCGCGTCATCGGATCTCCTCCTCACGCGATGGCCGCAGCAGCGCCGGGTGGAGCAGGCGCGCGTCGCCGGCGCGGTAGAGCCGGGCCCGCGGGCCGCCACGCCGTCCGCCGCGTTCGGAGGTCGCCCCCGTGCTCTCCACGAACCCGGGCACCGACAGGACCTTGCGGTGGAAGTTCCCGGCGTGCAGCTCCTCGCCCCAGACGGTCTCGTAGACGGCGCGCAGCTCCGGGATGGTGAACTCGGGGGCGCAGAACGTGGTCGCCAGGGCGGTGTACTCCAGCTTCGAGCGGGCGCGTTCGAGCCCGTCGGTGAGGATGGCGGCGTGGTCGAAGGCCAGCCGCCGGGTCGTGCCGGGCCGCTGTGAGCCGTGCCCCGTCAGGCCGAGGGTGGCGACGGGGGTCCACGCCGCGTCGGCCGCGTCGCTGCCCGCCTGGGGCTCGGGCATCTCCGGGGCGAACGCCAGATAGGCGATCGAGACGACGCGCATCCGCGGATCCCGGCCGGGCGCGCCGTAGGCCGCGAGCTGCTCCAGGTGGACCCGGTCGAGGGCGTCCGCGCGCACGCCGGTCTCCTCGGCGAGCTCACGTGCGGCGGCGGTGCCGAGGTCCTCGGCGTGCACGCCGCCGCGTTCGTCGCGGTTGTTCTTCACGAAGCCGCCGGGCAGCGCCCACATGCCCTCTTGGGGCGGGGCTCCGCGCTGGACGAGCAGGACGTGCAGCACACCGTCGCGAATGGTCAGCGCGACGACGTCGATGGCGACCGCGACGGGATCGTAGGCCCGTGGATCGTAGGCCGCCAGGAACTCCTCTTCGCGCCAGTCCATAGGTCCTTCTCCATTTGAGATAATCTCCTACTGAGAAGAACGTACGACACGGCGCGGCGGATGTCGAGGGCCTCACGGAGGATCAGCGGCGGTGACGGCCCTGCGGGTGCACGGGCCGTCCGCCGAGCGCCCCCCGTAGCCGGCTGTGCCGCCGCCCGTGCACGAGGTAGATGAGGAGCCCGGCGGTCATCCAGACGCCGAAGTACACCCAGGTCCGCAGATGCAGGTTGAGCAGGAGCCAGCCGGTCGCGCCGATCGCCAGGAGGGGCGTCAGGGGTGCGCCGGGGACCCGGAAGCCGCGGGGAAGGTCCGGACGGCTCCGGCGCAGCGCCATCACCCCCGCCGAGACGAACAGGAACGCGAACAGCGTGCCGATCACGATCATCTGCTGCAGCGCGAGGACGCTGACCTTGCCGAACGTCCACACGTCGACCTGTGAAAGCGCGATCGCCGTGCCGCCGACCAGCACCGCGGCGCGGGTCGGCACCTTGTACCGGGGGCTGATCACGGCCAGCCCTGCGGGCATCAGGCCGTCGCGTGCCATCGCGAACAGCACCCGCGTCTGGGCGATCATCACCACCATCACCACCGTGGCCAGCCCGATCACCGCGCCCACGTCGATGACCACGCCCATGGCACTGGAGCCGACCGCGTGGAACGCCGACGTCAGCGGGGTGTCGGGGTTCAGCGTCCGGTAGGGCACCATGCCGACCATCACGACGGCCACGCCGATGTAGAGGGCGATCGCGATGAGCAGGCTGATGAGCATTCCTCTCGGCACGCGCCGCGGGGCGTCCCTCGTCTCCTCGGCGGCGGTGGCGATCAGATCGAAGCCGATGTAGGCGAAGGCGATCGCCGACGTGGCGGTGAAGATGCCCACGAGGCCGAACGCGTGCGGGCTGCCGCCCATCAGCGCGTCCAGCACCGTCCTGCCGTCGCCCGCGGCGGCGGGCCGCGGCGGGGGCACGAACGGGTGCAGGTTGGCGGAGTGGAAGTACAGCAGGCCGCCGCCGATCACGAAGCCGATGACGATGACCTTCGTGAGCACCATGAACCACAGCGTGTAGAGGCTGAGCCGCGCGCCGATGGCCACCAGCACCGCGAGCAGCACCAGGAGCGCGAGCGCGAACAGGTCCAGGCCGGTCGGCCTGCCGGCCACGCCGGACAGCGCCGCGGGCACCCGGATGGAGGCGATCCCGGCGAGGGTGCCGACATCGTTGACGAGCTGCGTCGCGTACAGGGACCACGCCCGGCTCACGACGGCGGCGGCGAGTTGCAGCTCGAGAATGAGCGCCCAGCCGATCACCCAGGCCCAGATCTCGCCGAAGGCCACGTAGGTGAAGGAGTACGCGCTGCCCGCCACCGGCATCGTCGAGGCCAGCTCGGCGTAGGACAGGGCGGACAGCAGGCAGGCGATACCCGCGATGACGAACGACAGGATCACCGCCGGACCCGCCGTCGTGGCCGCCTCCTGGCCGGCGATGCTGAAGATGCCGGAGCCGATCATGACGCCGAGGCCGAGCACGACGAGGTCGCGGGTTCCGTACACCAGCGACAGGCGGTGGCGGCCGCCCTGACGCGGACCGATCGTCTCCTCGACCGGCAGGCGGCGCAGGAGGTTGTTGCGGAACGGCGCTTCGGTGCCCAAAGCCGGTGTTACTCCATGTCTTCGGCGTCTCGTGCCCCGAATGACCTCCGGGACGCTCGTGGGTATACAGAATTTCCGAATTTACCTTTAGTGGCAAGGACCTGCGGATTTATTCCGTTTGGTGGGGAAGGCCGGGGGTGGCCTGGTGACCTTGTAGATCTTTTGCGGCATGTGGTGGCACAGTTGAGGGACGCGTTCCCCGGAGTCAGGAGATGCAATGCGCCGGAGCACCGCGGTCATCGGGATCACCGCCGCCGCGCTGGCAACGCTGGTCGTGCCCGCTCAGGCGCGGCAGCCGGCCGCTCACGCGCCGGCCGACCAGAAGCAAGCGGTGGCGGTCGGATACGGGGGAGCGGTCTCCAGCGTCGACCTGGACGCGAGCAGGAGCGGGATCGAGGTGCTCCGCCACGGCGGCAACGCCGTCGACGCGGCCGTGGCCACCGCCGCCACGCTCGGCGTCACCGAGCCGTACGTCTCGGCGATCGGCGGGGGCGGCTACTTCACCTACTACGACGCGCGCAGCCACAAGGTCTCCACCTTCGACGGCCGTGAGACCGGCCCGGCGAAGATGACCAAGGACTTCTTCGTCGACCCCGCGACCGGCAAACCGCTCGCCTTCGCCGACGCCGTCACCAGCGGTCTTTCGGTGGGTGTCCCCGGCACGCTGGCCACGTGGGACTCGGCCCTGCGCCGCTTCGGCTCCCGCCGGCTGAGCACGCTGCTGCAGCCCGCGATCACGGTGGCGAAGCAGGGCTTCACGGTCGACCAGGAGTTCTATGACCAGACCCAGGTCAACGCCGACCGGTTCAAGGACATCGTGCCGACGCGGCAGCTCTTCCTGCCCGGCGGACAGCCGCCGGCCGTCGGCTCGACGTTCCGCAACCCCGAACTCGCCGACACCTACCAGCAGATCGCCAAGAAGGGGCTCGGCTGGTTCTACGGCGGCGAACTCGGCAAGGAGATCGCGACCACCGTCCAGCATCCGCCGGTGGACCCGAACGCGACGCGCAACGTACGGCCCGGCGTCGTGCAGTCCGCCGACCTCCTGCGCTACAAGGTCGTCCCGCGCGACCCCACGCACGTCGACTACCGGGGGCTCGACGTCTACGGCATGGCGCCGTCGTCCTCCGGCGGCTCAACCGTGGGCGAGGCGCTGAACATCATGAAGCAGTTCAAGCTCAAGGACCCCGTCGAGGCGTCGCAGGTCTACCTCGAAGCCTCAAAGCTCGCCTACGCCGACCGCGGCGCGTACGTCGGGGATCCGGCGTATGCGAACGTCCCGCTGAAGACGCTGCTGTCGGACCGGTTCGCCCGCTCGCGCGCCTGCATGATCAAGCCGGACCAGGCGCTCACCGCGCCGGTGGCACCCGGTGACCTGAACGGCGCCGGGTGCGCGGCTCCGTCGGGCACCGGCCAGCAGCTGCCCTACGAGGGCCCGCAGACCACCCACCTCGTCGTCACGGACAAGTGGGGCAACGTCGTCTCCTACACGCTGACGATCGAGCAGTTCGGCGGCAGCGGGATCACCGTGCCGCACCGCGGGTTCCTGCTGAACAATGAGATGACCGACTTCAACTTCGTCTCCTCCACCCCGGCCGGCTATCCCGACCCGAACCTGCCCGCCGCGGGCAAGCGGCCCCGCAGCAGCATGTCGCCGACGATCGTGCTGAAGAACGGCCGTCCGCTGCTCGCGGTCGGCTCACCGGGTGGCTCGACGATCATCACGACGGTGCTGCAGATCCTGATGAACCGCATCGACCTCGGCATGACCCTGCCCGCGGCGGTCGAGGCGCCGCGCGCCACCCAGCGCAACACCGCCCAGACCGCTGCCGAGCAGGCGTTCATCGACAAGTACGGCGCCGCGCTGAAGGCCAAGGGACAGGACCTGATCCTCTTTCCCGGCCCGCCCGCGGGGGTGATCGGCTCGGCCACCGGCCTGGAGTTCCTGGGCGGCGGCAAGGTCGAGGCCGTCGCGGAGAAGACCCGTCGCCATGGCGGCAGCGCGCTGGTCGCCGTGCCTGCCCGCTGACCACGGTGACGTGATCGTAACGAAAACGATGGTGCGATCATTACGGGATCAGAGCTGGTAGCGGAGCTACGATCGGGCGGGGAAGGAGTCGCTGATGGCCGAGGCGTACGTCCAGGTGACGACGACCACCGATTCGCGCAAGGAGGCCGCCGAGCTCGCGAAGTCGGCGGTCACCGGGCGCCTCGCGGCCTGCGCTCAGCTGGTCGGCCCGATCGCCAGCACCTACTGGTGGGAAGGGGAGATCGAGTCCGCCGAAGAGTGGATGGTGTTGTTCAAGACCACCACCGACTGCTTCGAGGAGCTCGCCACGCTGATCACCGAGCAGCACTCGTACGACACCCCCGAGATCATCGGGACGCCGGTGGTGGCGGGCAGTGCCGAATACCTGGCCTGGGTGAGCGAGCAGACCGCGGAGTGACCCCGCGCGGACCGGTCAGGGTGTGATCGTTGCGTTTCCGGGGTAATAAGTCATCACTTATCCGCGGTCCTTCGTAGGACTGTGTGCCCCCGAGGACGGTGAACGGTGAGCGAGGACTACGGCCTGTTCGGTCCCGGCTCCGTGACGTGGCGCGTGATGGCCGAGCCCGTGCAGATGATCGCCGGCTTCCGCGCCCTCATCCTGCAGGCACTGCACCCGCCGTCCATGTGGGGCACCGCGCAGAACTCCGAGCTGATGGACCCGCGGGCGGCCTGGGCACGACTCGGCCGCACCATCGAGTTCGTCCGCGTCCGCACCTACGGCACCCACGACGAGGTGGAGCGGGTCGGCCGCCGGGTGCGCAACCTGCACTCGCGGCTGAGCGGGCTCAACCTCGACACGGGCGAGGTGTTCCCGGTCGACGCGCCCGAGAACCTCCTGTGGGTGCACATGGGCGAGGTGGACTCCTACCTCGGCGTCGCGCTCCGCGCCGGCGTCCCGCTGACCGCCGCCGACGCCGACGCGTTCGTGGACGAGCAGCGCCGGGCCGGTGCGGTCGTCGGCCTGGATCCGGCGCGGATCCCCGCGTCGGTCGCCGAGATGAGGGCCTACTACGCGGAGATGCGGGGGCAGATCTATGCCTGCCGCGACGCCAAGGAAGGGCTCCGGCGCCTCTTCAACCCGACCGTGCCCCGCCAGTGGCTGCCGCTCAAGCTGGCCGCCCCGGGCGTGGCCACCCTCGTCGTCGCGACGCTGCCGCGCTGGGCCCGACGCATGTACGGCCTGCCGGCGACGCCGCTGGAGGACGCCTGGGCGACGGGCTGGCTGAAGGCGCTGTACCGGGGCACGCGGGTCGTCCCGGAGGCGTGGCGCTACTCACCGGACGCGCGGCGCGCGCGGGACCTGACCCGCGGCAGCGGTCCGGACCTGCTCGCGGTGTCCTGACCGGATCAGCTGAGAAAGGCCTCGACCCGCGCGGTGAACTCCTCGGGCTCCTTCTCGTGCACGAGGTGGCCGGCCTCGATGGTGATGAGCCGGCAGTCGGGGATCGTGCGTGCCATCCTCGTCATCTCGTTCTGCGGGAGGTGGCTGCCGGAGCCACCGGCGACGATCAGCGTGGGGGCGGTGATCGCGGCGAGCCGGTTCCAGTAGGCGGGGTCAGGGGCGTTGCGCTGCCGGTAGATCGCCGCGGCCATCTTCCAGTCGAAGGACGCGGGCTCTTCGCGTTCCTCCTCCGTCAGGATCCGTGCCGGGTCGGCGGGGACGGGCGGCGGAGGCTCCTCGAGCACCAGCCGGTCCACCCGCTCCGGACGCTCCCCGGCGAGCAGGTACGCCACGACGGCGCCCATCGAGTGTCCGACCAGGGTGACCTGGTCCCGGCCCAGGGTGTCGAGCAGGCCGAGGACGTCATCGCGCATCAGCTCGAAGGAGTACTCCGGGCAGCGGTCGCTGTGCCCGTGCCCGCGCAGGTCCGGCGCGTACACCTGGTACCGCCCGGCCAGCCGCCGCGCCGTCGCGGCCCAGGTCGATCCGTCCTCTCCCAGGGCGTGCAGCAGCACCAGGGCGGGCGCCGCGTCGTCCCCGGCGACCCGGCAGGCGAGACGCGCGCCGCCGGTGTCGATCGTGCGGAGCTCACTCATGTCCGTTGCCCGTCTGCGACGCGGGGACGTTCCAGGTACTGATGACGGGTTCGTCGTGCTCGGTGCCGAGCGTGGACAGAGTGCCGGTGCCGAGCTTGAACAGCCGGCCGTCGGCGGCAGGCAGGCCAAGCCAGCGCGCGGTCAGGATCCGCAGGACGTGGCCGTGGGCGACCAGGACGACGTCACCGTCCGCGAGCACGGGCCGGACCCGCTCCAGCACGCCGTCCACGCGCTTGCCGACCTGGTCGACCGTCTCGCCGCCGATCACCCCGTCGCGCCACAGGTACCATCCCGGGCGATCCTCGCGGATCCGCGTCGTGCTCAGTCCCTCATACTCGCCGTAGTCCCACTCCCAGAGCCGCTCGTCGGTCTCGACGCCGGTGAGCCCGGCAAGCTCGGCGGTGCGGCGCGCCCGCAGGGCCGGGCTGGACAGCGCCAGCACGATCTTGCGGTCGGCGAGCAGCGGCGCGAGCGCACGCGCCTGCTCCTCACCTCGCGGCGTGAGCGGCAGGTCCGTACGGCCGGTGTGGCGACCCTCACGAGACCATTCCGTCTCGCCGTGCCGCACCAGGATCAATTCGCCCATGCACGGCACATTACGGGACCGGGTCGCTCGACACCGTTCGCGGGCGGCCTCAGACGAGGAGCTCGTCCGGCTCGACGTAGTCCAGGCCGTGGGCCTCGGCGACCGGGTAGCTGGTGAGCCGTCCCTCGTGGGTGCTGAGCCCCTGGGCGAGGGCCCGGTCGTCGGTGACGGCCTGCTGCCAGCCCTTGCCGGCCAGCGCGATGGCGTACGGCAGCGTGACATTCGTCAGCGCGTACGTCGACGTGCGCGGTACCGAGCCCGGCATGTTCGCGACGCAGTAGAAGACCGAGTCGTGCACGGCGTAGGTCGGCTCGTCGTGTGTCGTGGGACGGGAGTCCTCGAAGCAGCCGCCCTGGTCGATGGCGATGTCGACGAGCACGGAGCCGGCCTTCATCCGCGAGACGAGGTCGTTGGACACCAGCATGGGCGCCTTGGCGCCGGGGATCAGCACCGCGCCGATGACCAGGTCGGCTTCCAGGACGGCCTGCTCGACGGCGTAGGCGTTGGACATGAGCGTCTTGAGGCGACCCTGGTAGATCGAGTCGATGTGGCGCAGGCGGTCGATGCTGACGTCCATGATCGTCACGTCGGCGCCCATGCCGACCGCGACCTGGGCGGCGTTCAGTCCGGACACGCCACCGCCGATGACCACGACCTTGGCCGGCGCGACACCGGGCACGCCGCCGGGCAGCACGCCGCGGCCACCGTTGAATTTCATCAGGTTGTACGCGCCGACCTGCGGAGCCAGGCGGCCGGCGACCTCTGACATCGGAGCCAGGAGCGGCAGCGACCGGTTCGGCAACTGCACGGTCTCGTACGCGATGGAGGTGATCCCCGAGTCGAGCAGGGCCCGGGTGCACTCGCGCGAGGCGGCGAGGTGCAGGTAGGTGAAGAGCGTCTGGCCCTTGCGCATCCGGCCGTACTCCGGCTCGATCGGCTCCTTGACCTTCAAGATCAGCTCGCCGGTCGCCCACACGTCGTCGGCGGTCTCAAGGATCTTGGCTCCCGCGCCGATGTAGTCCTCATCGGGGATGTTCGAACCGGCACCCGCCTGGTGTTCGACGAAGACCTCATGGCCGTGCCGCACCAGCTCGTGCGCACCGGCAGGGGTCATGGCGACGCGATACTCATTATTCTTGATCTCGCGCGGTACGCCGATCTTCACAATGCGCTCCTTGTTTGGGCTCTCCCTTAGGGTGCGACGCGGATGACCAGAATCGCGATGAGCAGCATGTATTTGTATTCCCAAGGATGCTGACACAGTGTCAGCCTCATCCGCTTTTGTCAGTCGGCTCCGTGAAGACGGCCTCCAGGTGCGGAGCGTCGTCCGCCAGCACCAGGACCTCGTCGCCGGCCCGCATCTCGGTGTCGGCGCGTACCGGGAGGAGGCGCCCCTCACGGATCACGAAGCTGACCCAGGCGTCCTCGCCGCACGGCAGAGAGTCCACGGTCGCGCCGTCGGCGGCGGAGCCGGCGGCCACCTGGTAGCGGTGCAGGCCCTCGGGCTCCTCCTGGAAGCGGACGCCCAGACTCCATGGCTCAGGCTCCACGGTGCGCAGCGGAATGTGGAGCCGGTGGGCCAGGGTCGGCACCAGCCCGCCCTGCACGACGACCGAGAACGCCACGACCACGAAGATGATCGCGTACGCGCGGTGCGCGCCGGGCAGGCCGGCCTGCAGGATGAAGGTTCCGAGCAGGATCGGCACCGCGCCCTTCAGCCCGGTCCAGAGCACGAACACGCGCTCGTTGCGCTGGAGCCGGATCGGCCACAGCACGAGGCCCCCGAACACCGGGCGGATGACGAGGGCCAGTGCGACGGCCAGCAGCAGCCCGATCCAGAGCGCCCCGCCGTCGCGCAGGTCGCTGAGCCTGATCGTGAGGCCCAGCATGGTGAACGCGACGATCTCGCCGAGGCTCGCCAGGGAGGAGTGGAACCGTTCGATCTCCCGCTTGTACGGCGCGCGCTCGTCACCGAGCAGGATGCCGGCCGCGAAAACGGCCAGGAAGCCCGAGCCCTGCGCCACCGTCGCCAGCCCGTAGATCATGAGGGCGCCGAACAGGACACGCAGCGCGTAGAGACCGGCGCTGGGAAGCGGCACCCGCCGCATGAAGAACAACAGCGCCATGCCGCCCGCGACGCCGACGGCCGCCCCGATGGCCATCTGCTGCAGGAACTCCAGCGTGACCCGGCCGGCCGTCGACCACCCCGCCGCACCCGCGCCGATCAGCGCCACCATCAACGCGATGCCCACCGGATCGTTCGCGCCGGACTCACCCTCCAGCAACGTGCCGGTGCGTCCCGCGATCTCGCGCCGGCCGAGCACGGAGAACACCACGGCCGGATCGGTGGGAGCGAGGGCCGTGCCGAGCAGCATCGCGATGCGCCAGTCGATGCCGAACGCGTAGTGGGCGAGCAAGGCCAGAGCCGCGGTGGTCACGAGGGTGCCGGCCACACCGAGCCACACCGTCGCGCCCGCCGCCGAGCGGAACCGGCGACGGCCGATGTGCATGCCGCCGTCGAAGAGGATCACCGCGAGCGCCACTGTGACGATCTTCTCGACCGTCGGGATGCTCACCGTGCCCAGCCGGGGCCAGATGCCGGCGGCGACGGCGGCGCCCAGGAGGAAGATCGCGGGGGCCGGGACGCGCAGGCGCTCGCCGAAGCGGTTGGACAGGACGGCGAGCGTGCCGATGAGGGCGATCAGCAGGATCACTCTGCCGAAGGGCTCCACGTCCGTCACGACACTGCCTCTTCCTCACCTGAAGGATCACCAAGGACAGCGCCGACCAGACTTCCCGGCACACCAGAGTCAACGGTATCGGTGCGCGCCGTCTACACGCGGCGCAGGGCGTGGTCGCGGGCCGCGATGTCGGCGCGGGTGCCGCGCTCCTCGAGCCGGTCGGCGATCTCCCGTACGTGGGTGGCCTCCTTGTTGCCGCCGTACTTGAACTTGGCCCGTACGCCGGTGACGGTCAGCTCGATGCCGCGGATGCCGGGCAGCAGCCGGCGGTCCGGGTCCTCGTCCGCGGCCACGGGCAGCCGCGCGGATCCCGGCTCGAAATGGCCCAGCTGGCGGTCGAGGAGGGCCGCCTTCTCGTCCGGGTCATCGATCACGCGGACGTCGCCGGCGAGCTGCACGGTCGCGTAGTACGACGTCGGCACGCCGCGCTCGACCGCGCTGCCGGGGTTCGCGTTCCACTCCGAGCGGACGTAGGTGTAGTCGTCGACCACGGTCAGCAGCGCGCGCGGGTGCTCCTCCAGCGGCTCCCAGACGGGGTTGGGGCGGGCCAGGTGCAGCCAGACCGTCTGCTCTCCGTCGAAGAGGAAATGGGTGGGCACGACGACCGGCAGGTCGCGCCCGCGCCCGCCGGCGATCAGCTGGCCGAAGTCGCGTTCGGCGAGCCAGGCGCGCCACTCCTCGTCCTCGGCCGAATCCCAGGGGTGAACGAGCATGCGGGGCCTCCGATCGATGGGGCGATGCGGAGAGAGTAGGGGAGCGGTCCGTCAGGCCGGACCTCGACCAACGCGCCCGGCCGCGTCCAGAATGTGCTCCGGGCGTATCGGCACCCGGCTCAGCGGCAGCCGGCACGCGTCCCGTACGGCGGCCACGATCGCCGGGGTCGAGGACAGCGTGGGCGGCTCACCGGCGCCGCGTAGCCCGTACGGCGCGTGCGGATCGGGATTCTCCAGGATCTCCAGACTCATCGGCGGCATGTCGAGGATGGTGGGGATGAGGTAGTCGGTGAAGGAGGGGTTACGGATGCGGCCGTCCCGTACCTGGACCTCCTCCATCAGGGCGAGGCCCAGCCCCTGAGCCGTCCCGCCGTGGATCTGGCCTTCCAGGGCGATCGGGTTGAGGATCCGGCCCACGTCCTGCACGGCAGCCAGCTCGACCACCTTCACGAGGCCCAGCTCGACGTCCACGTCGACGACCGCCCGGTGCACGCAGAACGCGAACTGCGTGTGGGAGTCGCCCTGCCCGGTTCGCGGGTCCAGGGGCGTCGTAGGCCGGTGGTGGAACTCCCGGGTCTCCTCGATCACCCGGTCGCCGAGCACCTCGGCGAGCGGAACCGCGGTACCGCCGGCGACGACGTGCCCGCCGCTGAGGGTGCCGCCGGGCATCCCGGCGAGACGGAGCACCCTCTCGCGCACGGCCTCGCAGGCGGCCCGTACGGCGCCGCCGGTCATGTACGACTGGCGCGACGCGCTGGAGGAGCCCGCGGAGCCCACCGTGGTGTCGGCGGGCGCGACGGTCACCCGCTCGACGCCCAGCTCCGTACGTGCGATCTGCGCCTGGAGCGTGACCAGCCCCTGCCCGACCTCGGCCGCCGCCGTGTGCACCAGCACGGTGACCTCACCGCCCGAGACCTCCAGGCGCACCCGCGCCGTGGAGAGGTCGTCGAACCCCTCGGAGTAGCAGATGTTCTTGATGCCGATGCCGTACCCGACGCCGCGGGCGACCCCCTCGCCGTGCGTGGTGTTCGACACCCCGCCCGGCAGGTTCCTCAGGTCGGCCGTGTCGGCCGGCGCGGGCATGGGGAACCTCGCCACGCGGCGCAGCATGTCGGTGAGGGGCGCGGGCATGTCCACGACCTGCCCGGTCGGCAGGCGTGAGCCCTCCGACAGCGCGTTGCGCACGCGGATCTCGATCGGGTCCAGTCCGCACGCCTCGGCGAGCCGGTCCATCTGCGACTCGTAGGCGAAGCAGGCCTGCACGGCGCCGAAGCCGCGCATGGCGCCGCAGGGCGGGTTGTTCGTGTACACCCCGTAGGCGTCGACGGCGACGTTCGGCACGTCGTACGGCCCCGCGCCGAGCGACGCGGCGTTGCCGACCACCGCCGGAGTGGAGGAGCAGTACGCCCCGCCGTCGAGGATGATCTCGGCCTTGACGTAGACGAGCCGTCCGTCCCGCCCGGCGCCGTGTTCGTAGCGAAGGGTCGCCGGATGCCGGTGTACGTGCCCGGAGAAGGACTCCTCACGGCCGTAGACGATCTTGACCGGCCGCGCGGTGTGCAGGGCGAGGAGGCAGGCGTGGATCTGCATGGACAAGTCCTCGCGGGCCCCGAACGCGCCGCCCACCCCGGACAGCGTCAGCCGGATCCGGTCCGGCGGCAGGCCCAGGACGGGCGCGATCTGCTCCTGGTCGACGTGGAGCCACTGCGTGGCGATGAACAGGTCGACCCCGCCGTCCTCGGCCGGCACGGCGAGCCCCGACTCGGGGCCGAGGAACGCCTGGTCCTGCATGCCCACCTCGTACTCGCCCGTCACGACCACGTCGGCGGTGAAGGTGTCGCCGGTCCGCACGGGCTGGTGGCGTACGACGTTGCCGCGCTCGTGCACCTTCGGGCAGGCCGGGTCGAGCGCGGCGGCGCGCGCGTCCGTCACCGGCTCGCGTACGTCGTAGTCGACCGTGATCAGGTCGCACGCGCGGCGGGCGGTCTCCGGATGGTCCGCGGCCACGATCGCCACCGCTTCGCCCTGGTAACGGACCTGGTCGATGGCGAGCACGGGCTGATCCTTCAGCTCCAGGCCGTAGTGCTTGGCGCCGGGGACATCCTCGTGGGTGAGCACGGCGTGCACGCCGTGCAGCTTGACCGCCTCGGTCACGTCGATGCCGCGGATGCGGGCGCTCGGATGCGGGCTGCGCAGCGTGGCGCCCCACAGCATGCCGTCCATCCACAGGTCGGAGGAGTACGCGAACGCGCCCCGCACCTTGAGCACGCCGTCGGGGCGCGGGGCGCTGTCACCGACGCCGCCCGCGAACGACCGTCCGGTGACCGGGGCGCCCTCCCGCGCGCGGGGACCGTCCTGTTTCGTCACGACGCTCACCTCTCGTCCCATACCCGGCCTGTGGGCAGTAGAGCAGGCGCGAAGGAGAAAGGAACAGGGACGATCTCACGAATCGGTTGCGGCTCTTTGGCGAGATCTCCCGATATGGCCATCTATGGGTGCTCCGGGGGCCCGGTTCATGCCGGACCCCCGCGGGCCCCTCTCAAGCATCTTTCCGAAGGTGCTTCTAGAACAAGCCGGAGAAAACTATCCTTTTGAAGAGGGGAACGTCAGCAGCAGTGGAACACCTGGGGTGCACCCGGGCGTCCGGCGCTGGTGACGGCGGGGATCGCGGTCGTGCTTCCGAGGACGAGCGAAATGCCAGTTATCACGGTAAGTGTGGCCGCGGCCCTCATGAGTCGATTCATGCAACAGTCTCCGTATCAACGGTCGAGTAAAAGCGGGTTAATGTGGACAGTCAAGGATCACTAGGGCACCGGATCCGAATGACCCGGATTCGTCAGGGCCTGTCACAGGCGCAGTTGGCCCTCCCGGAGCTGTCCGACAGCTACGTTTCCCTGATCGAAAGCGGTAAGCGCATACCGACACCCGATGTCGTGCGTCTCCTCGCGCGTAAACTCGGGTGTTCCGCCTCATATCTGTCAAGCGGCATTGACGAGGACGCGCAGGACCGGATGCGCGTGATCATCGAGTACGCCGAGATCGCCCTGCAGAACGGCGAGGCGTCCGAGGCGCGCGACCGGCTCACGGAGCTGCTGGACGACCCCGACCTGACCTCGCTGCCGGAGTACGCGCGCCGGGCGCGGTGGGCGCACGCGCTCGCCCTGGAGTCGACCGGGGAGCTCGAGGAGGCGCTCCAGGAGTTCGCCACGCTGACCGCCGTCCTGTCACCCGACTACGACGCCGACGAGTGGATCCGGCTCAACATCGCGATGTCGCGCTGTCACCGCGAAAAGGGTGACGCGGCCCGCAGCGTCGCGGTGGCCGAGGGTGCCTTCGCGCGCGTCACCGCCAAACCCGGCCCCTGGACCGACGAGACCGTCAAGCTCGGCGCCACGCTGGTCGGCGCCTACCTCGAACGCGGTGACCTGGTCAGCGGGCGCCAGCTCGCCGACCGCCTGATCGAGCACGCCGACGCGCTCGGCAGCCCGGCCGCGCGGATGGCCGCCTACTGGGAGGCCGCCATCGTCGCCCGCTACCAGGCCGACTTCGAGCAGGCGGTGATCTACGGCGAACGGGCGCTGGCCCTGCTCGGGGAGGCCGCCGACCTGCGCAACCTCAGCCGGCTTCGCGGCGAGTACGGCACGCTCATGTTGCTGGCACGCCCCGACCACGCCGAGCGCGCCCGCGACGAACTCCAGCGGGCCATGCGCGAGATGACCGCGACGGCCGCCGGCGGCATCGACATCGCCCGTTGCCTGACCGAGCTCGGCCGCGCCGAGCTCGCGACGGGGCGCCCGCGCAGCGCCGCCGACCACGCCGCCGAGGCCCTGGAGCTCCTCGGCACCGAACCCCGCCCGGCGACCGCGGGGGCGCTCCTCGTCCTGGGAGAGGCCCGCATCCGCCTCGGCCGCGAGCAGGACGCCGCCGAGATACTGGACCGGGCGACGGCGTTCCTGCGGCAGATGGAGCCCTCCCGCGAGGTGGCCGAGGGCTGGTTCACCCTCGCGGAGCTGCTGTCGGAGACCGGCGACGAAGAACATCGCGCCGAGGCCTACCGCCACGCCCTCACCTGCGCGGGCCTCTGAGCGGGGAAAGTATCGACGCTGAAAGGCCACTCGGGGCGGACCTGCGGCGGGTGGTGAATAAGGTGGGAAGGTCCGTGCCGGCAGCTCACCCGGAAAGATCGATCTTCGCCTCCATGACGAATCCTCCTCGGCTCGCGTGCCTTCCGCGCCTTGCCTCCTCTGCTTCTCCCGCGGGCACCCCCGCCGGCGGACCCCGTGCGTAGGCGAGGGCCGTACATCGCGGCGGCGGCAGCCGTCGCCGGCCTCGTCGCGCTGGTCGTCGCCGGTCTGGCCGGTGGCGCGCTCCGTGAGCAGGTGATTCCTGGCCTGGGCGACGCCGGCACGCTGACCCGCTGGGGGCTGCCCGTCTCGCGGTTCGTCATGGAGGCCGGCGGCACGCTGACCGTCGGCGTACTCCTTGGGGCCGCGGTACTGCTCCCGTCCATGCGCGGGACGCTCGACCCGCAGGCCGTCCGATACCTGCGGGGCGCGTCCTGGATCGCCGCCTTCTGGGCCGCCGGTGCGGCCGCCACACTGATCTTCACGGTCTCCGACATCCTCGGCGTGCCGGCGGGCAAGGTGGTGGGCGGCAGTGAGCTGTCCAGCTACGTCGGCCAGCTCCCGCAGGGCACCGCGCTCATGTTCGTCGTCCTGCTGGCTGCACTGATCGCGCTGCTGGCACGCACCGCCGTCTCACCCGGCAGCGCCGCGGGACTGCTCGTCGTCGCGCTCATCGCCCTGCTGCCCCCGCCGCTCACCGGTCACTCCGCGGCCTCGCCCAACCACGAGCTGGCGATCAGCGGGCTGGCGATGCACATCCTCGCGCTGTCCCCATGGGTGGGCGGCCTGCTGCTCCTCGTCTGGCACGCCGTGCAGGGCGGTGACCATCTGGGTGTCGCCGCCGGGCGGTTCAGCCGGATGGCGCTCTGGTGCTACGTCGCCGTCGGGGTGAGCGGCGCCGCCAACGTCGTGTCCCGGCTGCCCGACCCGTCACTGCTCTACACCAGCGACTACGGCCGGCTGGTCCTGGTCAAGCTGGCCCTCTTCACGGTTCTGGGCGTCTTCGGCTACCTGCACCGCGAGCGGACGCTGCCGGTCCTCATGGCGCACAGCCCCAAGGGCTACGCCCGCCCGGCCGTCACCCGCCCGCCGTGGGCGTTCGCCCGTCTCGCCGGTGTCGAGGTCATCCTGATGACCGCGACGCTCGGCGTCGCCGTCGCGCTGGCGCGCACCGCACCGCCCGCCTCCGACCTGGGCGATGATCCGGTCACCAGCATGATGGGCTTCCCCATGCCGCCGCCGATCACGGTCGGCCGGCTGCTCACGATGTGGCGGCCCGACCTGTTCTTCGCGGTGCTCGTGATCGTGCTGGGCGGCCTGTACGCGGCCGGTCTCACCCGGCTGCGCGCGCGCGGCGACGCCTGGCCCATCGGCCGTACGATCTCCTGGGCGATCGGCCTGGTCACGATCGTCGCCGTCACGATGACCGGGATCGCGACGTACTCCCCGGTGCTGTTCAGCACGCACATGATCCAGCACATGGTCCTGTCGATGCTGAGCCCGATCCTGCTCGTGCTGGGCGCCCCGGTGACGCTCGCGCTGCGCGCGCTCAAACCGGCGGCCATCAGGGGCGACCGCGGGCCACGCGAGTGGCTGACGATCATCTTGCACAGCCGGGCGATGCGGTTCATCGGCCATCCGGCCACGGCCACGGTCATCTTCATCGTCAGCACCTACGCGGTGTACTTCACACCGCTGTTCGGCTACCTGATGCGCGCCCATGTCGGGCACCTCGCGATGCTTCTCCACTTCCTCGCGTCCGGCTCACTGTTCTTCTGGGTGCTGATCGGCGTCGACCCGACACCGCGCAAGCTGCCGTACCTGGCGAAGATGCTGCTGCTGTTCGTGACCATGCCGTTCCACGCGTTCTTCGGCATCGCGCTGATGAACCTCGGCGCGCCGATCGCCTCCGGGTGGTACACCGCGCTGCACCGTCCCTGGGGCACGTCGATCCTGTCCGACCAGCACACCGGCGGTTCGATCGCCTGGGCGTTCGGGGAGATCCCGACGTTCATCGTGCTGATCGCTCTGGTGTTCCAGTGGTACGCCGACGACCGGCGGCTGGCGGGGCGGATCGAGCGGCAGGCCGACCGGGCCGAGGCGGCCAAGGCCGACGACGAGCTGTCCGACTACAACGCCTATCTCGCCTCGCTCGACCGGCGGTCGCGGGAGACCACGGAGACCAAGCAGACCGAAGAGGCCACGGAGTAAGGCGGTTCCGCCCGCCGCGTACGGCACTGGCGCCGCGCGGCAGAGTGGGGGAGCATTCCCGCCATGGCTGACTTCCGGTTCTCCTTCAACATCCCGGACATCGTCTCGGCCGAGGAGTTCGCCGAGACCTGCCGCCGCGCGGAGCGGTACGGCTACGACACCCTCTTCGCCGCCGACCACCTCGGCTCCGAGGCGCCGTTCCCGGCGCTGGTAGCGGCGGCCGCCGCGACGGAGCGGCTGAAGGTCGGCACCCTCGTGCTGAACGCGGCGTTCTGGAACCCCGCGCTCCTGGCCCGCGAAGTGATCACCACCGACATCCTCACCGGCGGACGTCTGGAGCTCGGGCTCGGCGCCGGCCACATGAAGTGGGAGTTCGACGAGGCCGGCATCGCCTGGGAGCCGTTCGGCGACCGCGCGGACCGGCTCGAGGCGACCATCCAGGAGCTGGGCCGCCTGTTCGCCGCCGAGGGGTACCCGCAGCAGGCGGCGACGCGGGAGGCGATGGGCCGCGGCGTGCCACGGCCCATGCAGCGGCGCGGCTTCGACGGGGCCGGCCCGCCGCTGATCGTGGGCGGCACGGGCGACCGCATCCTGCGGGTCGCCGCCGAGCACGCCGACATCATCGCGGTCGCCGGCGTCTACCAGATCAAGGGACAGCCACCGGGCTCCTTCCGGATCGGCACCGCCGAGGAGGCGGACGAGCGGGTGCGGTACGCGCGCGGATGCGCGGGCGAGCGGGCCGACGCGGTCGAGTGGCACGTGCTCGTCCAGATGATCGTGGAGACCGACGACCGCCGCGCCGTCGCCGAGAAGATCCTGGAGCAGCACGGCCGGACCATGACCGTGGACGAGCTCCTCGACACGCCCTTCGTCCTCATCGGCACGGTCGAGCAGATGGCCGAGCGGATCCTCCGCGACCGTGAACGCTTCGGCTTCAGCTACTACACCGTCCACGGGCCGTTCATGGAGGCGTTCGCGCCGGTGATCGAGCGTGTACGCGAGCTCACCGCGGACAGGTCCTGACCAGCCAGGACTCCATGGACTGTGAGGTGACCAGCTCCAGTGATCACGGGTAAGGGCAGCCGCGCGCGGGAAGGTCCGTTCTGTGTCCCGCACTGTGCTCACCGGTCTGCTGCTGTCCGCCGCGCTGCAGATCGCCGTGGGCTGCGCCGATTCGCGCGTCGGCGTGGTCCCGACCCGGGGGCCGGCCGGTGCTCCCGTGACGGTGCCTCCGCCGGTGCCCACGCCCACTCCGGCGGCGACGGCACGGTCCACGCAGATCACGCTGCCCATGCGGGTGGTGCGCGGCAACGGCGGCACGCTCGTCTATGTCCCGATGAAGGTCAACGGCCGCGGGCCGTACGAGTTCGTGCTCGACACCGGATCCTCCAACTCCTCGGTGGACCGCAGCCTGGTCCGCAGGCTGGGCCTGCCGCGCACCGGCCAGCAGCATCCGGTGCAGGGCGTGACCGGCAGCGGCATGGTGCCGGTCGTCCGGGTTCATCACTGGACCCTCGGCGGCGTGGCGATGCACGGAACGTCGCTGTCGGTCGTCGACCTCGGCATCGGCGTCGGCGGCCTGCTGGGCTCCGACGAGCTGTGCCGGTTCGGCAACGTCATGCTCGACTTCCGCCACAACAAGCTGATCATCCAACGCCGTTAGGGCGTGTCTAGCCGGGTAGCTGGCCGAGGGTGACGGTCTTCATCTCCTTCGTGCCGTCGGGGTGCTGGATCTCCACCTTGACCTTCTGCCCGGGCTTCAGCGCGGCCAGTGCCTCGGCCAGGGCCGTGGTCGTCGGCGTGCGGGTGCCGTCGACCCACAGGATCACGTCGTCCGGGGAGATCCCGGCCTTGTCTGCGGCGCCACCCCGAGTCACCGACACCACGCCCACGCCCGTCACGTTCCCCCGCATGTCGACGACGGTCCGTACCTTGACGCCCATCCCCGCCCGCCCGGACTCCTTCACGTGCCCCGACGCGATGAGCTGGTTCGCGATCAGCTTGACGGTGTTGCTGGGGATCGCGAACCCGATCCCGTTCGCCGCCCCCCCGATCTGCGGGTCGGAGACGGTCAGCGTCGGGATGCCGACCACCTGGTTGGTGAGGGTGACCAGCGCGCCCCCGCTGTTGCCCGGGTTGATCGGCGCGCTCGTCTGCACCGCGCCGGCGATCGTCGCGCCGGGGAAGGATCCCTCGTGCTGGGAGCTGACCGTACGCCCGAGCGCGGAAATGATGCCGTTGGTGACGCTTCCGGACAGGCCGAGCGGGTTGCCCATCGCCAGCACCATCTGGCCGACCGCCAGGCGGCCGGAGTCGCCGAACGTCGCCGGGGTCAGCCGGGCGTTCTTCACGCGGACGACGGCGAGGTCGTTCGCGGCGAACTCCCCGACGAGCGTCGCCGGCAGCGGCGTCTTGGAGCTCGGCGTGGTGACCTGGAGCCGGTGCGCGCCCGCCACCACATGGTCGTTGGTGACGATATCGCCCTTGGTGTCGTAGACGACGCCGGACCCCAGGCCGGAGTCGGTGTTGATCTGCACGACGGACGGCAGCACGGTCTTGACCACCTGCTCGAACTGCTGCTCGATCGCGACGCCGGCGGCGGGCGTGGCCGGGCCGGCCGCCGATGGGGTGGCCGCCCGCCGTCGCACGTCACCGCCACAACCGGCGATCAGTGTCAGCCCGGCGATCAACGCGACGGCAGACCGCATCTGTCGCTCCATGCCCAGTGCTGTTCCCCCCGGCCACGGAAGGCAAGCCGTACGGCAGGTCTGACCGGCCCATCCCTTGCCGGAGAAATGACCTGGTTGATCCCTTGGCGGGCTCAGCCGCGGTTGCGCTCCAGCCAGTGCACGGCGAAGCCACCGGCCGACGTCCGGATCGCCAGGAGCAGCATGCCGAGGGTCAGAACAGGCGTCACCACCCACTTCTCCACGACCCCGTCGGTGCGCGGCACGATCGGTACCTCGAACCTCGTCTGCAGCGGCCAGAACACCGGGCAGCCCTGCGGGGTGAGGCAGTCGGTGAACACGTGCATGAAGCTGCCGAGCCCCACCGACAGACCGGCCCAGCCCAGCAGGTAGTGGTGCACGTGCAGGTCGATCCCGGGCCCGGCGAAGTGCATGCCCGCCATCAGGTACGTCAGGCCTCCGGCCAGCGCGCCGTTCAGGATCATGTTGAAGTGCTCGCGCTCGGGCACGTGGATGCCGACCCCGCGCAGCCCCAGGCAGATCAGCAGGAAGAGCTCCACCCACCAGCCCGGCCGGAAGTACTGCGCGAGCAGGTCGGTGCCGAACATCGCCACCAGGCAGAACGCCAGCGAGTGCGTGGCGTGCCGGTGCCCGCCGGAGATCGCCGCGACGCCCTTGCACAGCACCCGGGTGATCGGCCCGAGCGCGTTGGCGATCGAGCCGTCGTGGTGGTCCATGTCGGGCAGCAACGCCGCCCCCGCGCAGACGACGGAGCCGGCGACGATCTCGCCGGGCGTCATTCTCATGCCATGGTCCGCGAGGAGGGGGACGACCCCCAGCCACGCGACAGCCCCCGCCAGGGCATGCGTATGCCCCATCATCGGTACATCACTCGCTTTGCCCGCTTCATTGCCACGCGCGGGACTGTAACCGGCCGGGGACTCCCAGTGCGCTGCGACGCGCCGGACAAGATCCACACATTCCCCGTATGTCCGGCGCTCGCAGGCGGGACGTCAGGAGGGGATCAGGCGCCAGTCGGCCTTGTCCTGCCGATACGGCCCGTCGAGGCGCTTGGCGACGATGCCGGGCAGCCCCTGCTCGCGCGCCGCCTCCCGCACGGCCTCGCCGTCGTCGAAGGAGGGCGCGGTCTGCCAGTGCGGGCCGGACAGCCCCAGCGTGCCGAGGAGCTGACGCCGCCGCTCGTACGGCTCGTCCAGCAGCGACCGCCCCTCCAGGTACAGCAGATCGAAGATCATGTAGGTCTCGCCGTCCGTGGCGGTCAGCTCACCGTCGAGCACCGCGCGGCTGGACCCGAGCGCCTCCCCGAGCCCGCGGGGCGCCTTGGCGGGTCTGCCGTCCGCCGCGACGGCCCGGGCGGGCCCGCGCTCGGCGTACATGATGAGCCGCCGCCCGCCCCAGGCGAATTCATAGCCGTACTCGTCCCTGCGCTGCGGCAGCCGCTTGCGCGGCTCCGGCTCGACCGGGCGCACGTCCTCGGGCATCGGGTCGGCGTCGGGGGAGACCGGCGGATCCATCCGGTGGATCATCCAGTTCTTGCCGTTGGTCGGGAAGAGCACGTAACGCCCGGAGACCCGGGTGCCGTGGAGCACGATCTTGACCTCGCGGTCCGTCCACTTCTCGGTCTCGTACGTGCCGCGGTCCCAGATCTTGACCTGGCCGCCGCCGTACTCGCCCTGGGGGATCTCTCCGGCGAAGGAGGCGTACTCCAGCGGATGGTCCTCGGTGTGCACCGCGAGATGGTTGACCTTCGGGTCGTCCGGCACGCCCCTGGGCAGCGCCCACGAGACGAGCACGCCGTCGCGCTCCAGGCGGAAATCCCAGTGCAGCCGCCGCGCGTGGTGCTCCTGGATGACGAACGTGTCGTCGCGGCCCTCGGGCAGCGGCCCCTTGTCGGGGACCGGCTCCGGTGTCCGGCGCGCGTCGCGTTTGCTGCGGTAGGTCCCGAGTTTGTCGGCCACGGCGCGGTACGTACCCGCGTCGCGCGCCGCTATCCAGGGCCGGTCACGGCAGGGTGAGGATCTCCGCGCCGTCGTCGGTGACCAGCAGCGTGTGCTCGAACTGAGCGGTGCGCTTGCGATCCTTGGTCACGACCGTCCAGTTGTCCGGCCAGACGTCGTACTCGATCGTGCCGAGGGTCAGCATCGGCTCGATGGTGAACGTCATGCCGGTCTCGATCAGGGTCGAGGCGTTCGTGTCGTCGTAGTGCGGCACGATCAGCCCGGAGTGGAAGGTCGTGCCGATGCCGTGCCCGGTGAAGTCGCGGACCACGCCGTACCCGAACCGCTTGGCGTAGGACTCGATGACCCGGCCGATCACGTTGAGCCGCCGCCCGGGACGCACCGCCTTGATGGCGCGCGTCAGCGCCTCGTGGGTGCGCTCGACGAGCAGCCGCGACTCCTCATCCACGTCGCCGACCAGGTACGTCGCGTCGGTGTCGCCGTGCACGCCGTCCTTGAACGCGGTGATGTCGATGTTGATGATGTCGCCGTCGCGCACGACCGTGTCGTCCGGGATGCCGTGGCAGATCACCTCGTTGAGCGAGGTGCAGAGCGACTTGGGGAAGCCGCGGTAGCCGAGCGTGGAGGGATAGGCGCCTTGGTCGAGCATGTACTCATGGCCGATGCGGTCCAGCTCGTCGGTGGTGACACCGGGCGTGATGTTCTTGGCGACCTCCGCCATCGCCTGCGCCGCGATCCGGCCGGCCACCCGCATCTTCTCGATGATCTCCGGCGTCTTGACGTCGGGCTCTCCGGTGCGGGGAAACTTCTTGCCGACGTACTCCGGGCGGGGGATCTCCGCGGGCACCTTACGGATCGGCGAGACGTGACCGGGCCGGAGTTGCGTCGTCATGGTGTTGGAGTTTAGTTGCCCCCTAAGGGAACGATGACAACATGATCAGGAGACGGCGATGAGCGACGACGACGCGTGGTACTTCTGCCTCAAGCACATGCGGGTCGAACACGGCGCGGGCTGCCCTGACCGCGACCGCATGGGCCCGTACCAGACCGAGAACGAGGCCGCGAACGCCCTGCAGCACGCCAGGGAGCGCAACGAGCAGTGGGAGGCCAAGAACGACGACTGACCGCCCCCGGGTGTGGCGCGAGGCCGGTCAGCCCGCAGGTGGTCCGGTGATGGTGTCGAGGAGGCCGGCCAGGCGGTCGCGCAGGCCGCGTCTGGCACGCGGTTCGCCGGCCGCCGCGCTCACCAGGTGCTGGGCGGCGTCGAAGGAGACCAGCGACTCGCCGGCCGGCACGGTCAGCGACTCGTGCGCCAGCCCGCGCAGCTCACGGTCGTCGCCGTCCAGCGCGAAGATCGTCGCGCCGATCCGGCGCGCGTCGTCGACGCGTTCGAGCAGCCCCTCGGGCGCCGCGTCCTCGGAGACGACGAGCAGCGCCTCACCGCGTCGCGCGGCCTCCAGCCGGTCGAGGCCGACCCGCAGGTGAGAGGGGGCGCCCGGCGGTGGATCCCAGCGCACGAGCGTGGGGGCGATCTCCGGCAGGGCGTTGAGCCGGCTCTCGTCGTCCAGGTGGGCGGCGAAATGCCAGGGCTCGGCATCGGGGGGGCCGAACAGCAACAGGCTGCCCGGAACCCTGGCGGAGGCGCGCAGGCAGCGGGCGAAGTCCTGCGTGCGCTCCGGCCAGCCGGTCGTCGACAGCAGCTCCCGCAGCGCACCGACCTGACTCGCGTCCATGACGCCATGGTGCCGTACGAGTCCGGTCCGCTCATCCTCATCTGAGGCATCGCGGCAAAGTGGCGTGCGGCCGGACACGTTCGCGCGGGCACGGTCTGGTGTACCCATGACCTATGGAGATTCTCGGCATCGATATCGGCGGCAGCGGCATCAAGGGCGCGCCCGTCGAGGTCCAGACCGGTGAGTTCACCCGTGACCGCCTGCGGATGGACACACCGGAGCCCGCCGCGCCCCGGCCGGTCGCCGCCGTCGTGGCACAGATCGTCCGGCACTTCGAGTGGGACGGGCCGGTCGGCGTGACGTTCCCCGGAGTGGTCATCGACGGGGTCACGCATACCGCGGCGAACCTGACGGACGAGTGGCGCGGCCTGCAGGCGCGCGACCTGCTCGCCGACGAGAGCGGGGTGCCGGTGACGCTGCTGAACGACGCCGACGCCGCGGGCGTCGCGGAGATGACCCATGGGGCCGGGCGGGGCCACGGGGGGACCGTGGTCCTGGTCACCCTCGGCACCGGCATCGGCACCGCGCTGTTCACCGACGGCACGCTGGTGCCCAACACCGAGTTCGGGCACATCGAGATCCGCGGCAAGGACGCCGAGTCGCGGGCGTCCGCGCACGCCCGCGAGGTGCACGAGTGGAGCTGGCCCAAGTGGGCCGAGAAGGTGGAGGAGTACCTGCGGCGGCTGGAGGACCTGGTCTGGCCGTCCCTGATCATCGTGGGCGGCGGCGTGAGCAAGAACGCCGAGCACTTCCTGCCGCACCTGAAGGAGGTGCGCACTCCCGTGGTCGCCGCCGAGCTGCACAACTCCGCCGGCATCGTCGGCGCCGCTATGGCCGCGGGACCCCGGGCACAGACCGGGTGAGGTGTCCCTGGCAGGATTTCGTTCATGACCATTTCGCAGGCTGAACCACCGGACGTCAGTGGCCTGTCCATCGGCATCCTGGGCGGCACAGGAGACCAGGGCAAGGGCCTGGCCCGCCGGTTCGCGCTCGCCGGCCATGACGTCATCATCGGCTCGCGCAGCGCGGAGCGCGCGCGGGACGCGGCCCAGAGCCTCGGCGAGGGGCTGACCGCCCGCGGCGAGGAGAATCCCGTCGTCGCGCGCGAGGCCGACGTGGTGATCGTCGCCGTGCCGTGGGACGGTCACCGGGCGCTGCTCGAGTCGCTGCGCGACGAACTCGCGGGAAAGATCGTCATCGACTGCGTCAACCCGCTGGGCTTCGACAAGCAGGGCGCCTACGCGCTGCCGGTCGAAGAGGGCAGCGCCGCCCAGCAGGCGGCGGCCGTGCTGACCGGCAGCACCGTCGTCGCCGCGTTCCACCACGTCTCCGCGGTCATCCTGCTCGACCCCGAGGTCGACGAGGTCGACCTCGACGTGCTCGTGCTCGGCGACGACCGTGAGGCCACCGGGATCGTGCAGGCGCTGGCCGGCCGCATCTCCGGGGTGCGCGGCGTGTACGGCGGCCGGCTCCGCAACGCCCACCAGGTCGAGGCGCTGGTCGCCAACCTCATCTCCATCAACCGGCGCTACAAGACGCACGCCGGCGTCCGGGTCACCGGCCTATGAGGTTCGTCGTCTACGGGGCGGGCGCGGTCGGTGGAGTCGTCGGCGCGCGCCTGTTCCAGGCGGGTCACGACGTCACGCTGATCGCCCGCGGCGCCCACTACGAGGCGATCCGCGATAGCGGCCTGCGGCTCGACACCCCCGACGAGAGCGTCACGCTGCCCATTCCCGTCGCCTCCCGGCCGGCGGAGGTGACGTTCACCGCCGGTGACGTCGTCCTGCTCGCCATGAAGACGCAGGACACCGCGGACGCCCTGATCGAGCTGTCCGCGGCCGCTCCGCCGGAGATCGTCCTAGCCTGCGCCCAGAACGGCGTGGAGAACGAGCGGCTCGCCCTGCGGCTGTTCCCCCAGGTGTACGGCGTCTGTGTGCTGCTGCCCGCGACGTTCCTCGAGCCCGGCGTGGTGGAGACGTACATGGCGCCGGTCACGGGCCGCCTCGACGTCGGCCGCTATCCGCGCGGCGATGACGAGACGGCGCGGTCGCTCGCGGCGGCGTTCGTCGACGCGACGTTCGAGGCGGAGGCGCGCGCGGACGTCATGCGCTACAAGTACGGCAAGCTGCTGACCAACCTCGGCAACGCCGTCGAGGCCGTCATCGGCCCCGGCGAACCCGGCCGTGAGGTGGCCCGGCTGGCGCACGAGGAGGGCGCCGCGTGCCTGCGGGCAGCGGGCGTCGACGCGCCGGACGGCGTCACGGTGATCGCGCGGGCCAGGCCGGTCCGTGGTCGCGACCGCCTCGGCGGCTCGTCGTACCAGAGCCTGCAGCGCGGCACCGGCACGATCGAGGCCGACTACCTCAACGGCGAGATCGTCCTGCTCGGGCGCGAGCACGGCGTGCCGACCCCGGTCAACGAGCGGCTGCGTCAGGTGGCCAACCGGATGGCGCGGGAAGGACAGAGCCCGGGTCAGCTGACGGCCGAGGAGTTCCTGGCGTCTCTGGACGGGCACGCGGGACGGTGACGCCGGATCGCGTGCGGCGTGTCGTGTCGCTCGTGCCCTCGCTGACCGAGGCGATCGCGGAGACGGCACCGCGGCTGCTGGTCGGCGCCACGGACTGGTGCACCCATCCGGCAGGGCTGGACGTCGTACGCGTGCGGGGCACGAAGAACCCCGACATCGAGACGGTCATCGCATTGGAGCCGGATCTCGTTGTGGCCAACTTCGAGGAGAACCGCCCGGCCGACCTGGACCTGCTGCGTGCCGCCGGGATCCCGGTCTGGGTGACGGTCATCCGCACCCTGCCCGAGGCGCTGTCCGGACTGTCCGGGATGCTCGCGGCCTGCGGCCTGGACGAGCCATCGTGGCTGGCGTCCGCCCGGGAGACCTGGGCGGACGTCCTGGCGGATCCGCCCGCGCCGGAGCGTACGGCGGTGATCCCGATCTGGCGGCGCCCGTGGATGGTGCTCGGCCGCGAGACGTTCGCCGGCGACGTGCTGGCGCGGCTGGGCGTCGCGAACCTGTACGCCACCGACCCGGAGCGCTATCCGAAGGTGACCGCCGAGGAGATCCTCGGCCGCCGCCCGGACCTGCTGGTGCTGCCCGACGAGCCGTACGCCTTCAGCGAGACGGACGGCCCGGAGGCGTTCCCCGGGCTGCGCGCGGCGCTGGTGAGCGGCCGGCACCTTGAGTGGTACGGCCCGTCGCTCACCGAGGCGCGCCGGGTGCTCACCGGCGCGCTGTAGGTCAGATCTGCGCGGGGCCCGGGCGGCCGGCCGCCGCGAACGCCGAGAGCACGGCCTCGCGGTCGCGGCCGGCGGCGAGGAGCAGGTGCATCAGGACGCGGGCCTTCAGCGGGTCGAGTGTCGTCACCGGCAGTGAACCGTGGCCGGTGGGAGAGGCCAGGACGACCGGGATGCGCGCCGCCGCCTCGGCCAGGGCTCCGGCGATCTCATCGGGCACCCCGCCCGGCGCGCCGACCGCCACGATCAGGCCGTCACAGCGCCCGGCCAGCGTGCCGAGCAGCTCGCCGTCGTCGCCGAGCACCGCGGTGTGCAGGCCGACGCGGGGAGTCCAGCCGGGGTTCGGAGCGTCGCGTACGGTCAGTCGCTCCGGCGGGCGCCACAGCAGGCGCACCACACCGGCCGCGACGTGCCCCAGCGGTCCGGCGCCGGGGGAGGCGAGCGCGGGCGTGCCGGTGCCGGTCCATCGGACGTGCCGCGCCGAATGGATCTCGCCGCGGGCGACGAGCAGGCAGCCGGCCCGGTCGGGCGCGCCGGCGGCGACGCTGATCGCGTCGGCGACGTCCGGCGCCTGGTCGGGATCGGCGGCGAGCACGAGCGGCGCGTCGCCCCGGTGCAGGAGGTCCAGCGCCCAGGCGGTCTCCTCCGCGGCGGCCGCGGCCTGCACGAGCACGACACCGTCCGCGCCCTCGCTCAGGGCCCGCGCCGCGGCGTCGGCCAGGGCGTACACCCCGGCGAAGCCCGGAGCGGCGGCCGGGATCGTCCGTGCGTCGACCGTCACGCCCGGGACGGCGCCGAGGACGTCACGTGCGCCGGCGTCGTCCTGGGCGAGCAGCGCGATTCTGCGGCGCACCACGCCGGAGTGCTCCGCTCGGGCGGGCGCCCTCGCCGGCTCCGGCCGCGCCGGTGAGATGTCCGTGGCCGCACCGCCGCGCTGCGGTGGCGTGAGCGTCCAGGACCGCGGAATCGGCCACGGCGGCGGTCCGGGGGAGATGGTCATGTCGGCGTGCTCCTCCGGCGTCGTGCGGCGCCGAAGCGTCCGCTCCGTGATCATGCGATACAACCGCAACCTATTGCATGATCACGGTCTGCGGGCGGCCGACTCAGCGGTAGCCGTGCTCGGCGGCGGGGAAGGCACCGGATACGACGTCGGCGGCGTACTCCTCCACGGCCGACCGCAGCACCCCGGCCACGTCGGCGTACCGCTTGACGAACCGGGCGGTGTGCGGTGTGAGGCCGGCCATGTCCTGCCAGACGAGGACCTGTGCGTCGGTGGCCGCCCCGGCGCCGATGCCGATGGTCGGGATCGACAGCGCGCTCGTGACCCGCTCGGCCAGCTCAGCCGGGACGCATTCGAGCACGACCGCGAACGCCCCCGCGGCCTCCAGCGATTTGGCGTCGGCCATCAGGCGCTCGCCCGACTCGCCGCGCCCCTGGACGCGGTAGCCGCCGAAGGCGTTCACCGACTGCGGCGTGAGCCCGAGGTGGGCCATGACGGGGATGCCGGCCGAGACGAGCGTATCGACCTGCGGCAGCACCCGCTCTCCGCCTTCGAGCTTCACCGCGTGGGCGCCGGCCTCCTTGAGGAAGCGCGCCGCGTTGCGCAGCGCCTCTTCCGGGCCGGTCTGGTAGGACCCGAACGGCATGTCCGCGACGACCAGCGCCCGTGACGTGCCGCGCACGACCGCGGCGGTCAGCGGAAGCAGTTCGTCGACGGTCACCGGGATGGTCGAGTCATAGCCGAGTACGACCATGCCGCCGGAGTCGCCGACGAGCAGCACCGGGATGCCGGCCTCGTCGAACACCCGCGCGGTCAGCGCGTCGTACGCGGTGAGCATGGGCCACTTCTCGCCGTTCTCCTTGGCCGCCGCGAGGTCGCGTACGGTCACCCGGCGTCCGGTCTGGCCGCCGTACAGTGCGGTCGGCCGACGGTTCTCAGCGGGCATTGAAGCAGACATCGATACCTCCACAGCCTCGAGGCGCCGATCTGGCGTCCCCGGACACACCGATGATTACACGAGCGCAACGGCCGGAACACCCCTGAAATTTCCGCGGGCCGACCGAAACGAAACCGTTTCGTATCTGATGGGAAGAGATGGGAGTTCGGTACTGTTTTGATACGCAACAGCACCGTATCGATTTCTGAAGGGCCCGATGGATCCGCAGACCATCCACAAGAGGCGCTGGACGATCCTGTACGTCCTGGTCGTCTGCCTCCTCGTCGTCGTCCTCGACAACACCGTTCTCAACGTCGCCCTGAAGACGATCGCGGATCCGCGAGAAGGACTGGGAGCCTCCCAGAGCCAGCTCGAGTGGGCGATCAACTCCTACACCCTCGTCTTCGCGGGCCTGCTGTTCACCTTCGGCGTGCTCGGCGACCGCATCGGCCGTAAGCGCATGCTGATCATCGGCATGGTGCTGTTCGGGGTCTCGTCACTGGTCTCCTCGTACGCGCAGACGCCCGACCAGCTCATCCTGGCGCGCGCGGCCATGGGCCTCGGCGGCGCGGCGGTCATGCCGCAGACCCTGTCGGTCATCGCGAACGTCTTCGAGCCCGAGGAGCGTGGCCGCGCCATCGGCATCTGGGCCGGTGCCGTCGGCGTCGCCATCGCGCTCGGACCGATCACCGGCGGACTCCTGCTCGACCACTTCTGGTGGGGCTCGGTCTTCCTGATCAACGTCCCGATCGTCGCGGCCGGAGTCATCGCCATCGTCTTCGTCGTGCCGGAGTCGCGCGGGCGGCACATGAAGATCGACTTCGGCGGCGTGCTGCTGTCCATCGCCGGCCTGGTCCTCCTGACCTACGGGATCATCGAGGGCGGTGAGAAGGCCGCCGTGTTCGTCCCGCAGGTGTACGGCCCGGTCATCGCCGGCGCCGCGCTGCTCGCGCTGTTCGGCTGGTACGAGACCCGCATCGAGCATCCGTCGCTGAACATCCGTCTCTTCCGCGACGGCAGGCTGTCCGCCTCGGTCGGCGCCATCGCGCTCGTGTTCTTCGCGCTCGGCGGCGTCATCCTGTTCATCTCCCTCTACCTGCAGAGCGTGCGCGGCTTCTCACCCCTCCGCGCGGGGCTGCTGTCCATACCGCTCGCGGCCGGGCAGCTGCTCGTCGCACCGCGCAGCGCCCGCCTCGTCGGCCGGTTCGGTGCACGCCGGGTCGCCGCGACCGGCCTGACCATGGTCGCGATCGCGCTCCTCAGCTACCACGTGACCGCCACCGTGCACAGCCCGATCTGGATGCTCGAGCTCACCTTCTTCGTGCAGGGCGCCGGAATGGGCATGGTCATGCCGCCCGCCACCACCGCGGTCATGTCGGTGCTGCCGCGCGACCAGGCCGGCTCGGGATCGGCCATCAACAACATCGCCCGCCAGGTCGCCGTGGCGCTCGGCGTCGCCGTACTCGGCTCGCTGGTCGCCTCGATCTACCGCTCCGACATGAAGCCGCACCTGACCGCCCTGCCCGTCAAACTCCGGGAGACCGCGGGTGAGTCGATCGGCGCCACCGCGGGAGTGGCCGAGAGGCTCGGCCCGGCCGGCCGCGCCATCATGGACCCGGCGCACCAGTCGTTCGTCCACGCCATGCACGTCACCTCCGCCATCTCGTCGGCGGTCGCGCTGCTCGGCGCGCTCGTCGTGCTCAAGTGGATGCCCGGCAGGAACGCCGAGGAGACCCCGGCGTCCTCGGTCGATCACCCCGAGCACGTCGACGTGTGAGACGGTGATGCGCGATGACCCAGACGACTGACCAGGTCGCCGCCCGGCCGCCCGGCCGGCCCCGCAGCGAACGCGCGGCCAAGGCCATCATCGAGGCGACCCTCGACCTGCTCGCCGAGGAGGGCGGCGTCGCGGGCGTCTCGATCGAGGCGGTCGCGGCGCGCGCCGGCGTCGGCAAGACCACGATCTACCGGCGCTGGCCGAACAAAGAGGCGCTCATCATCGACGCCCTGGCCGCGCTGAAGGCACCGTTCCCGGCGCCGGTCGGCGACTCGGTGCGCGACGACCTCGTGGCCATCGCCCGGGCGTTCCTGACGGACAAGGCCGAGAACAGGCACCTTGACTGGTACTGGAGCATCATGGGCGGGGCCTCCCGGTACCCGGAACTGATCGCCCGCTTCACCCGCGAGGTGGTCGAGCCACGCCGGGACGTGATCCGCACGGTGCTGCGGCGCGGCATCAGCTCCGGTGAGCTGCGCGCCGACCTGGACGTGGAGATCACGCTCTGGCTGGTGATGGGCGCACTGGCACAGCGGGCTCGTGCGTTCGGTGCGGGCCCGATCCCGGATGAGTTCCCGGCCAAGGTGATCGACGCTCTGCTGAGCGGCATCGGCACCCCTTAACGGACGTCTCCCCGGCCGACAGACACCGCGGTACCCGCGGCCGAGAGCCGGTGGCCATAAGAAGCGTCCGCCTGGCCACGGCGCGCTTCGCGGCGCCCCCGGACGGCATGGGACGCTTCGCGCGGCGTTCCCGGTCTCCTGGTGACGGCGTTTCCTCGCAGGATGGCGCGATTCGTCGCCAGGTCCCGGTCATGAGCGGTGATGCCCCGGCCGCCTCTCCCGTCGCAGTTCCGCGACCATGATGCGCCACATATCCAATCCGGTGCGCATGGTCGTCGTGCGAGTGGCACAGTCACTTGCGGGCGGGTCGCCGATGCGTGTACGCAGCGTTCGGATCTGTGATCAACTGGTAACGACGCCTCACAGCGTGGATTCGACAAATGTGATTTGTCTCGTATTTAGCGGTGAAGTCGACATACTTGACGGGACGCAAGGATGCGGCGACGGGACAACGGAAGGGTTCGTCAGCCATGGCCGATTCTTCGGCGAGAACACTTGTGCTCGGCATCGGCCGCTCCGGCGAGATCCTGCAGTGTGGCCAGAACGCTCCCGGCGTGGTCGGTCGTGCTCCGGAGGACATCCTCGGCACCGATGCGGCCGACCTGTTCGCCGTTGACGGCAAGGAGGCCCTCACCGGCCTGCTCGACGCCCTCGACACCAACCAGGAGCGGACCGCGGTCCTCAGCGTCCTCGGCGAGGAGGGCGTGCCGCTCGACGCGGTCGTCACCGTCGTGCCCATGCACACGCGGGACAGTGACTCCGGGCTGATGATGATCCGGGTCGCGGTGACGGACTTGGAGCGTTTCACCGATCCGGCCCTGATGAGATGGGCGCTGCTGGACGACGCGTTGCCCCGCATCAGCGCCATGCTCGACCTGGAGCAAATGGCGCAGGAACTCGCCGGTGTGCTCGTCCCGCATTTCTGCAACTCCGCCGGCGTGCTGATCCGCGAAAGCATCATGGGCGCCGACGAGGTCCCTTCCTTCTCTCCTGAGGGCACGGCCGTGCTGCACCGGCTGGCCGTCGCCTCCGACAATGACTTTCCCAGCTGGAGTGCCGCGTTCCCCGCCGGCGAGGTCCTCGCGTACCCGCCCGGCACGCCGTACGCGCGCGTTATGGCGACCGGCGCGCCGGTCCTGGAGTCGCACCTGGACGGCTCGTACGCGCGCCGCATCGCGCGGGCGTGGCGACGTCCGCCCGTCGCGCGGCTACTCGACGGCGTCTCCATGGTGCTGCTGCCGCTGATCGCCCGTGGCACCACGCTCGGCTTCATCGTGTGCACCCGAAGCGACGCCCACCGGGCCTTCGACGCGTACGACGTGGAGATCGGTACGGACTTCGCCGCCCGCGCCGCCCTCTACATCGACAACGCCCGCCGTTACAGCCGGGAGCGGGCGACCGCGCTCACCCTCCAGCGCAGCATGCTCCCGACCGGTCTCACCGCGCCGTCGAGCGTCGAGATCCGCCACCGCTACCTGCCGGGGAACCAGCTCATCGAGGTCGGCGGCGACTGGTACGACGCCATCGCCCTGCCCGGCGGACGCGTCGCCCTCATCGTCGGCGACGTGGCCGGGCACGGCGTACGCGCCGCGGTCACGATGGGGCGGCTGCGTACGGCGCTCCAGACGATCGTCAACCTGGAGCTGTCGCCCGCCGACGGCCTCCAGCAGGTCGACGCGCTGATGCGCGGCATCGGCGAGCGCGAGCCCGCCTTCGCGACCTGCGTGTACGCCGTGTACGACGCGACCGACGGCACCTGCGAGATCGCCTCCGCCGGTCACCTTCCGCCGCTGCTGTTGCGGCCCGGCGGCACAAGTGAGTTCCTCGACGTCTCGCCCGCGCCGCCGCTCGGTGTCGGCGAAGGCATGATCGAGACCCGCACCTTCACGATCGGCGACGGCGGCATCCTCGTGCTCTACACCGACGGGCTCGTGGAGAACCGCGGCCAGGACATCGACGACGGCCTGGCGCGGCTGCAGCGGGTCTTCGGCCCGGAGGCGCTGCTGAGCCCCCTGGAGGATCTCGCCAAGTCGACGCTCGACGGTGCGTACTCCGACCACGACCGCGACGACATCGCGGTGCTCATCGCGCGCCTGCGCCGCCTGCCCGAGGAGCACATAGTCAGCATGAGCCTCCCGGCCCGTGCCTCCGCCGTACGGGAGGCGCGCGGGCGGGTGCGCGGCACGCTGGAGTCGTGGGAGTTGCAGGACCTGTCGTTCACCGCCGAGCTCCTGGTGTCCGAGCTGGTCACCAACGCCCTGCGGTACGCCACGGGCGACATCGGCCTGAGAATGCTGCTCGACCGCACTCTGGTCTTCGAGGTACGCGACGGCTCCGACGCGCTGCCCCGTGCCCGCCAGGCGGCTGACGACGACGAGAACGGCCGCGGCCTGCAGGTCGTGCACCGCCTGGCGAAACGCTGGGGCGCACGCCTCGCCGGCCAGGGCAAGGTCGTCTGGTGCGAGGTCGACCTGCCCGGCGGCGGCGACCGTGTCCTGGAGTCATGGCCCGGCGAGGCGCACCACCTGTAGTAACTCAGGCGTCGGTGGCGCTCTGCTCGTTGCCGACCCGCGCCGGATCCGGCACGTTCGGGGCGGCGATCTCACGCCACCGGCTGGTGATGGGCAGCCGGCGGTCCCGCCCGAAGTTCTTCGGCGTGATCTTGGGGCCCGGCGGATACTGACGCCGCTTGTACTCCGCCGCGTCGACCAGCCGGATGACGCGCTCCACGAGCTCGCGGTCATGGCCCGCGGCGATCAGCGCGTCGTGGCCCATGTCCTTCTCGACGTAGTCGTCCAGCAGCGCGTCGAGGATGTCGTACGGCGGCAGCGAGTCGGTGTCGAGCTGCCCGGGGCGGAGTTCGGCGGACGGTGGCTTGTCGATGATGTTCTGCGGGATCGGCGGTGTGGCGAAGCCGCGCACGAGCGGCGGCAGGCCGGACGTCTGCTCGTTGCGCCACCGGCAGAGCGCGAACACCGTCACCTTCGGCACGTCCTTGATCGGCCCGAAGCCGCCGGCCGAGTCGCCGTACAGCGTCGAGTAGCCCGTGGCCAGCTCGCTCTTGTTGCCGGTCGTGAGGACGAGGTGACCGTGCTCGTTCGACAGGCCCATGAGGATGTTGCCGCGCACGCGTGCCTGGAGGTTCTCCGCGGCGAGGCCGGTCAGGTCGAGCTCACCCTCGTACGCCTCGACGATGCCGCGGATCGGCACGGTACGGCCGTGGATCCCCTGCCGCTTGACGAGGTCCTCCGCGTCGGTGATCGAGTGGTCGCTGGAGTACTGGCTCGGCATCAGCACCGCGTGAACGTTCTCCGGCCCGATGGCGTCGGAGGCGATCGTGGCGACGAGGGCGGAGTCGATGCCGCCGGACAGGCCGAGGATCACCGAGCCGAAGCCGTTCTTGCGCACGTAGTCGCGTACGCCCAGCACGAGCGCGCCGTACACCTCGCCCAGGTCGCCGAGCGGCTCGGCGCACGGCGGCGTCTCCGGCTCGTACGGCGCGACCGGCTCGGTCGACAGCAGGACCCGCTCGATCGTGATGGTCGTCCCGTCGTGCGCGTCGGCCGGTGTCTCACCCGGTTCGAACTCCGCCGGCGCGGCGGGCAGCTCGAGGTCGGCGATCAGCAGCTCCTCGGAGAACTGCGGGCCACGGGCGAGCAGCTCACCCTCTCCGGAGACGATGACCGAGTCGCCGTCGAAGACCAGCTCGTCCTGCCCGCCGACCAGATTGACATAGGCGAGCGCAGAGCCGGCCTCGCGAGCACGCCGGGCGCACAGCTCGAGGCGTACGTCGTCCTTGTTGCGCTCGTACGGAGAGGCGTTGGGCACGACCAGCAGCTGCGCCCCGGCCTCGCGGGTCAGGGCGACCGGCCCGCCGTCCTGCCACAGGTCCTCGCAGACGGCGACCGCGACGTCGACGCCGTGCAGCCGGACCACCGGCAACCGGTCACCACGCACGAAGTAGCGGTATTCGTCGAAGACGCCGTAATTGGGAAGGTGGTGCTTGGCCGTACGGACCTCCACCCGGCCGTCGTAGAGGACCGCGGCGGCGTCGAGCGGCGCACCGGCCGGTTGCCCGACCCGGTCGACCACGTCGCTCCGCCGGTCGAGGTAGCCGGCGACGACGGGAACACCGCCGAGCCCCCGGTCGGCCAGGCGGCGCGCGGTCGCGGCGAGGGTCTGGATCGACGCGTCCACGAAGGACTTGCGCAGGGCGAGGTCCTCCACCGGATACCCGGTCAGGAACATTTCGGGAAAGACGACCAGCTGGGCGCCACGCTCAGCGGCGCGCCGGGTCCAGTCGATGATCAGGTCGGCGTTACCGGTGAGGTCACCGACGGTCCCGTTCACCTGTGCGAGAGCGATGCGCAACTGTGCCACGGCACCGAGCCTAGACCGAGCAGGTGGCAGGACTTCGGCGGCGTCTGCCGATGAGGGGTCCCCTCGCCGGCCTTCGGCTACACCGAGCTCGGCGGCACGGTGTAGACCGGTTTCGGGGTGGGGGAGTGCATGGTGCGGACCTCCGGTACGAGGAGCGGGGACAGGGCGACCAGGATCTGGAGCGCTCCCGCCGTCCAGAGGGTCGCGTGCAGGCCGAGGCGGCCCGCCACCGGGGCGACCAGTACGAGGCCGAGGGGCTGGCAGGCGACCGCTCCGGCCCACTCGTAGGCGCTCACCCGTGACAGCGTGGTCGCCGGGATGTGCTGTTGCAGCGTGGTCTCCCACAGCGTGTTGAAGACCATCAGCACCATGCCGCCGCAGAACGCCGCGGCGGCGACCACGCCCACCGTGAGGCCGGCCGCCAGGGTGAGGGTCGGGCACGCGAACGCCACCATCACGATCAGGGCCGCGCGCAGCGGGAAGCGCGGGCGTACGCACAGGGCCACGATGCTGCCGCCCAGGCAGCCGATGCCGAAGGTCGCCGAGATGATCGCCCACCCGCCGGCGCCGCCGAAGGAGCGGATGCTGACGGCCGGTCCGAGCACGGAGTATCCGGCGTAGAGCAGGTTCATCACGGACGCGGCGGCGATGACGGCCCACACCCACCGGCGCGAGCGGAACTCCCGCCACCCTTCGGCCAGGTCGCGGCCGAAGCGGTACCGGCGGGGGCGGACGGTGTAGCGCAGCTTGAGTCGCGACAGGCACGCGGCGCTGGCCGCGAAGGTGGCCGCGTCGGCGGCGATCGCCCAGCCGGGGCCGACGGCGACGACGAGCACGCCCGCCAGCGCCGGGCCGACGATGAGCGAGCCGGACATGGCCAGGACACGGAGCGCGTTGGCGGGCTGCCGCTGTTCGGGCGTTGTCGTCGTCTGGATGAGGCCGGGTACGGCGGGCATGAACATCGCGGCGGCCAGGCCGTGCACCGTCTGCAGCAGGAGCAGGTGCCAGACCCGGGCCGAGCCGGTGATCAACAGCACCGCCATGGTGCCCTGGCTGACGGTGCGCAGCAGGTCCGAGCCCAGCATCAGCGCGTTGCGTGGCAGCCAGTCGGCGATCACCCCGCCGACGAGCATGAACAGCACCTGGGACGCGGTGCCGGCGGCCAGGACGAGGCCGAGGTCGGATACATGGCCGGTGAGGCCGAGGACGGCGAACGCCAGTGCCGGTGCGACCATCCCGTCGCCGAGCATCGAGGCGCATTGCGCCAGGAAGAACCAACGGAAGTTCCGCTCGCGGAGAACCCTCAGCCCGCTCGCCGGATCGGCCGAGCTTGATGCTTGCACCATTCGGCTCGCGCGCCGTCTCTTCGGGGAATCAACTTTCGAAGTTAGGCATTTGCCACCTAAACGGTCAACCCTTCGCGACGTGTCCGTCGTACCGCGGGTGCCGGCGTGAGCGCCCTTACGCCGGAGGCCGCGCATGGAGCGGCGCAGGTCATCCATGGCGGCCGTGCTCTGAGGCCGAGCGGCGGGCGCCGGTGAGAGGAGATGACCCAAGGCGGGTCTGACAACCGCTGCGCGGCGTCCGGGCGGCGTCTCGCCGCGTTGTCGTCGGTGGCCGGCCGGCACCAGCCTGACTCCCTCCTCCGCCTGATGAGTGCCGCCTGGTCGCCGCTTCCTACGGACGGGAACTGTCCGCCGCGCCCTCGGTGGTCATCCCTTCGCGACGTCTCCGTCGTACCGCGGGGGCCAGCGCGAGTGCCCCGACGCCGGAGGCCGCGCACAGAGCGGCGCAGGTCACCCACGGCAGCCAGGCCCCAATGCCGAGCAGCCAGCTGCCGCCGAGCGGGCCGAGGAGAGCGGCGACCGAGAAAGCGGTCCCGTAGAAACCGCCGTATCGGCCGCGAAGATGGGGCGGGGCCAGATCGGCGATGATCGCCAACGACACGGACGCGAACAGAACCTCACCCACCGTCCACACCAGCACCGTCGCGGCGAAGACCGGAGTCGAGCCCGCCAGGGCGGTCAGCCCGAAGCCCAGGCCCACGATGCCCATGCCCGCGGCGAGCACGCGGCTGGCGTCACGGCGGGCGAGCCACGCGATCATGACCGGCTGGATGAGAACGATGCCGATGCCGTTGAGCGCCATGGCCAGGCCGTATGAGTGCGGTGGGAGCCCCGCCCGCCCCATGGCGAGGGGGAGCGTGGAGTAGGCCTGGAGGTAGACGAAGCCGTAACCGAAGACGATCAGCACGGACGCGACCGCCACCCGGTCGCGCAGCACGTCGGCCAACCCGCCAGGCTCGCGGTCGGCGCGGCGCACCCGCGTCTCGGGGACCGCGCGCCACACGAGCACGGCGAACACCGCGCAGGTCATCGCGTCGACCCAGAACAGCCACGAGAAGCCCGCGCGGGACAGCGTGCCGCCCAGCACCATGGCGACCGCGAACCCGAGATTGATCGCCCAGAACAGCAGACCGTAGGCCCGGCTCCGGTCGGCCGGCGCCACCAGGTCGGCCACCAGGGCCTGGGCGGCCGGGCGGTACATGTCGATGGTGAGACCGAGCACGAACACCACGGCGATGACCACCGGAGTGGCCGTGACATAGCCGAGGGCGAGCATCGCGGCGGCGGTCGCCAGCATGCCGCCGGTGAGGGTGACCCGCCGGCCGACACGGTCGGCCAGCACCCCGCCCAGCATCTGGGAGAACACCGAGCCCAGCCCGAAGAGGGCCAGCACGGCTCCGGTGGCGGTGAGGGAGAACCCGCGCACGCCGGTGAGATAGAAGGCCATGAACGGCTCGACCATCGTGCCGAGCCGGTTGACGAACGAGCCCGCACACAGCGCCCAGAACGCCCGCGGCAGACCGCCGACGCGCGTGGAGAGGAAGCCCGGGAGACGCGTCGTGGGAGGCGGAGGCAGCTGTTCTTCTACGCACGTCATAGAGGCATCGTCCCGAAGGGGTACGACATTTTGCCATTGCTTTTCCGTCACCTCGGGCGTGTGCGCTTCCCAGTGGCGGTAACGGCTCGCAACTGGTTGACTCGCCTCAGTGACCGGGATGACCCTGCCCGCCCGCCGAAGATCCGAACCCCTCGGAGGCCCCCGTGCACCCCATCGCTCCGTCACGGCCGGCCGCCGTCATGGCGGTCGCGGCGTCGTTGCTCGCCGCGTGCGGCACCGGCGCGGGCGGCGCGACCGTCCAGGGCGTGCGGCTGGTCGGCACGGGCGTGCTGACCACGTGCACCCATCTGCCGTACGCCCCGTTCCAGTTCGAGCGGCGCGGCACCGTGGTCGGTTTCGACGTCGACCTGATGGACCTCGTCGCGCGGCGGCTGAAGCTCCGCCAGAAGGTCGTCGACACCGACTTCACCGCGATCACGTCCGGGCAGGTCTTCGCGGGCGGTGAGTGCGACGTCGCCGCGGCCGGCATGACGATCAACCGGCGCCGGGCGTCCAAGGTCGACTTCTCCCGTCCCTACTTCAACTCCGGCCAGGTGCTGATGGCGCGTCGGCAGCCGCGCCTCACCTCCAAGGACATCGCCGGCGACGGGCTGCGGGTCGGCGTCGTCGCCGGCACCACCGGCCAGGAGTACGCGCAGGCGCGCGGCTGGACGCTCAAGGCGTACGAGAACTCCGTGACCGAGCTGGGCGCGCTGCGCACCGGCCAGGTCGACGTGCTGGTGCAGGACGACCCGGTGGTGCGCTACTGGCTGACCGACGCGGACAACGCCGACTTCACCATCGTCGCCGGCCTGCGCACGCGCGAGCAGTACGGCTTCGCCGTCCGCAAGGCGCGTAACCCGGGCCTGCTCCGGCTTATCGACCAGGTCATCACGCAGAGCCGGGACGACGGCGCGTACCGCAGGATCTACGAGAAGTGGATGGGGCCGATGCCGCCCGGCGCCGGCTGATCTGGCCGGAGGAGGCCAGGTCCGCCGTCCGCGCCCCGCCCAGATGGTCCACTTGGTCCGGTCGCGCGGGGGAGTCGATGAGATGCGCAGGGTCCTCGTCCTCGTCGGGGGAGTCGTCGTGCTGGTCCTGGCGGCCGCCGCGTCGTGCGTCGCGCTGCGGAGCCCGGGCGGCTCCGCCACGCCCGAGGAGGCCGCGGGTAAGTACTTCAGCGCCTGGGGCCGAGGCAACGTCGGGGAGATGCGGCGCCTGGCCGACGACCCGCCCGCCGACTTCGCCGCCCGCCACCGCGCGTTCTCCCAGGCCCTGCACGTCGAGCAGGTCGAGCTCGTGCCCGGCCGGCCGCTGCGCGAGGGCAACACCGCCTCGGTGGACTTCGAGGTCACCCGCGTGCTGTCCGGTGCCGGGAGCTGGACCTTCCACGCCGTGCTCCGGCTCATGCGCCGGGGTGGGCGCTGGCGGGTGCGATGGTCGCCGGCGACCCTCTACCCCTCACTGGCCGACGGCGGGCGGCTCGTGCTCACCCGGCTCGACGCGGCTCCGTCCACGCCGGTCGCCGCCGACGGAAAGGGGCTGCCGGCCGCGAGCAGCGTCCAGCCGTACCTCGCCGACGTCGGCGACCGGTTCGGTGACCCCGGCGACGACGAGCCCGGATGGGCGGTGGAGCTCCAGAACCCCGGACGCCCCGCGCAGCGGGTCAAGGCGTTCGCGAGCCACGCGGCCAAGCGTGTCCGCACCACCCTCGACCGGCGGCTGCAGGCGGCCGCCGACCGCGCCGTGGGTTCGGCACCCGCCGCGCTCGTGGCCGTACGGCCCTCCACCGGCGAGATACTCGCGGTCGCCGACCGCCTGGAGGAGCCGAAGGGTGCCCTCCTCGACCTGAATCCGCCCGGGTCGGCGTTCAAGGTGATCACCGGCGCCGCACTTCTGGCGCGGGGAATGTCGCCGCGGACGGCCGTCGACTGCCCGGCCGTCACCGTGGCGGCGCAGCGCACGATCCACAACGACCACGACTTCGCCCTCGGCTCGGTGCCGCTCGCGCGCGCGTTCGCCGAGTCCTGCAACACGACCTTCGCCGGGCTGGGCGTCTCGGCGGGCGGCCACAGGCTGGCGGACGCCGCGGCCGAGTTCGGCTTCGGCTCCCACTTCGACCCCGGCGTGGCGGCCTACGCCGGCGACTTTCCCTCCGGCGCCGAGGGCAACGCGCTCGCCGAGGCGTCCATCGGGCAGGGGAGGGTCCAGGCCACCACCCTCGACATGGCCGTCGTGGCCGCCGCGGTGGCCGACGGAACGTACCGTTCACCGCGGCTGGTCGCCGAGCGTCTGGTCGGCCACCGGCCGATGAAGCGGCTCCCGGCCACGGTCATCGCCGGGTTGCGCTCGATGACGGGTGACGTCGTGACGTACGGGACGGCCGCGCGCGCCCGGCTGCCCGGGGGAACCCACGGCAAGACCGGCTCCGCCGAGTACGACTCCGCCGGTCACTCGCACGCCTGGTTCATCGGCTACCGGGGCGACCTGGCATTCGCGGTCTTCGTCGAGCGCGGGGGAGAGGGAGGACGAGTCGCCGCCCCGCTCGCCGCCCGCTTCCTCGCCGTAGTGAACCCGTGATCAAGTCGTCCCTCCTGGTAGTGACAGATATGACATAGTCTCGGGCATTGCTTACAGGGATCCTGGAGGAAACTGTGTCTCTACGTCGCCGTCTGGCTGCCTGCGCCGGGCTGTGCGCGACCGCCCTCATCGTCACCGCGTGCGGAAGCGGGAATAAAGAGGTGACGGTCCAGGGTGCCAAGCTGGTCAAGAAGGGACACCTGACGACCTGCACCCACCTGCCGTACCCGCCGTTCCAGTCGGCGCAGGGCGGGAAGGTCGTCGGTTTCGACATCGACTTGATCGACATGGTCGCCAAGAAGCTCGGCGTGACCCAGCAGCTCATCGACACGCCGTTCGAGACGATCAAGACCGGCTCCGCGCTCAACGCCGGCAAGTGTGACGTCGCCGCGGCCGGGATGACGATCACGGCGGACCGGGCGAAGTTCATCGACTACTCCAAGCCCTACTTCGACGCCACCCAGGCGGTGATGGCCAAGAAGGGCACCACGTTCGCCTCGCTCGAGGACGTGAAGGCCAAGAAGCTCAAGCTCGGCGCGCAGGCGCAGACGACGAGCGAGGACTACGCCCATGGCAAGGGCATCGACACGAAGTCCTTCAAGGACTCCGCGAGCCTGCTCAACGGCCTGCGCAGTGGCCAGATCGACGCGCTCATCGCGGACTACCCGGTCGTGCAGGGCTGGCTGAAGGACCCGGCCAACTCCAAGTACGCCGTCGCGGCGAACATCAACACCGGTGAGCAGCTGGGCTACGCGGTCCGCAAGGGCCACAACCCCAAGCTGCTGGCGATGATCAACCAGGTCATCGACCAGACCAAGCAGGACGGCGAGTACAAGAAGCTCTACGAGAAGTGGATCGGTCCGCTCCCCGCGGGCAGCTGAGCGTGGCGACGGCAGAAGGGGCGGCGCCCCGGCTCACGCGGCGCCGCCGGCGCCAGCTCGTGCTCGGCGGAGAGTACGCCATCTTCCTCGTGGTGGTCATCGCCCTGCTGGGGTCGGCCGACTGGCACGAGATCCACGCGAACTTCGCCAACTGGAGCATCGCCAAGCAGGTCTTTCCCGACATCATCACGGTCGGGCTGCGCAACACCCTGATCTTCACGATCACCGGGTTCACGCTCGGCCTGGCCGGGGGGCTCGTCCTTGCGCTCATGCGGCTGTCGTCCGCGGCGCCGTACCGCTGGTTCGCGCTCACCTACATCGAGGCATTCCGCGGGCTGCCGGCACTGTTGATCTTCGTCTTCGTCGGCACCGGCGTGCCGCTCGCCTTTCCCGGCACCAACCTGCCCGGCGGGGTGTACGGCCAGGCGGCGCTCTCGCTCGGCCTCGTCTCGGCCGCGTACATGGCCGAGACGATCCGGGCCGGCATCGAGGCGGTGCCGCGCGGCCAGATGGAGGCGGCGCGCACGCTCGGCATGTCGCAGGGCAAGGCGATGCGCTCGATCGTCGTCCCGCAGGCGCTGCGGATCGTGATCCCGCCGCTCACCAACGAGCTCGTCCTGCTGTTCAAGGACTCCTCGCTGGCGCTCTTCCTCGGCATCACGCTGCAGGAACGTGAGCTGTCCAAGTACTCCAGCGACGTGGCGAGCCAGCAGGGCAACTCCACGCCGATCATCATCGCGGCGTTCTGCTACCTGATCATCACGATTCCGCTGAGCTACCTGGCGCGGCGCCTGGAGGCACGGCAGAAGAGGGGACAGCGATGATCGAGGTACGCGACCTGCACAAGTCGTTCGGTGACCTGAAGGTGCTGCGCGGCATCGACCTGGAGGTCGCGGCCGGCGAGGTGGTCTGTGTCATCGGGCCGTCCGGGTCGGGCAAGTCGACCCTGCTGCGCTGCGTGAACCTTCTGGAGGCACCGACCTCGGGCACGGTGATCGTCGACGGCGCCGAGCTGACCGACCCCGAGTGCGACCTGGACGCCGTACGCCGCCGCATCGGCATGGTGTTCCAGCAGTTCAACCTGTTCCCGCACCTGTCCGTACTGGCCAACGTGACGATCGCCCAGCGCAGGGTGCTGCGCCGCTCGGCCGCGGAGGCACAGAAGGTGGCCCGGGCGAACCTGGAGCGCGTCGGGCTCGCCGACAAGATCGACGCCTACCCCGCGCAGCTGTCCGGCGGCCAGCAGCAGCGGGTCGCGATCGCCCGCGCCCTGGCCATGGGCCCGTCGGTGATGCTCTTCGACGAGCCGACCTCCGCGCTCGACCCCGAGCTCGTCGGCGACGTCCTCGGTGTCATGCGCCGGCTTGCCCTCGACGGCATGACCATGATGGTGGTCACCCACGAGATGAGCTTCGCCCGTGAGGTCGCCGACCGCGTCGTCTTCATGGACGGCGGCGTGATCGTCGAGGAGGGCCCGGCCGCCGAGGTGATCGGCGCGCCGAGCAGCGAGCGCGCGCGCACGTTCCTTTCACGGGTGCTCGACCCGGCCGCGGCCCAGGTCGGAGAGGTTGAAGAGGCCTGACCCGGTGCCCGTAACGTAGGGGAAACACGGAGGCGGCAGAATGTAAGTCGCCACACATGTCTTCCGGCTTACGAAGGGATCGGCTTTGGATCGTCAGCAGGAGTTCGTGCTCCGCACTCTCGAGGAGCGCGACATCCGTTTCATCCGGCTGTGGTTCACCGACGTGCTCGGGTTCCTCAAGTCGGTCGCTGTCGCGCCTGCCGAGCTCGAGCAGGCGCTCGCCGAGGGCATCGGCTTCGACGGATCGGCGATCGAGGGCTTCGCGCGGATCCACGAGGCGGACATGCTCGCCAAGCCGGATCCGTCGACCTTCCAGGTGCTGCCCTGGCGGGCCGAGTCACCCGGCACCGCGCGAATCTTCTGCGACATCCTGATGCCGGACAGCACGCCGAGCTTCGCCGACCCGCGTTATGTCCTCAAGCGCACGCTCGCCCGCGCCGCCGACCTCGGCTTCACCTTCTACACGCACCCTGAGCTGGAGTTCTATCTGCTCAAGGAGAACGTCGCGAACGGCGGGGAGCCGCAGCCGGTCGACTCGGGCGGCTACTTCGACCACACCCCGCACCGCGCCGCGCACGACTTCCGCCGCAGCGCGATCATGATGCTGGAGTCGATGGGCATCTCGGTGGAGTTCAGCCACCACGAGGGCGGCCCGGGCCAGCAGGAGATCGACCTGCGCTACGCCGACGCGCTCACCACCGCGGACAACATCATGACGTTCCGCCTGGTGATGAAGGAGGTCGCGCTGGAGCACGGCGTGTTCGCCTCCTTCATGCCCAAGCCGTTCACCGACCAGCCCGGTTCCGGCATGCACACGCACATGTCGCTGTTCGAGGGCGACCGCAACGCCTTCTACGAGCCCGGCGCGGAGTTCCAGCTGTCCAAGGTCGGCCGCGCGTTCATCGCGGGCGTGCTCCGGCACGCGGCCGAGATGACCGCGGTGACCAACCAGTGGGTCAACTCCTACAAGCGGCTGTGGGGCGGCGTGGGCGCGTCCGCGGGCGCCGGCGGCGAGGCACCGCCGTACATCTGCTGGGGGCACAACAACCGCTCGGCGCTCGTGCGCGTGCCGATGTACAAGCCGCAGAAGGGCCACGCGACCCGCATCGAGTTCCGCTCGCTGGACACCGCGTGCAACCCGTACCTGGCGTTCGCGGTGATCCTCGGGGCCGGTCTCAAGGGGATCGAGGAGGGGTACGAACTGCCGCCCGGCGCCGAGGACGACGTGTGGGCGCTCACCCCGGCGGAGCGCCGGGCGATGGGCATCGAGCCGCTCCCGCAGAGCCTCGACGAGGCGATCGCGGCGATGGAGCGCAGCGAGCTGGTCGCCGAGGTGCTCGGCGAGCACGTCTTCGACTTCTTCCTGCGCAACAAGCGCGCGGAGTGGGAGGACTACCGTCGCCAGGTCACCGAGTACGAGCGGCGGCGCTACCTCGCGGTGCTGTAGCCGCAGCTCAGCGCGGTCTTCGTGAACGATGAGCTTCCGGGCCGACGGTTGAAGACCGTTGGCCCGGAAGCCGTCTTAGGCGGCCTGGGCCGTCTCTGGGCCGTCGGACGCTGGTCCGATGCCCTGGTACATGCTGTCCACGGCTTCCCGGGTACGGCTCTCGCCGTTGCCCATCAGGTGCGTGTAGACCCGAAGCGTGAACCCTGGGTCGCTGTGGCCCAGGTACTGGCTCAGTGCCTCGATGTTCTCTGAAGTCGGTACGGCGGACCGCCTGACGAGGAGATCAAGCGCATCCGCACACTGATCCGCCGCGTGGAGACCGACCTCGACGGGCTCACCGACGACGAACGCGAGCAGATCAAGGACGCCACCCGGACCCTGCGCAAGTCCCGCACCGTCTCCCTGGGCATGCCCGGCATCCGCCTGCCCGAGCCGGACCTGCGGCTGGAGCGTGACGCGTGAGCACATCACCGGACCACCTGACCCGAGCGCGTGCCGCAGACTCCGACCGTCGACGAAACCGGGTGTTCAAAGCCCTCGACCAACTGACCGCTGCCGGGGAGGAGATCAGCGTCTCCTCGGTCGCCCGCGCGGGCCGGCCCCCACCCGGCACGACCGCCGGAATGCAGGTCAGCCGCAAGTCGCTGCCGGCCGACGTCGCGAACCTCACGGCCCGCAACGGGCGACTGTCCGCGCACATCACCCGGCTCGAACGGCGCCTGTCCAAGACCCTGGGACAGACGGATCTTGCATAGGTCAGCTCTAAGCTGCACGTGATCTCGTACAGATCAGCATGACCTTGCATGGGTTGGCGGTGGCTTCGGGAGTCATGTGAAGGCCGTATCCATGGTCAATGTGAGCGGGTTTCGACGTCACCTGGAGGGCAGTCGCTGGTCTCGCGGGCGGCCGTCTCGTGGGCTTCAGAACGGGCGACCGTCGGCGGCGCGTCCTGCACGGCCGGAAGCGCCCGTCCCAGGCGTGCGAGCGGGGACAGAGCCATCAGCACGGGAGACGACATCATGCCCGCGGCCGTCACCAGGAGGCTGGTGCGCAGCCCCCAATCCATCGCGAGAAACCCGCCGAGCAGGGAGCCGAGGGGGGCCATCCCCATGCCGACAAACGTGATCGTCGCGGCCGCGCGGCCCTGCATCCCGTCCGGAGTGACGGCCTGCCGCACCGCCATGACCGTGACATTCACCAACTGGCCAGCGGTCCCGAACGCGAGGTTGATCGCCAGGAGCGCGGAAACCGTCACCGCCGAGGAGCCGTGCAGCGCGGGCACCCACAGGAACGCGCCGTCGCCGAGTGCCGCCGCGGACACGAGCACCGTGCCGTAACCGAACCGGCTCGGCAAGCGGGCGGCCAGCATCGAGCCCAGGAGCGCGCCCGGTCCCGTCGCCGCAAGCGCCAGCCCGACAATGGTGCCCGACAGGTGCAGTTCCCGCGGCAGGAAGAGCAGATAGACGGTCATCATGGCCGCGAAGGAGAACTGGAAGGCGGCCGAGGCGAGGCACACGGTCCGCAGCGAGGTATCGCTGACGACAAAGCGGAGGCCCTCATGGATCCGTCGCCATACCCGAGGGGGACGTTCCGAGCGTTCCGGGATCGATTCGGTCCGGCGGATCCGTCGGATCGACAGGAACGACAGCGCGAAAAACAACGCGCTGGAGGCGGCAGCGATCGGCGCCGACAGCAGTGACACCAACGCACCGCCGAGGGCGGGCCCGCCGATCTGCGCCGCGGACCGGCTGCCCTCGAGGGCGCTGTTGCCCTGCAGCAACTGATTGCGTTTCACCAGTCGTACGAGAGACGCCTGGTATGCCACGTCGAAGAACACGGACAGGGCCCCGACGGCGAAGGCGACCACGAGCAGCGCGGGCAGGCCGAGCCAACCGAGGAGACCGGCCGCGGCGGCGGCGCCCAGTATCAGGGTCCGGCCGGCGTCCGTCAGCACCATCACCGTGCGGGTCCGCCACCTGTCCACCCAGGCGCCGACGAAGAGCGAGAGCAACAGGATCGGCGCCTGCCCCACCGCGCGCAGGACACCCAACTCGCCGGCGCCGGCGTTGAGCGTCAGGACGGCGAAGAGCGGGAGAACGATCAGAGTGGTCTGTTCGCCGAGTCGGGAGACCGTCTGACCCACCCAGAGTCTGCGGAAGTCGCGATCCCGCCACAGACTTCGCGGAACAGATCGACTGGAATCGGATACAGCGGAGGAAGTGGACGGCACAGGGATCCCTTGGATTGCCGACGACGAGGCCCATCACCCGGCGCACACCAGGTGCGCCTGCGATTCAGGCAGGGGAAGGCTCGCTGTGCCGCAACATCAAGGGCAGCACGCGATGACAGGCCGATCACGGCCTACAATGTCAACGCGCGCTCGGGCAATCGACCATGTCTTAGCTCCTCGTGGGTCACTCGCTGCCCGAACATTAACCCTCGACGGCTCAGCACGAAAGACGATTCCCGTGACAGACGGCCGGGCCCCAGCCCGGCATGCCCCCGCGCCGAAGGGTCTTAAGATCACCTTCCCGCGGCCGTGTCGTGAGGACCGGCAACACCTCTTGGGGCTCGGGCAGCGGGGCTACTGAGCCGGGTCGGCGGATGACAGGAGCGGCTGGAACATGGGTGTTCGCCGGGGCCGTCTGTGGGCCGTAGAAGGACGACTAGGGACAAACCGCGAACACCGATGACAACCGCTCGTGGGCAGGTCAGCGGCTAGCAGGCGCATAGCGCCGCACGTAGCGGACTCGCTGATCAGTTCCTGCGCAACAAGCGCGTGGAGTGGGAGGACTACCGGCGGCAGGTGACGGAGTACGAACGCCGCCGCTACCTCGCGGTGTTGTAGCCGCAGCTCAGCGGGCTGGTTAAGCCTCTTCAACCCACCGGGCAGCCGACGGTCACCTGACCGTCGGCCCGAACCTGTAGTACTTCGGGGGGGCTGCCCGCACGCTGAATACCCGGTCATCTTCCTGCGAGTAGGACGGGCGGCCGGCTGGGTCTGGTTCAAGCAGCGTCAGTGGCCGTGCGCTCAGCGACGCGCGTCAGCCCGTGGTCCAGGGCCGGAGTTTCTCGGGGTTGCGTACTGCCCAGATGTGCTTGATCCGGTCGCCTGCGATGTCGAACGCGTACACCGTCACGGTGACGCCGTCTTGCTGAGCGACCAGGCCGGGCCGACCGTTGACCGTACGCTCCAGGATCGTCAGGTCGGGTGCCCGGGCGGCGACTTCGAGCCAGGCGCGCGCGACCGGCTCGCCACCTTCGATCGGGCGGAGATGGGCGCTGACGAGGCCGCCGCCGTCGGCGATCGTCGTGGCGTCGGGGTCCAGCAGGCCGATGAGGGCGTCGATGTCCTTGGCTTCCCATGCCTGTTTGAAGTCCCTGACGATGCCGGCCTGCTGGGCGGTCGGAGTCGCGGGAGCCTGCGACGCGCGAACGCGACGGCGGGCCGACGAGGCCAGCTGGCGGCATGCCGCCGGCGTGCGGCCGGCGATCTCGGCCACTTCGGCGAAGGAGTAGCGGAAGACATCGTGAAGGATGAACGC
>JAOPYG010000101.1 GCA_025964685.1 Actinoallomurus sp. | reverse complement strand
GTTGCGCAGGCCCTCACGGACCAGCGCCTGCGCCAGGACGGTGGCGGTGGTGGTGCCGTCACCCGCGACGTCGTCGGTCTTCTTCGCGACCTCCTTGACGAGCTCGGCCCCGATCTTCTCCCACGGGCCCTCGAGCTCGATCTCCTTCGCGATCGAAACACCGTCGTTGGTGATCGTGGGGGCGCCCCACTTCTTCTCCAAAACGACGTTGCGACCCTTGGGACCAAGGGTGACCTTCACGACGTCGGCGAGCTGATTCATGCCGCGCTCGAGGCCGCGTCGCGCGTCCTCATCGAACGCGATCATCTTCGAAGCCATCGCTCTCCTTCTTGTCCGGGAAAGGGCCAACCGGAACGACGCCCGCGACGGACGGCCTGCCAACAGACCTCGCCGTCCCGGCACGCCCTCGCGTTGGCACTTGCCAGGCGTGAGTGCCAGGCATTGATCCGCACTCTACTCACAACTTGCGTGGCACGCATATAGTGCGTGGCGCGCATCAAGTGGATAAGGTGAGGACCGTGAACGACGATGAGGCCGTGGACATGCGAACCCACAACAAGTTGGCCACCCGCGAGGCGATCAGCACCGCCGCACTGCGCCTGGCAGTGGAGAAAGGCCCCGGAGGACTCGCTCTCGTACGAGTGCGCGACATCGCCGAGGCCGCCGGGGTCTCGCCCCGCACCTACAACAACTACTTCTCCAGCCGGGAAGAGGCGATCTGCGCCGTCGAATCCGACCGGGCCCGACGCCTCGGGCAGGCGCTCCTGTCCAGGCCGACCGCCGAACCACTCGGCCAGGCCATCGCCGCAGCCGCCATCGAGCACTATGGCACCGCCGAACCCGACAAGGTCGGCCTGCGCATGATCATGAGCACTTCCGCGCTGGAGGGAGAAGCCCTGAAAGCCTTCACCACGGCGGAGGAGCCGCTGGCCGCCGCGATCGCCGAACGCATCGGCACCGACCCCGCACACGATCTGTTCCCCCAGGTCATGGCCGCCGCAATCGCCGGTGCCGTACGGGTGGCGGCTCGGCACTGGCTCAACCGCGACAACACCGAGTCATTCGCCACCGTGCTCGGCCGCGCCCTCGCCCATGTCCTTCCTTCCGCAGACCCGAGCGATTCGTAACCTTGGGGACGCAACGTCACGCGGTCACTCGCAGGTGCATCGGCCGCAACGACCAGGCCCATCCATAGAAAGAGCGGAGAGCCGCAGAAAGCGGCCCTCCGCTCTGACCAGGCAATTCCGCCGAAACGACGCCCGGTTTACTGGGGCAGTGCACTTATTCGGAGGGTGCGGTATTCCGGCTCCCGACGAGCGTGGGTGCGCAGTGCGGGCCGGATGGGCCGGAGTCAGCCGGGCTTGTTGAGATCACCGAGGACCGTGAGGGTTCGTGTGATCTGCCCGTCTGACCCGAACGGCACGGCGATGAACTCCGTCGCGCCGGCGTCTGCGAACCTCCGAAGTTGTTTGTCCACGTGGCGTTCATCACCGACGACCACGACGTCTTCGGCTCCGCCCACGCCTTCCCGTTCGAACAACGCCCGGTAGCTCGGCACACTGCGGGACGCCCCGAAATGCTCCGCGATCCAGGAACGTGCGCCGTCGGGATCATCCGTGACCGCGATCGGAAGATTGACGACGACCTTCGGCGCCGGTCGCCCGGCAGCATCAGCCGCCGCCGTGATCAGCGGAGCGACGTGCGTCGCGACGGTACGCACGCCGGTCCACACGGTGACGGTCCCATCGGCGAGTTCGCCCGCGGTGCGGAGCATGACGGGCCCCAGGGCGGCCAGGAGCACGGACGGCGGCTGCGCTCCTGGTGTGCGAATCTGTCCGGTGACGTGGTGGATCTCACCTTTGAACTCGACCGACTCGCCGTGGAGCAGCGGCATCAACGCACTCAGATATTCGCGCACGTGCCGGGCCGGGCGGTCGAAGTTCATCCCAAGAGCCTTTTCGACCTGCTGTTTGTGTCCGGGTCCGATGCCGAGGGTGAGCCGGTTCCCGGTGGCCGCCTGCACGGTCAGGGCTTGGCTGGCCAGTGCCAGTGGGTGGCGTGGATAGGTCGTGACGACGGCCGTTCCGAGCGGGAGTTCGGGCACCGCGAGTCCAGCGACGGTGGCGGCCGTGAGCGCGTCGGCGGTATGCCTTTCCGCCCACCACGCACCGCCCAGCCCGAGGTCAGCGGCGCGCCGAGTTTCTTCGACGATTTCGGGGATCGTCCGTGGACGGTCGATCCCGATGCCGACGTTCGTGCTGATGCGCATTCACGCTCCTGCTGTGGAGGTCCTGAGCTTGGGTCAGGCGGCGATGGCGGCCAGCGTGCGGTGGTGCTTCGGGGTCTCGATCTCGTCGGTGAGCGCGACCGCGAGATCCGCATAGGAGAAGGAGGCCGTGCCGTCACCGCCCGGAAGGACCTGGCCGCCGCCGATCCGGTATCGGCCGGTGCGCGGTGCGTCGTCGTCCAGGACGACCGGTGGCGGGGCCAGCACCAGCCAGTCGATCTCGGTGTGCGCTTCACGGAACACGTCGAGTTCTGCTGCATGCCCCAGGGAGAACTCCCGGCCTTCCGCCGGGAAGCCAGGCTCGTCATGGACCATGACCCCCGGTGCGGTCTCCAGCGTGGTGCCGATCCCCACCAGCACCAGTCGGTCGACTCCGGCGCGTCCGAGGCCGTTCAGGAGGGCGTGCGCCGCACTCGTGAAGAACTCCTGCGAGGGGACGTCGAGCCGGACGGCGGCGTTGATCGCCGCATCGTGCCCGGCCGCGGTCACCGCGACACTGTCCGCCTGAGTCACATCTCCGGCGACCAACCTCACGCCGTCACCGTCCAGCTGCCGATGCTTGGCCAGCTCGCGTACGACGGCCGTGACCTGATGTCCCCGGGTGACGGCCTCGGAGACCGCGCGCCTGCCCGCACGTCCGCCGGCGCCGAAGATCACGATCTTGCTCATCGGTAGTGCTCCGTTCGACAGAGGCCGCCTGGTCGGCGGCCGCTGCCCCGGACGGTACGGGGCCCCCCTTTGGTTCCCGCAACGATAGTTACGTACGCTCGCTCCGTGAGACAGCCACTCGATCCGGACATGTTCGCGGAGTGCCGCGCCTCGGAGACCCCTCTTATCCGAATCGGCGACAAATGGACGGGACGAATAATCCGGTGCCTAGAAGCCGGGCCCCGACGTTTCTCCGAATTGCAGATTCCACTGCACGGAATTACACCGAAGGTGCTTACGGAGACGCTCCGCGCGATGGAGCGTGACGGATTGATCGCACGCACCGTCTACGCCGAGATGCCCCCGCGCGTCGAATACGAACTGACTTCGCTCGGCCAGACGCTGCGCGAACCCATGGCCACGTGTTGCGAGTGGTCAGAGGTGCACCAGCCGGAGGTACTGGAGGCACGCGAGATCCATGAGCGTGCCACGCTCACCCAAGAAACGATCAACCGCGGCTCGGGCCGGGAATGATCGCGGACGAAAGAATCACCCATCACTGGCCCTCGAAACCGGCAGCGAAAATGAGAAGGGAGATCTCAGAATAATTCCGAGATCTCCCTCTACCCAATCACTCTGCGCGTTCCTTTCAGCGCAGAATCGTCTCTGCCGCGGCGGTGCTCACTATCAGCTGCAGCCGCTGGTGGAGCCGCAGCCCTCGCAGACGTAGCAGCTGCCCGCCGGGCGCATCTTTGTGCCGCAGGTGAGGCACAACGGGGCGTCCGCCGTGCGGCCCTGGTGGCTCTCGATCAGTTCCGTTGACGAGTGTGCCTCGGCGATGCGGGCCGGAGGTGCGACGGGCTCCACCGCCTTCGGCTGCTCCACCGGGACGGACTGGGCGAGGGTCTCCGGGTCGACCTCATCCTCGGCGTGCAGGGCCGCGGGGTCCTGGCCCGCCGCCTGGACGGCGCGCTCCTCCGCGGAGAAGATGCCCAGCTCCGCCCGCGTGTCGTACGACAGGTGGTCGAGGGCCAGCCTTCGGAAGATGTAGTCCATCATGGAGTTCGCCATGCGGATGTCCGGGTCATCCGTCATGCCCGCCGGCTCGAAGCGCATGTTGGTGAACTTCTCCACCCAGGTCTCCAGCGGGACGCCGTACTGGAGGCTGATGGAGATCGCCATGGAGAAGGCGTCCATCACGCCGGCCAGCGTGGAGCCCTGCTTGCCCAGCTTGAGGAACACCTCGCCGAGGCCGTTGTCCGGGTACGTCGAGGCCGTCATGTAGCCCTCGGCGCCTCCGACGGAGAACCTGGTCACGGTCGCCGGCCGTCGCTTGGGCAGGCGGGTGCGGACCGGGCCGACCTCCACGGGGGCGGCCGCCTTCGGCTTGTCCGCGGTGGTCGTGTTGCGCTTCGCCACCGACAGCGGCTGGCCGACCTTGCAGTTGTCGCGGTAGATCGCGAGCGCCTTGAGGCCGAGCTTCCAACCCTGGAGGTAGACCTCCTCGATGTCCTCGATGGTGGCGCTCTCGGGGACGTTCACGGTCTTGCTGATCGCGCCGGACAGGAACGGCTGCGTCGCGGCCATCATCCGGACGTGGCCCATCGGGCTGATCGCGCGCTCGCCCATCGCGCAGTCGAAGACCTCGTAGTGCTCGAGCTTGAGGCCGGGCGCGTCGATGACGTGACCGTGCTCGGCGATGTACTCGACGATCGCCTCGATCTGCTCCGGCTGGTAGCCGACCTTCTTCAGGGCCCGCGGCACCGTGTTGTTCACGATCTGCATGGATCCGCCGCCGACGAGCTTCTTGAACTTCACCCGCGCCAGGTCCGGCTCGATGCCGGTAGTGTCGCAGTCCATCATCAGGCCGATCGTGCCGGTCGGCGCCAGCAGCGAGGCCTGGCCGTTCCGGTAGCCGTTCTTCTCACCGATCTTGAGGCAGTCCTGCCACTGCCGCGTGGCCTCGACATGGATGGCCTTGTCCACCGCGTCGAGCGTGCGGATCTCGTCGTTGGCGGCGGCGTGCTTGCGCATGACGCGCTTGTGGCCCTCGGCGTTGCGTGCGTAGCCGTCGTAGGGTCCGACGACGCCCGCCATCTCGGCGGAGCGGCGGTAGGCGACGCCGGTCATCAGCGAGGTGATGGCGCCGGCGAGGGCGCGACCGCCCTCGGAGTCGTACGCGTGGCCGGTCGCCATCAGCAGGGCGCCGAGGTTGGCGTAGCCGATGCCGAGCTGGCGGTACGCCCGCGTGGTCTCGCCGATCTTCTCGGTCGGGAAGTCGGCGAACGTGATGGAGATGTCCATCGCGGTGATGACCAGCTCGGTGAGCTTCACGAAGCTCGCGACGTCGAAGGTGTTGTCGTCGCGCAGGAACTTCAGCAGGTTGAGGCTGGCGAGGTTGCAGGAGGAGTTGTCCAGGCTCATGTACTCCGAGCACGGGTTGCTCGCGGTGATCCGGCCGGACTCCGGGTTGGTGTGCCAGTCGTTGATCGTGTCGTCGTACTGGATGCCGGGGTCGGCACACTCCCAGGCCGCCTTGGCGATCTTACGGAACAGCTCCTTGGCGTCGACCGTCTCGATCACTTCACCGGTCTGACGGGCACGCAGGCCGAAGGGGGAGCCGCTCTCGAGGGCGTGCATGAACTCGTCGGAGACGCGGACCGAGTTGTTGGCGTTCTGGTATTGGACGCTGACGATGTCCTTGCCGCCGAGGTCCATGTCGTAACCGGCGTCACGCAGGGCGCGGATCTTGTCCTCTTCGCGCGCCTTGGTCTCGATGAACTCCCCGACGTCGGGGTGGTCGATGTCGAGCACGACCATCTTGGCCGCCCGCCGGGTCGCGCCGCCGGACTTGATCGTGCCCGCCGAGGCGTCGGCGCCGCGCATGAAGGAGACGGGCCCGCTGGCGGTGCCACCGGAGGAGAGCAGCTCCTTGCTGGACCGGATGCGGGAGAGGTTGACGCCCGAGCCGGAACCGCCCTTGAAGATCACGCCCTCTTCTTTGTACCAGTCGAGAATCGACTCCATCGTGTCGTCGACCGACAGGATGAAGCACGCCGAGACCTGCTGCGGCGAGGCCGTGCCGACGTTGAACCACACCGGCGAGTTGAAGCTGAACGCCTGGTGGATCAGGGCGTGCTTCAGCTCGTGGTCGAAGATCTCGGCGTCCTCGTCGCTCGCGAAGTAGCCGTGCTCGCGGCCCGTCGCGGTGTAGGCCCCGACGACGCGGTCGACGAGCTGCTTGAGGCTCGACTCGCGCTGCGGGCTGCCGACGGCGCCCCGGAAGTACTTCGAGGTGACGATGTTGGTCGCGTTGACCGACCACGACTCGGGGAACTCGACGCCGCGTTGCTCGAAGTTGATCGACCCGTCCCGCCAGTTGGTCATGACGACGTCGCGGCGCTCCCACCGAACCTCGTCGTATGGGTGAATGCCGGGCCGGGTGAAGATGCGCTCCATCTTCAGCCCCTTACGGCCGCCCCTCCCGCGCCGTGCCTGGCCGCTCACCGTTTCCGTCATGACCTCCCCCTTCTCGGGCCGCACCGGCCCATCTTCAGGATTACTCGTACAACACGCGCGAGCGGACCGGCGTTACCGGCCGCGTTCGGCCGCGCGAAGAGTTTCGATTTCCTTCTCGAAGTCGTCGATCGACTCGAACCCCCGGTAGACGGAGGCGAATCTCAGGTAGGCGACTTCGTCGAGCTCACGCAGCGGTCCGAGGATGGCGAGCCCCACTTCGTGCGAGCGCATCTCGGCGTTGCCGGTGGCTCGAATCGCCTCTTCGACCCGCTGGCCGAGCTGGGCCAGCGCGTCCTCTGTGACAGGACGCCCCTGGCAGGCCCGGCGCACCCCCGCGATGATCTTCTCGCGGGAGAACGGCTCGGTGACGCCGCTGCGCTTGGCGACCATCAGCAGCACCGTCTCCTGAGTGGTGAACCGACGCCCGCACTCAGAACACGACCGGCGCCGCCGGATCGCGGATCCGTCCTCGGTGGAACGGCTGTCGATCACCCTGCTGTCGGGATTGCGGCAGAACGGGCAATGCATGCCTCGATCCCCCTCCCCCACGGCACGGCGTTACGTCGTGGTTACACCGACTTCACTGTGTAACCACAACCTATGGTGAACTACATCAATGTAACTACTAGATGTTGTGGTCCCACCGTACGACTCCAGGATGGCCTCCGCAACCTCGTCGGCAACACATGCACGAAGAGGCCGCTCAGGTCACGGCTTACGGCAGATCACCGGCGTGTCGCAGGCCCGACCGGGCCTCGATTGAGCCGAGATCTCCCAGAAGATCCCGCAGCGGCGGGCACCCCGAAACCCGTCACCTCGACGGGATGTAGACCTTCTGCCCCGGGTTGACGACGGCACCGGAGAGCGCGTTGAGGTCGATCATGCGCTGGACCGTGACGCGGGGGTCGACGTCCGGCCGGGCGCGCACGGCAATGCCCCACAGCGTGTCATGCCGCCCCACGATCACCGACTCCCGGCTGGCGGCCGGCCCCCGCTCCCCGCCGGACGTGGCGCGGGCCCCGTGGCGCGCCCCAATCCAGAAGCCCACGAGGAGCACCATAGCGGCGGTGCAGATGACGACGACGCGACCCCGCCGGGTGAGCCGGACGGGCACCGAAGAGTGAGTGTGAGCGGTCATGCTCATGTCGGTCTCCCCTCTGATGAGTCGAACGCAATTTCGATCGAACATCAGTACGAGTTGTACCGCAGAGCACTGGCAAATTTCCAGGACATCTTCGAACAGGTGTTTGATCATTTAGCGACAAGGCGCTAACGTCCGTCTACAGGAGCGAAATGCCGGCGACAGCGCGTCACCGGAGCACAGTCATCCAGCGGAGACACACATGAGCAAGGTCCGGGAAATGCCCGACGGCCCGCGCGACGAGACCGGCCTGACGGCACGCCAGCGCAAGGTCCTGGAGGTGATCCGCGACTCCGTACAGCGGCGCGGCTACCCCCCGTCGATGCGCGAGATCGGCGAGTCGGTCGGGCTCACCAGCACCTCCAGCGTGTCCCACCAGCTGCGGGCGCTGCAGCGCAAGGGCTTCCTGCTGCGCGACCCCAACCGCCCGCGCGCCGTCGTGGTCCGCATGCCCGGCTCGCCCTCCGCGCAGAACGAGCCGGAGTCGTACGAGACCACGTCCGGGCAGGAGACGGCGACACGCCCCTCCCCCACGTACGTGCCTCTCGTGGGCCGCATCGCGGCCGGTGGTCCGATCCTCGCCGAGGAAGCGGTCGAGGACGTCTTCGCGCTGCCCAAGCAGCTCGTCGGCGAGGGCACCCACTTCCTCCTCAACGTCAGCGGCGACTCGATGATCGAGGCCGCGATCGCCGACGGCGACTGGGTCGTGGTCCGTCAGCAGCCGGTGGCCGAGAACGGCGACATCGTCGCGGCGATGATCGACGGCGAGGCCACCGTGAAGACGCTGAAGCGCCGCGACGAGAAGGTGTGGCTGATGCCCCACAACCCGGCGTACGACCCGATCCCGGGCGACGACGCGACGATCCTCGGCCGGGTCGTGGCGGTGCTCCGCAAGATGTGACCGACACCGCGACCTGCCGCGTCTCCTGGCACTGTGCACGCGTGAGGGCACCCCGGAAGGGGTGCCCTCACCGCTTTGACGTCGCGTTTGCGGGCATTCGGCCGCAGGACGACCGGTCAGGCGGGGACGATGTTCACGATCTTCGGCGCCCGTACGACGACCTTGCGGATGCCGCGGTCGGCCAGGGCCGCCTGGACCTTCTCCGAGGCCAGCGCCAGCCGCTCCAGCTCGTCGTCGCCGATCTCCGGCGAGACCTCCAGGCGGTCACGGACCTTGCCGGCCACCTGGACGACGCACGTCACCGACTCCTGCACCAGGAGCGCGGGGTCGGCGGACGGCCAGCCGGCCTTGGCCACCGGCGCCTGGTGCCCCAGCCGCGCCCACATCTCCTCCGCGGTGTACGGGGAGAACAGCGACAGCGTGACGGCCAGCGTCTCCGCGGCCTCGCGTACGGCCGGGTCACCCGCGCCGGCGCCGGTGTCGATGACACGGCGCGCGGCGGAGGTCAGCTCCATCATGCGGGCGATCGCGACGTTGTAGCGGTGCCCCTCGACCAGCCGGGTGACCTCGTCGATCGTGTGGTGGGTCACCTTGCGCAGCTCGGCGTCGCCGGTGGCGGCGTCGGCTCCGGGCGCCGACGTCACCTCGGCGGCCACCCGGTGGACACGGGCCAGGAACTTCACCGAACCCGACGGCGACACGTCGGCCCAGTCGATGTCGTCCTCGGGCGGCCCGGCGAACATCATGGTCAGCCGCACCGCGTCGACGCCGAACTCGTCGATCTGGGCGCCCAGGTCGACCAGGTTGCCGGTGGACTTCGACATCGCCGAGCCGCCCAGGATCACCTGGCCCTGATTGACCAGCCGCTTGAACGGCTCGGTGAAGTCCACCATGCCCATGTCGTACAGGACCTTGGTGAAGAACCGGCTGTACAGCAGGTGCAGGATGGCGTGCTCGACTCCGCCGTTGTACTGGTCGGCGGGCATCCAGCGGCGTACCTGCTCGACGTCGAACGGCCCGTCGGAGTAGTCCGGCGAGCAGTAGCGCAGGAAGTACCAGGACGAGTCGACGAAGGTGTCCATCGTGTCGGTGTCGCGCTTGGCGGGACCGCCGCACTTGGGACAGTCGACGTTGACCCACTCCGACGCCGCGGCCAGCGGCGACACGCCGCGCGGTGACAGGTCCGCGCCGCGCAGGTCCTCCGGCAGGCGCACCGGCAGCTGGTCATCCGGGACCGGGACCTCGCCGCACGACTCGCAGTGGATGATCGGGATCGGCGTGCCCCAGAAGCGCTGGCGGGAGATCAGCCAGTCGCGCAGGCGATAGTTGACGGCCGCCTTGCCCAGCCCGCGCTCCTCCAGGACCTCGGTGATCCGCGGGATGGCGGCGGACTTGGCCAGGCCGTCCAGCGGGCCGGAGTTGACCAGCTCGCCCTCGCCCGGGGTCGCGACGCCGGACTCGCCGGGGTCGGCGTCGCCGGTGTGCACGACGACGCGTACGGGCAGGCCGAACCTCCGTGCGAAGTCCAGGTCGCGCTGGTCGTGCGCGGGCACTGCCATGATCGCGCCGTGGCCGTACTCCGCCAGGACGTAGTCCGCGGCCCATACGGGCATCCGCTCGCCGTTGACCGGGTTGACGGCGTAGCGGCCCAGGAACACGCCGGTCTTCTCGCGGTCGGTGGCCAGCCGGTCGATCTCCGACTCGCGCCGGACCGTCTCGCGGTACGCCTCGAACTCCGCCCGCTGCTCGGGAGCGCAGATCTCGTCGGCCAGCGCGGCGTCGGCGGCGACGACGAAGAACGTCGCGCCGTACAGCGTGTCGGGGCGGGTCGTGTACACGGTGACCGGCTCGGCGCGGCCCTCGATCTCGAACGCCACGTCGGCGCCCTCGGACCGGCCGATCCAGTTGCGCTGCATCAGCAGGACGCGCTCGGGCCAGTCCAGCTGCTCCATGTCGGCCAGCAGCCGGTCGGCGTACTCAGTGATCTTGAAGTACCACTGGGTCAGCAGGCGCTTCTCCACCACCGCGTGGCACCGCTCGCAGCGGCCGGCCACGACCTGCTCGTTGGCCAGCACGGTCTGGTCGTTGGGGCACCAGTTGACGTAGCCGCCCTTGCGGTACGCCAGGCCGCGCTCGTAGAAGCGCAGGAACAGCCACTGGTTCCAGCGGTAGTAGTCGGCGTCGGAGGTGTGCAGCCGCCGGGACCAGTCGAAGGCGATGGCGTAGCGCTTGAACGACTCGGCCTGGGTGTCGATGTTGGCGTAGGTCCACTCGGCCGGGTGGGAGTCGCGCTTGATCGCGGCGTTCTCGGCCGGCAGGCCGAAGGAGTCCCAGCCGATGGGGTGCAGGACGTTGTAGCCGCGCTGGACCCAGTAGCGGGCGACGGCGTCACCGATCGCGAACGCCTCGGCGTGGCCCATGTGGAGGTCGCCGGAGGGGTAGGGGAACATGTCCAGCGCGTACCGGCGGGGACGCTCGTCGGCCGGGTCCTCGCTCGCCGCGAAGGGGTTCAGCTCCTCCCAACGGGCCTGCCATTTGTCCTGAACTGCCCGTGGGTCAAAGTTCTCGTCGACGCCAGTCATCGTTCCTCGTCTGATTTCGCACGGCTTCGGCTCACGAAACTGTGCCCCTTGCATGGAAACGCCCCTCGCACAGGAGGGGCTGCCGCGTCGACTGAGGACCTACGTCAACGCGGCCGGCTAAGGAGCTGCCGAGAGCGCATATCCCAAGACTAGCGCAGACGCAAGCAAGGACCACCGAGCTCGGGTGGCCGGGAGGTGACGTATACCCACCCTCACCGGCTACCTGACTTTTAGGAAGGTTTCCAGTAAATTCAGGGGCAGTGAGGTGACCTCCAGCGCTGACCGACCTCCCCCGCCCCCAAGGAGAGTCACATGCCAGGAAAGCTCGCCCTCGCCGTCGTCGCGGCCGCCGCGCTCACGCTCGCGACCGCCACCCCGGCCTTCTCGCACGGATACACGACGTCACCGCCCAGCCGTAGCTACCGGTGCGCCCAGCAGCAGGTCTCGGGTTGCGGCTCGATCCAGTACGAGCCGCAGAGCGTCGAGGGCCCGAAGGGATTCCCCCAGGCCGGTCCCGCCGACGGCCACATCTGCAGCGCGAACCACAGTGAGTTCGCCCCGCTCGACGACCCGCGCGGCGGCACGTGGCCGGCCGCGTCGATGACGAGCGGCGCGTCGTACGGGTTCACCTGGACCTTCACCGCCATCCACGCGACCTCGTCGTTCCGCTACTTCATCACCAAGAGCGGATACGACCCGACGCAGCCGCTCACCAGGTCCGCCCTGGAGTCCCAGCCGTTTCTGCAGGTCAGCTACGGCGGCCAGCGGCCGCCCAACCCTGTCACGCACCGGGGCACCCTCCCGTCCCGGCACGGCAGGCAGCTGATTCTCTCCGTATGGGACATCGCCGACACCGCGAACGCCTTCTACTCCTGCGCCGACGTCGTCTTCGGCTGACCCCCCGGCTGCGATATCAATGGGGGTGACCCGCCCCCGTTGATATCGCAGCAGGAGTAGCCGATGCTCAATCTCTCGGTCGTCCTGGACGACGCCGCACACGACACCCCCGACCGCGACGCCCTGGTCTTCGGCGACATGCGCCTGTCGTACAGCTTCGTGAACACGATCGCGAACCAGGTGGCCAACCTGCTGCGTTCACGCGGCATCGGCCCCGGCGACAAGGTCGCACTCGCCTGTCCCAATCTGCCCTACTTTCCGATGGTCTACTTCGGCATCCTCAAGGCCGGCGCGGTCGTCGTGCCGCTGAACGTCCTGCTGAAGCGGCGCGAGATCGCCTACCACCTGGAGGACTCCGACGCGAAGGCGCTGTTCTGCTTCGAGGGCACGCCGGAGCTGCCGCTCGGCGAGGCCGGCTGGGGCGCCTTCGGCGACATCCCCGGCTGCGAGCAGTTCTTCGTGCTGCCCGCCACGCCGCTCGCGACCGAGGTGCCGTACGGCGAGTCGCTCTGGGCGGCGATCGGCGACCAGCCGGGAGAGTTCGAGACCGAGCAGACGGAAGCCACCGACACCGCGGTGATCCTCTACCCCAGCGGTACGACGGGCCGCCCCAAGGGCGCCGAGCTCACCCACCAGAACATGCTGATGAACGCGATGGTCAACGACAGCATGTTCGAAGGCTCGGGTCACGACGTCTTCCTGGCCGCGCTGCCGCTGTTCCACGCGTTCGGCCAGTCGGTCGTCCTCAACACCGGATTCCTCCGGCACGCCACGATCGTCCTCATGCCGCGCTTCGAGGCGGGCGCCACGCTCGACCTCATGCTCGCCGAGAAGATCACCTTTTTCGCGGGGGTCCCCACGATGTACTGGGGCCTGCTGACGCATGAGGGCGGGCATGACCAGGGGCAGCTCGACCAGATCGCCGCGAACCTCACGACGGCCGCGAGCGGCGGGTCCGCCATGCCGCTGGAGGTCTTGACGCGGTTCGGCGAGCGCTTCGGCGTGGACGTCGTCGAGGGCTACGGCCTGTCGGAGACCTCTCCGGTCGCGTCCTTCAACCGGCCGGACCGCCCGGCCCGGCCGGGTTCGATCGGGCAGCCGATCTGGGGCGTGCAGATGAAGCTCGTCGAGGACGACTGGAAGGACGCGGGTGACGGGCCGGGCGAGATCGCCGTGCGCGGGCACTGCGTCATGAAGGGCTATTACCAGCGTCCGGAGGCCAGCGCGGAGGTGATGCGCGACGGGTGGTTCCGCACCGGCGACATCGCGCGCCGCGACGAGGACGGCTTCTACTACATCATCGACCGCTCCAAGGACATGATCATCCGTGGCGGGTTCAACGTGTACCCGCGTGAGGTCGAGGAGCTGCTGATGACGCATCCGGGCGTCTCGCTCGCCGCCGTCGTCGGCGTCCCGCATGACAGCCACGGCGAGGAGATCAAGGCGTACGTCATCCCGGTGCACGGCGCCACGACGACCGAGGGCGAGCTGGTCTCCTGGGCGAAGGAGAACCTCGCGAACTACAAGTACCCCCGCGTCGTCGAGTTCCGCGACGAACTTCCGATGACGGCCACCGGGAAGATCCTCAAGCGCGAGCTCCGCTGATTCCGTACGCTTACGACCCGTGAAGTCGTTGATCGCCGTCGCTGCCGTATTCGTCCTCGCGGTCGCGGCGGCGATCGTCTTTGTGCTCAGCCGGCAGACCGAGGCCGGACCGGACGCCTTCGCCGGCGCTTATCCGCTGGTCACCGCGGCGCCGACCGGCGTGCCCGCGCTGACGTGGCGGCCCACCGGCACCCCGGCCGGCCCCCTTCCGGTCTTCCGCGGCCCCGGGTCCCGGGTGACCGGGCGCACGGTGAACCAGAAGGTGGGCCTCTCCTATGCCCGCTTCGGGCCGCCGTGGAAGACGACGGCCAAGACGGCGGGCGACCCCTCGTCGGGCCAGGGGATCGACGGCAAGGTCAAGGACTACAAGCACTTCTGGTACGCGTCCGTCAGCATCGAACCGCTCGGCCCGAAGCTCAGCGTGCCGGGGACGCAGCGCCTGCGGGCCGCCGCCGAGCTCACCGGGGCCGCCTTCATCAAGAACCTGTACGGCTATGACGGCGCCCGCAAGGACCTGGCCGGCGCCGCGATGACGGTCGACCGTCACTCCGCGTGGGTCACGGCGTTCCGGATGACCCACACCACCGACACCGACCGGGTGCAGAACAGCCAGACCGAGGTCGTGGTCGCGGTGGACACCGGGCGCACGCTTCCCGCGATCGTGGAGATCACCATCCCGGGGAACCAGAACCACCTGCTGCCCGACATCGGCCACGTGGTCCGGTCGCTCCGCGTCGTGCGCTGAGCCGACGCTCAGATCTCGTACGGCAGGTGCTTGATGCCGTTGATGAAGCTGGACAGGAGGCGGTCCGGCGGCGCGGTCGAGCGGATGTTCGGCACTCGCCTGAACAGCTCGCGGAACATCACGCTGATCTCCCGCCGGGCCAGGTGGGCGCCCAGGCAGAAGTGCGGGCCGGGGCCGCCGAAGCCGATGTGCGGGTTCGGGTCGCGCGTGATGTCGAAGACACCGGGGTCGGTGAAAACGGTCTCGTCGCGGTTGGCGGCCCAGTAGTACAGCAGCAGCTTGTCGCCGGCCTTGAAGTCGTTGCCGTTCAGCTCGGTGTCACGTGTCGCCGTACGGCGCATCCAGATCACCGGGGAGGAGTAACGCACGATCTCCTCGACCGCGCCGGGGATCCGGGCCTCGAAGTCGGCCAGCAGCAATTCGCGCTGCCCGGGGTTCACGCTGAACAGCTTCAGGCCGTGCGCGATCGCGTTGCGCGTGGTCTCGTTGCCCGCGACGACGAGCAGGATGAAGAACGACCCGAGCTCCTGGTCGGTCAGCGACTCGCCGTCGATGTTGGCGTTGACCAGGGCGGAGATCAGGTCGTCGGTGGGGTGTTGCCGGCGCTGCCGTCCAAGCTCCTCGACCAGGTCCTTCAGCGTCTGGCCCGCCTGAAGGAGGTCGAGGACGACCTGGTCCTGGTCCTCGGAGACGAACTCCGGGTCGGCTCCCCCGAGGATCACGTTGGAGTTGTCGAAGACCGTCTTGTAGTCGCTCTCGGCGATTCCCATCATGTCGCAGATGATCTTCAGGGGCAGGCGCGCGGCGACGTCGGGCACGAAGTCGCCGGAGCCGTTCGTGACGACCTCCTCCACGACCTGCTCGGCGACCGCCTGCACCTGATCCTCGAAACGCTGGATCATCCGCGGCGAGAAGGCGCGGGAGACGATCCTGCGGATCTTGGCGTGCCGCGGATCGTCCATGTTGATCATGGAGCCGAAGTACTCGTTCAGGTCGGACGGCATGTCCGCGATGTTGATGGCACCGGAGCCGGAGCAGAAGTCCTGCGGACGGCGGGAGGCCTCCACGACGTCCGCGTGCTTGACCAGCGCGTAGTAACCGGGTCCCTTCGGTACGAAGGACACCTCGGGCTCCTCGTAGAACTCCGGCCGGGGCAGCTGCCGCAGCGCGTGGAAAGCATCGTGCCGCTCACGCAGCGGGCGCGCCCAGAACATCCAGTCCGTGAGGTCGATCTCGGGCGGCTCGAGCGCACTTGTGGTCACTGCCGGCTCACTTCTCTCCACAACTAGAATCCCGTTCGGGGTCCATCCTGCCAAGCCCGCGCCCCCGGCAACAAGGGAGGGCGCCCACCGAAATCCGCGCGGTCACGTGAGGCGCTCGGCGCGGGCGTGAGGGCACATTACCGGCGAAACCAGTCCATGATCAGCGCATTGACCGCGGCGGGCCGCTCCAGATGCGGGAAGTGGCCTGCTCCCGGCACGATCTCGGCCCGCGAGCCCGGCGGAAGATGCCGCTCGACGTCCTGCGTCCGGCCCGCGGCGAGGCACCCGTCGGCGCCGCCGTGCAGGTACAGGATCGGCCGCTCGCCGGGCCGCCGCGCGGCCCTCTGTTCGTCGGCGTACGCGGCCACGTGCGCCGAAGAGCCGAACATCGTCCGGTAGTAGCCCAGTGCGGCGGTGAGGTTCTCCGGCTCGCGCAGGCACGCCTTGACGTACTCCAGGTCCGCCGTCGCGTCATACCCGGGCGACCAGTCGGCCCACAACCGGTCCAGGAAGGCCATGCCGTCCGCCGAGACGGCCGTCTCGGCCAGCGGCGTCTGGAACAGGAACATGTAGAAGGACCGCTTCAGCTGGTCATAGTCCAGGAACCCCGACGCCATGGCCGGCAACGGCGGCACCGACATGGCGACGGCACGGCGCCAACGCGACGGCTCGTGCGCCGCCGCCGCGTACGTCGCGGCGGCACCCCAGTCGTGCCCGATGAGGACCGCGTCGCCTGACCCGCCCAGCGCCTCGTGCAGGGCGTTGGCGTCGGCGGCCAGCGCACCGGTCTGGTAGGCGCCGTCGGCGGGCACCGCCGTCGGGGCGTACCCACGCTGGAACGGCGCGACCGCGTGGTACCCCGCCTCGGCGAGCGCGGGCAGCAGCTGCCGGAAGGTGTGGGCGGAGTCGGGAAAGCCGTGCAGGCACAGGGCGAGCGGACCGCTGCCGGCCTGGAGGTAGGCGAAGGTCAGGCCGTTCGCCTCCACCGTGTCGATCACCGTCATGGCGGCGACGGTAGGCCGCGCGCGTGAGGCTGTCCACGCGCACGGCCGCCGGCGTCCGTCACGGACGACCGGCGGCCTGCGCCGGAGTCAGCCCTCGAAGGGCGGCTCGAACGAGGGACGCAGCGGCATGCCCGAGCGTCCGTCGTCGTGAAGCTTGACGCCGAGCACCTGGTGCAGCTGGATCCAGTTCACGTCGAACCCGAGCCGCGAGCCGGCCATGTACAGCCGCCACACCCGCGCCGTGCCCGGACCGACCTCCTCGACCGCCTCGTCCCAGTGGTCGTCCAGGTTGCGGCACCAGCCGGTGAGGGTCTTCGCGTAGTGCTCGCGGAGGTTCTCCTCGTGCCGCACCTCGAAGCCGGCGTCGTGCATCTTCGAGACCAGGTGACCCGGTCCCTCGAGCTCGCCGTCGGGAAAGACGTACCGGTTGATGAAGCCGTCCTCGCGAATGGCGGGCTGGGCGTCGTCCGGCCGGGTGATGCAGTGGTTCAGCAGCCGGCCGCCCGGCTTGAGCTTGCCGTACAGGAAGGAGAAGTACGACGGCAGGTTGCCCTTGCCGATGTGCTCGGTGAGCCCGATCGAGCTGACGGCGTCGAAATCGCCATCGGTCACGTCGCGGTAGTCCAGGTGCCGCACCTCGGCCAGCTCGGACAACCCCGCCTCGGCGATCGCCTTCTGCGCCCATTCGGCCTGCTGCTTGGACAGGGTGACGCCGAGTGCCTTGACGCCGTACTCACGCGCGGCGTGCATGACCATGCCGCCCCAGCCGCAGCCGACGTCGAGCAGCCGCATGCCCTTGCGCAGCCCGAGCTTGCGCGCGACCAGGTCGAACTTGTGGAACTGCGCCTGCTCGAGCGTCGCGTCCTCGGTCGGGAAGCACGCGCAGGTGTAGGCCATCGACGGCCCGAGCACCCATTCGTAGAAGGTGTTCGACACGTCGTAGTGGTGGGAGATCGCCTTGGCGTCGCGGCGCTTGGAGTGCCGCAGCAGCCCCGAAAGGATCGGCAGACGCTCCGGCTGCACCTCCTGAGGCGGCGGATCCAGACGTCTAAGGGCGGCCGCGCGCAACAGCGGGTCCCGGATGATGCCCCGCAGCAGAATCCTCTTCTCGCTCCAGGTCAGCTCGCCCAGAGCCGCCTGCATGCGGGACAGTGCGGTGTACATGTCACCGGTGATGTCCAGGTAGCCGGCGACGTAGGCCCGCGCCAGGCCGATCGCCCCCGGAGCCTGGACGAGATATGAGATCGCGTACGGCGACCTCACGTTCACCGTGATGTCGGCGCCGGCCGGACCTGCCCGGCTGTCGTCATAGGCCAAGAACTCCACCTGCGCGTCGCGGCCCACGACACGCTCGAATACCTCTGCGAGCTGCATGATCACCTGCCTCGTACCGTTTTGTCGTAGAGATCCAGCAACCGCCCGCCGGGGTCGTACTCCTCCTTCAGCCGCCGATAGGTGGCCCCGTCGTAGTGTCGCCAGAAGTCATCGCGGGTGTAGTACGCCGTGGAGTACAGCGACTTGTGCCCCTCGAGGCGGGCGACCTCGCGCTCGATGAGGCGGTTGTGGTGTTCGGGCAGGCGGCCGGGCGGGATCGGCACCGTCCCCCAGAACCCCACGTTGACGTAGGTGCGGCCGGGCTCCAGCGGATACAGCGGCCACTTGTCCTGTGCCCGCAGCGGGCAGAGCCACACCGGGCTCATGCCGATCTCACGCCGGAAGAAGTCCAGGAACTCGGGCAGCCGCTCCACCGGCACCTCGACGTCCTGGATGACGTCCTCGCGGTGCGGCCGACCGAGCCAGCGGTCCAGCCGGGCGGAGAACTGCGCGCGCTTGTCGAGGGCGACGAGGCGGCGGTAGACGTCGGAGCGCTTCTTGGCCGCGGGCCACACCCGGCGTACGAGCGGGTTCTGCACACCGAAGGCCCGCGAGCACCAGAACCAGTCGGTGTCCCAGCGCCACAGGTACGAGTGGATGGTGAGCACGTCGGTGGGCTCGGTGTCCGGGCCGACCCAGCGGGGAGTGATGTTCCGGTCCTGGATGGACCGGTAGTAGATGTTCTGCCCGGTGTAGTCGGAGACGTGCTTGGCCGTTTCGGCGAACGTGCCGAGCGTCAGGTACAGCTCGTCGGCGCCGAACACGGTGCCGTCGATGAAGTCGGCGTCGGGAGCCAGCTTGTCGATCGCCTCGGCGCACTCCTCCGCGGAGGAGAAGCGCACGTGCCGCAGCTCGACGAACGGCTTCACCGGCTGCAACTTGATCTTGAGGCGGAGCGCGTAGCCGAGCGTCCCGTAGGAGTTGGGGAAGCCGTAGAACAGGTCACGGTGCTCGTTGTCCGGCGTCGCCGTCACGATCTCCCCGCCGCCCGTGATGATCTCCATCTCGAGGACGGACTCGTGCGGCAGGCCGTGGTGGAACGAGGAGGACTCGATGCCGAGCCCGGTGACCGCGCCGCCCAGAGTGATCGTCTTGAGCTGTGGCACGACCAGTGGCATGAGCCCGTGCGGGAGCGTCGCGTCGACCAGGGCCTCGTAGGTCGTCATGCCCTGAACGTCGGCGGTGCGCTTGACGGGGTCGACGCTCAGGACCTGGTCGAACCCGCTCACGTCCAGACCGGGCGCGCCCGCGTCGTCGCGGAAGCGGAAGAGGTTCGAGGTTCGCTTCGCCAGGCGTACCGGCGCCCCTTCGGGGATGGAGCGGTAGGACTCCAGCAGTTTTTCCGTTGCCTCACGGTGACCGATCACCGGACGATCGTCTCATCCCTCGCCCGAGGCTTACAGACCGGCCGCGTCTACTGTTCGAGTTGTCCTCGCTCTTAGGGGTGTCGCAGTGGCAAAACTGTACGAATGCATCGACGAACGGTTGCGGGCGTTCATTGAAGCGCAGCCCATGTTCTTCGTGGCGACCGCACCGAGCTCCGGCGGTCACGTCAACGTCTCACCGAAGGGCTACCAGGACACCTTCGCCGTCCTCGACGAGCGGACCGTGGCCTACCTCGGCCTGTACGGCAGCGGCGCGGAGACCATCGCTCACCTGCGTGACAACGGTCGCATCACGATCATGTTCTGCTCCTGCGACCGCCAGCCGAAGATCCTGCGCCTGTACGGCACGGGACGCGTCGTCCGGCCGGCGACGCCGAGTGGGAGCACGTCATCGGCCGCTTCGGCGCCGGTCACGCGGGCACCCGGGCGATGGTGGTCGTCGACGTGCGGCGGGTCGGCGACTCCTGCGGTTATTCCGTCCCGTACATGGAGCTCGCCGGTGAGCGCGGCCTCCTCGACGACCAGCACGGGCGCCGTTCCCCCGACGAGTGGGTGCCACGCGTCCAGCGCAACGCCGAGAGCCTCGACGGGCTGCCCGCCCTCGAGCCCGACCATCCCGCGCCCGCTCAGCGCACCAGCCGGAGCGTGAACGGGTAGCGGAACGGCGTGCCGGTCAGCGCGAGAAGCGCGGCGACTCCGGCGACCGCCCAGGCGACGGCGTAGGCGATCGCACCGACGCCGAGCGTCACGATCGTGAGGATCAGCAGGGTGAGCTGGAAGTTCAGCGCCGACGCGATGTGCTGGCGTACGTACGGCGACCGCCTGGCGCGCGTGCACATCATGACGAGCGGCCCGACGAACAGCGTCACGATGCCGAGCGTGTGCGCGAGCGCGGCGAGCAGGCGCTGTTCGGCCGTCGGGTCCGCTATGACCTGCGGCGCGGCCGCCCGCGGCACTGGGTCCAGGTCGGACAGGACCGCGTCGAGGTCGGCGCGGGTCTTGGCGGTCATCGCGAGATGCAGCCGCAGATCCAGCTCGGGCTTGTCGAGCCGGCCCTCGGCGTACGCCTGCTGGAGCCGCTCGACGATGGGTTCGCGTTCGGCGTGGGAGACGCGCAGGGCCCCCGGTGAGGGTGCAGGAATGGTCATGTCCTGATCGTGCGTCCCACGCCGTCCCGTGACCATCGGGGAAAACCCTGGCGCGACCCTGGCTCACCCCCCGTCGAAGTAGACCTTGCCGGGTTTCAGGGGATGCGCCGCGAGCAACTGGGGCACGGTGACGAAGGTGAAGCCGCGCTTGCGGAGGCCGCGGAGGATCTTCGGCACCGCCTTCACGGTGGTCGGGTGGATGTCGTGCATCAAGATGATGTCGCCGCGGTGCGCACGGGAGATGGCCCGATGAGCGACGATCGCCGAGTTCCGGTCGAGCCAGTCGTTCGTATCGACGCTCCACACGATCTGCGTCAGCTTCAGACGGCGCGCGACCGCGCCGACGTGCCGGTCGGTGGCGCCGTACGGCGGGCGCATGAGACGGGTCGGGCCACCGGTCACCCGCGAGATCTCGGTGAGCGTGCGGGTGAGCTGCGAGCGGACCGCGCGCTCGGGCAGCCTGCTCAGGTCGGGATGGCTCCAGGTGTGGTCGCCGATGGCATGGCCGTCGGCGAGCTCACGGCGGACGACGGCCTCCCTGCCCCGGATGTTGCCGCCGATGAGGAAGAACGTCACTTTGGCGTGCTGGGCGGCGAGCGTGTCGAGCAGCGTCCTCGTGTACGGACCCGGGCCGTCGTCGAAGGTCAGCGCCACGCACTTCACCGCCCGGCAGTCGACCGCCGGAGCCTTCTTGGGACCGTCGGGCCACAGCGGGCGCCTTTTGCGGACCGGGTGTCCCGCGCCCTGCGGCGCGCTCGGTGGCGGGGCGCTCATCGCGGCGGACACCTGCCGTGGGCCTGTGCCGGTCGGCGCCAGGGCGCTGAGCCAGCCGAGGACGAGAACCCCGGCGACCGCGGCGGCGATCAGGCGCGTACGGCCCGCCGGAATGACAAACCGCATAACGGCCCCTGTAATTACCTCGGTCAGATCATAGGTCACATTAATCCGAACTAGCGGTTTTCGGCGCTGGTTGCCGCACAGCCGACATTTCACTGTGACCTCCGTGGGGAACCTGGAGCGGTGACCCCGACGTTGAAGACGTAATTGACAACGGGGCGGGGGCACCGCGAGGTTCTGGAGGAGGACCTTCGATGAAGTGGGGCGATCGCTTCGGCATCCGCCGCCGACGAGGCGACAAGGTGGCCACCCTCGACCGTCAGGCGACCGACGCCGACATCGAGTCACTGATCGGTTTCGCCCGCAGCCGTGCGGGCGTGGAGTTCTACGTCGAACCCGAGACGTTCGCCACCGACACGACCGCGATGGCGGTCGCCGCCGACGGCGAGTGGACCCGCCGCCGCGTGGGGTCTCCGCAGGTCATCCAGAAGGTCGCCCGCGACCTGCGGCTGCCGGTGTACGACGTGCAGATCACCGGCTATCCGCAGCGGATGCGCGACTACAACGAACGCCGCCGCAAGCAGGGCGGGGCCGGCCTCTGACCGGCGCGCGGTGGTGAAGCGGGCGTCGAAGGTGCGCCGTCACCGGTAGCGTTTCTCTGTGCCCGACGACCTCCTCGACTCCGCCGACAAGACCGACCTACCCGACGTCTCCGCGCTTCTGGCCGCAGCGGTCGCCGGGGTCGGCGGCGCCGAACGCCCCGGACAGGTGAAGATGGCCGAGGCGGTGGCGCACTCGGTCGACTCCGGGGAGCACCTCGCCGTCCAGGCCGGCACCGGCACCGGCAAGTCCCTCGCCTACCTCGTCCCGGCCGTACGGCACGCGGTCGAAAAGGACGCCTGCGTCGTCGTCTCGACCGCGACGATCGCGCTGCAACGCCAGCTCATCGACCGCGACCTACCCCGGCTCGCCGGGGCGCTGAAGGACCTGCTCGGCCGCGAGCCGGTGTTCGCCATCCTCAAGGGTCGCCGCAACTACCTGTGCCGGCACCGGCTGCAGGTCGACGCGCCCGAGGATCCCGACGACCTCCTGTTCGACCCGCAGGCCGTCTCGGCCGCCGGGCGGCAGGTGCAGCGCATCCACGAGTGGGCCGAGACCACCGACACCGGCGACCGCGACGAGCTCGTGCCGGGCGTCAATGAGCACGCGTGGCGGCAGGTGTCGGTGACCGCACGCGAATGTCTCGGCGCGGCCCGCTGCCCGTTCGGCACGGAATGCTTCGCCGAGCGCGCCCGCGACCAGGCCGGCGACGCCGACGTGGTCGTCACCAACCACGCGCTGCTCGCGATCGACGCGCTGGAGGACTTCCAGGTCCTGCCCGAACACGACGTCGTCATCGTCGACGAGGCACACGAGCTCGTCGACCGTGTCACGTCGGTGGCCACCGCGGAGCTGTCCGCCCAGGCCGTGGAGATCACTGCGCGCCGCTGCGGGCGGCTCATCGAGGACGACCTCGCCGACCGGCTCAAGGAGGCCGGGGAGGCGCTGCAGCCGATGCTCAGCGAGCTGCGCCCCGGCCGGATGGACGTGCTTCCGGAAGCGATCGGCATCTCGCTCGCGGCGATCCGCGACGCCGCCTCCGCGTGCGCCACCGCCCTGCGCTCCACGCTCAAGGGCGCCGACGACGACGCCGAACGCCTCGGCGCCGGGCGGGCCGCGCTCACCTCGCTGGAGGAGATCCACGACACCGCCGTGCGCTTCCTGGAGTCGTTCGCGGGCGACATCGCCGCGCGGCACGACGTGGTCTGGCTGGACAAGCCGTTCGCGGAGGACTCCCGGCGGCCCACCGCCCTGCGGGTCGCACCCCTCGGCGTCGGCGCGCTGCTGCGCGAACGCCTGTTCCGCCGCCGTACGACCGTGCTGACCTCGGCCACGCTGTCGCTCGGCGGGTCGTTCGAACCGCTCGCCCGGCAGTGGGGCCTGCCGCCGCTCGACGCCGCGGCTTCGGGTGAGTCCGATGATTCCGGAGAGGCCGGCAAGGAGCCGATCCGGTGGTCGGGCCTGGACGTCGGCTCGCCGTTCGACCACGCGCGCAGCGGCATCCTCTACATCGCCCGCGGGCTGCCCACCCCCGGCCGCGACGGCCTGCCGGAGGCGTACCTCACGGAGCTGAGCGAGCTCATCGGCGCCGCCGGCGGGCGCACCCTCGGATTGTTCTCCTCGATGCGCGCGGCCAAGCAGGCCGCCGAGGAGCTGCGCGGCCGGCTCGAGCAGCCGCTGCTCTGCCAGGGCGACGACACCACGTCACAGCTCGTCAAGCGCTTCGCCGAGGACGACGCCACGTGCCTGTTCGGCACTCTGTCGCTCTGGCAGGGCGTGGACGTGCCCGGCCCGTCGCTGCGGCTCGTCGTGATCGACCGCATCCCGTTCCCCCGGCCGGACGACCCACTGTCCTCGGCGCGGCAGCGGGCCATCGCCGCGCGCGGCGGCAACGGCTTCATGGCGGTCGCCGCGACGAACGCCGCACTGCTCCTCGCCCAGGGCGCGGGGCGGCTGCTGCGCAGCATGACCGACCGCGGCGTCGTCGCGATCCTGGACCCACGCCTGGCCACCGCGCGGTACGGCACCTTCCTGCGCTCGTCGCTGCCGCCGTTCTGGACGACGTACGACTCCGCGACCGTGAAGGCCGCCCTGCGCCGGCTGGACACCGACGCCTAGCGCGTGTCTGGCGGATCCCGTTCGGCGGATCTGTCAGACACGCCCTACGACATCGCGTTCTCCTCGCGCAGGACACGGCGCAGCACCTTGCCCAGCATGTTGCGCGGCAGGGTCGGGCGCAGCTCGATGAACGCGGGCACCTTGTAGTCGGCGAGATGCTGGGCGGCGTACGCCATGAGCTCGTCCACGCTGGGTACCGGCTCGTGCGGGATGATGTACGCGGTGACGACTTCGCCGTGCGCGGAGTCGGGGATCCCGACGACCGCGGCCTCGGCCACGCCCGGGTGGGCGGTGAGGACGTTCTCGATCTCGGACGGATAGACGTTGAAGCCGTCGACGATCACGACGTCGCGCTTGCGGTCGATGAGCGTGAAGAACCCGTCCGGGCTCATCACCCCGATGTCACCCGTACGGAACCAGCCGTCGCGGGACAGGGTCTCGGCCGTCTCCGCCGGCTGGTTCCAGTAGCCGGCGAAGACCTGCGGGCCTCGGACGATCAGCTCTCCCGGGTAGCCGATCGGCAGCACGCGCCGCGGATCGTGCTCGTCCACGATCCGTGCCTCGGTGCCGGGCAGCGGGGCGCCCACCGAGATGTGCCGGGCGTTCCCGTCGAGCGGGTTGGACATGATCACGGGCGAGCACTCGGTCATGCCGTAGCCCTGCACGAGCTGCCCGCCGGTGCCGGCCTTGAACGCCTCGACGGTCGTACGGGCGAGCTTCATGGCGCCTGAGACGCAGGTGCGGATGTCACCGACGCCGGCCTTCTTCGACTCCGGCGCGGCGGCGAGCTGCTGGTAGATCGGGGGCACGCCGGGGAACAGCGTCGGATTGTGCTTGCGGACCGCGTCCAGCACCAGGTCGAGGTCGAACCTCGGGATCAGCACGACCATGCCGCCGATCAGCATCGTGCAGGTGAGGCAGAACGTCAGGCCGAACACGTGGAATAGCGGCACCACCGCGAGGTTCACGTCGTGGCCGTACCGGATCCCCGGGTCCCACGCGACGGTCTGGTGCGCGTTGGCGACCAGGTTGCGGTGGGTGAGCATCGCGCCCTTGGGCCGGCCCGTGGTGCCGCCGGTGTACTGCAGGACGGCGATATCGCGGATGGGGTCGACGGGAGTCTGCTGAGGGTTGTGCGGGCCGTCCCGCAAGAGGTCGTCGAACCACAGGACCCGCGCGGTTTCGGGCACCTCGGTGCTCAGCTCCGCCATCAGCCTGCGCGCCTTGGCGACGGGGAGCTTCAGCAGCTCGCGTTTGACGAACGGCAGGTAGTCGGTGAGCGAGGTCACGACCACGTGCTCGACGGCGGTGCCGAGCATGGCCTCGCTCAGCGTCTCGTACGCCTTGTCGAAGACGACGACGACGCGGGCGCCGGAGTCGGCGAGCTGATGGCGCAGCTCCGAGGCGGTGTAGAGCGGGTTGGTGGGCACCACGATGGCCCCCACACGCAGGATCGCGTAGAACGCGATGACCTCCTGCGGACAGTTGGGCAGGATCACCGCGACCCGCTCGCCCTTGCGCAGGCCGAGACGGCGCAGCGCGCCGGCGAACCGGTCGACCGCGGTGAGCAGCTTGGCGTACGTCATCGAACGTCCGAAGAACATCAGTGCCTTGCGGTGCGGAAACCGCTCGGCCGAGGCGTCAAGCAGGTGCGTCAGCGGCACGTCCGGCACCTGGACGTTGGCCGGGACGCCCTCGGCGTAGAACCGAAGCCACGGCCGTTCATCGTAGGGAGTGCTCATTCGTCGACCATCACTCCCGAAGACAGGCGAAACATTCCCGTTACCTTGGCACTAAGCGCCCCTTCATGCACAGTCATTCCACCAGCACACCTCACAACGTGTGCGTTCCATCACACGTCAAGGCGCCTCTGAGCTGCTCGATCGCGGTTATCCACAGAATCGGCTTCGGGGGTGCCGCGCTGGAGGCCCTCCACGGCACCCTCAGCAGACATGAGCCCTCGAACACTGCGGCTTCGGTCGCCCGCCGACGTCGTCTGCGCGATCCCCTACCTCATCGGTTTCCACCCGGCCGACAGCGTCGTGGTGCTGGCGTGCGACGGCGCACGCGGCGCCTATGCCGTCCGCCTCGACCTGACCGCGTCGGATGCCTTACTAGAGCACATCGCCGGTCTGATCGCCGGCCGAGGTCCGGAGGCGGTGATCCTGGCCGGCTACGGCCCGCCGGGGCGGGTGACCCCGGTGATCTCGCACGTCCGCGATCGTCTCCACGACCACGGCGTACGGGTCCGCGAGGCGCTGCGCGTCTCGGGCGACCGGTTCTGGTCCTACCTCTGCACCGACACGGCCTGCTGCCCACCCGAGGGCACGCAGGTCGACGTCGCCGCGAGCCCGGTCGCCGCGGCCGCCATCGCCGGTGGCATGGTCGCTCTGCCGGACCGCGGCGAGCTCGAACGACTGGTCGCATCGGCCGGCGGAGACACGATGCGGCAGGCCACCCTGCGAGCCGAACAGCGGCTGGCGGCGTGGGTCTCGTCGGAAGCCTCCGAGGTGCCGGCCCGCATGGTCCGCGAGGGCGTGCCACTGGTCCGCCGGCTGCTGGAAGAGGCCTGCGCGGGCTCGGCCCCACCGGGAGACGACGAGGTCGCGTGGCTGGCCGTCCTCCTCACCAACCTGCGCGTACGCGACGAGGCGTGGGTCCGCCTGCGCGAGCCGGACCTCGAGAGGTACATGGACCTGTGGCGGCATGTCCTGACGAGGGTCTCCGAGCCGTACACGGCGGCCCCGGCATGCCTACTGTCCTTCGCCGCCTGGCGCGCGGGCGAAGGCGCCCTGGCCAACGTCGCCCTCGACCGCGCCCTGACCGCCGACCCGTCGTACTCGATGGCACGGCTACTGCAGGAGCTGTTCATCAGCGGCCTCCCACCGTGGTCCGTGCCGATGAACCTCACGTCGGAACAACTCGACGAGTCCGCCTGACCACCCGCCGCCCGAAGCCGATCTCCCGCCCAAGAACGGCCGGGCGGTGGAGGTGGCCCCAAACGAGACGGGAGGCCGATTTGGGAAGATCTGCGATCGGGACAAGACACCTACGGGGACCGCCCACGTCCGGCCCCTGAAGCCTGGCACCTTGTGATCGGCACCTGGCAACCGGCAGCTGCGGGTGGGACGGCGATCGTTGAGTGGTGCCACCTTCCGTGGTCCCTCAAGGCCAGGCTTGGGGCACGAAAATGCTTTGGTGCGGTCGGCGGCCGGCGCGGACACTGGGGCCATGGTTCTACCGATCTATCCGCCCAAGCCGCGGCCCGGTGACCGGGTGGCGATCGTCTCGCCGTCCTCAGGGCTGGCGGAGGTCTTCCCCAGGCCGTACGAGCTCGGGTTGCGGCGGTTGCGCGAGGACTTCCGCCTCGTGCCGGTCGAGTATCCGGCCACCCGCCGGATGAGTGCCTCGCCGCAGGAGCGGGCCGCCGATCTGCACGCGGCGTTCGCCGATCCGGCGATCGCGGCGGTGATCGTCAGCATCGGCGGCGACGATCAGATCACCGTGCTGCCGTATCTGGACGCGGAAATCTTCAGAGCCAATCCCAAGCCGTTCTTCGGGTACAGCGACAGCACGAACCTGCTGACGTATCTCGCCAACCTCGGCATCGTGGCGTACCACGGTGGCTCGATCATGTGCGAGTTCGGCCGTCCCGGGGCGATGCATCCGCTGACGACCGTCTCGCTTCAGGCGGCGCTGCTCACGTCCGGTGAGTACGAACTGCGTGAGAGCACCGTGTACGGCGACGTGCAGCGCGACTGGGGCGATCCGGCGACGTTCGCGTCCACACCGGTGATGCAGGCCTGCGAGGGCTGGCGCTGGCACAACGCCGACCAGGTCGTGGAGGGCCTGACCTGGGGCGGCAACCTGGAGATCCTGTCCTGGCTGCTGATGGCCGACCGCGAGATCGGGCCCGCCGAGGCGTACGACGGCATGGTCCTGCTCATCGAGACGAGCGAAGAACTCCCGACGGCCACCGAGGTGTACCGGATCCTGCGCAACATGGGAGAGCGCGGGCTGCTCGGCCGCTTCGCCGGCATACTCGTCGGCCGCGCCAAGGCGTGGTCGTTCGAACACCCGAACACTCCCGACCAGAAGGCGGCACACGCCAAGGAGCAGCGCGAGGCCGTCCTACGGGCCATGGCCGCGTACAACCCCGAGGCACTGATCGTGTTCGACGTCGACTTCGGCCACACCGACCCACAGGTGGTCGTCCCGGTAGGTGGGCAGGTCCGCATCGACGGCCACACCCGCAGGATCACCGTCCGTTACTGAAGCGCGCGGCGAACCACAGGGCGTCGTGGCCCCGCAGGTCCTCCGGGGGCGGCCACGTCGGCGGACCCACGCTCAGGAACCGACGCGCGTCTCCCCCGGCGCTGTGGGCCGGTCGGCGGGTCAGGCGCGGCGGGTGGCGAGGAACTCGCCCAGCCGGCCGATCGCCTCCTCGATCTCGTCGGCGTGCTGCAAGGTGACGATGCGCAGGTGATCGCTGCTGGGCCAGTTGAAGCCGGTGCCCTGAACCACCAGGATGTGCTGCTTTTCCAGCAGGTCGAGCACGAAGCTCTGGTCGTCCTCGATCGGGTAGAGCATCGGGTCCAGCCGGGGAAAGACGTACAGCGCGCCGGATGGTTTGACGCAGCTCACGCCAGGGATCTCGTTGAGCAGTCGGCAGGCGCGGTCGCGCTGTTCGCGGAGGCGGCCGCCGGGCAGGACGAGGTCGTTGATGGTCTGGTAGCCGCCGAGCGCCGCCTGGATCGCGTGTTGTCCCGGCACGTTGGGGCACAGCCGCATGTTGGCCAGCATGTCGAGGCCCTCGATGTAGGACTCGGCGTGCTCTTTGGGGCCGGAGACAACCATCCAGCCGGACCGGAAACCGCAGACCCGGTACGCCTTGGAGAGGCCCGAGAAGGTCAGGGAGAGCAGGTCGGGCGCGAGCGGCGCGATCGAGACGTGCTCCGCGTCGTCGTACAGGATGCGGTCGTAGATCTCGTCGGCGAGGATCAGCAGGCCCTCGCGCCGGGCCAGCTCGGCCACGCCATCGAGCAGTTCGCGGGAGTAGACCGCCCCGGTGGGGTTGTTCGGGTTGATGATCACGATGGCCTTGGTGTCCGGCGTGATCTTCGCCTCGATGTCGGCGAGGTCGGGCATCCAGCCGTTGGACTCGTCGCAGAGGTAGTGGACGGGCGTGCCGCCGCCGAGGGAGACCGCGGCGGTCCACAGGGGGTAGTCCGGTGCCGGGATGAGGACCTGGTCGCCGTTGTTGAGCAGCGCCTGCATCGCCATCACGATCAGCTCGGACACGCCGTTGCCGAGGTAGACGTCCTCGACGTTCAGCCCGGCGAATCCCTGCTGCTCATAGTGCTGCACCACAGCACGCCGCGCGGGCAGGATCCCCTTCGAGTCGCTGTACCCGTGCGCGGCCGGCAGGTTGCGGATGACGTCCTGGAGGATCTCCTCCGGAGCCTCGAACCCGAACGTGGCCGGATTGCCGATGTGCAGCTTGAGGATCTGGTGCCCTTCGGCCTCAAGCTGCATGGCGCGCTTGAGCACCGGACCGCGAATGTCATAGAGCACGTTGGCGAGCTTGTCCGACTGGCTGACCTGCATGGCGACAACCCTAACGGGATGCCGCACCCCGTGTGGCGAGGATCGCCGCCCCACGGGGGCACCGGTGGTGGAGTTTCGCTACGCGCACGTCCAGTCCGAAAGGCGCCGCGTCCGGCCGGCTGAACCACTCGCCGTACGCGCCGGTCTCCTCCCCGCCCGACCGGGACGTCAGAGGTACGTCCAGTGAGCCCGCCCAGCTCTGACGTGCCCGAGCCGCCTCGCGTGCCAGGACGCCCGAGCCGAAAGCCCCCATGGGACCCTGGCGCGATCACAGGTCCCGAAGCACAGAGCCAGAGACGGCCTCTCCTTGGACAGGCCGTCCAATTGTGACCGGGGCAACATACAAGCAGGCTTGATTGCATGTTTCTTTGCTCCTACCGTCGGAAGGGTGTCAGTGAGTACTCGCCGCCGTCATGGTCTCCGCAGGCACGACGCGCCCCCGGTCCCCCGGACCCAGGAGCAGCGTCGGACCGAGACGCAGGGACGCCTGCTCGACGCGACGATGGAGTGCCTGGTCGAGTTGGGCTGGGCCGGCACTTCGACCACCGAGGTGGCCCGCCGGGCCGGGGTCTCGCGAGGTGCGCAGCAGCATCACTACCCCACCAAGATGCTGCTCGTCGCCGCCGCGCTCGAACACCTGCTGGAGCGCCAGAGGTTCGCCTACGAGAGGGCCTTCGCGGGTCTGCCGGAAAGCGAGCGCAACGTCGAGGGCGCCCTCGACCTGCTGTGGACCACGTTCCGGCAGGCCCCGTCTCTGGCTCTCATGGAGCTGGCGATGGCCGCGCGTACCGATGAGACGCTGCGCGACCTCAGCATCGGCATCAACGAGCGCGTCGTGCAGGTCATCCTCGAGACCTTCCACCGGCTGTTCCCCGCGTCGCTCGACGAACAGGTCGCGAACACGCTGATCCGCAGCCTGTTCGCCACCTTCATCGGGCTGACGCTGCAGAACTCCCTCGACGACGACGCGCACGGCCACCAGGCGGCCGTGCTCACCCAGCTGAAGAGCTTCGCCCGTCTGCTCATTCCGGCCGACTAAGGGAGTGATCATGTCCAATCCGACGAGTACGACGCTGGACGAGGAAGTCCGCGAGAAGGTCCAGGACCGCAAGGCCTACGTCGGCGTCATCGAGCGCCTTTCGAAGGCGTCGGTGGACAAGCACTGGGAGGCCTACGCCGACATCCCGTGGGAGGACCCGGACTTCAAGGTCGACAAGAACGACCCTCGCTGGATCCTGCCGCCGATCGACCGGCTCGGCGCGACGCAGTGGTACCGGGAGCAGCCCGAGCACATCCAGGCGCAGATCGGCCTGTGGCGGGTCGCCACGACGATGAAGATCGGCCTGCAGTTCGAGAACCTGCTCAAGCGCGGCCTGCTCGGCTACGCGTACAAGCTGCCGAACGGCTCGCCGGAGTTCCGCTACGTCCTGCACGAGACGACCGAGGAATGCCATCACGCGATGATGTTCCAGGAGTTCGTCAACCGTACGGGGATGCCGATCAAGGGCATGCCGAAGAGCCTGGACATGCTGTCGCAGGTCGCTCCGCTCATCCCGCGGATCTCCACCGAGTTGTTCTTCGTGTTCGTGCTCGGCGGCGAGGACCCGATCGACTACTTTCAGCGGCAGACGATCAAGAGCGACCACACGCTGCACCCGTTGCAGGACAAGATCATGCGCATCCACATCGCCGAGGAGGCGCGGCACATCTCGTTCGCCCGCCACTACCTCAAGCACCGTGTGCCGCGCCTCAACCCCGTGCGCCGCAAGATCCTCGGCATGATCTCGCCGCTGATCCTCGGCCTGATGGCGCGCATCATGCTCGCTCCCCCGGGTCCGATGGTGCGGCACTTCGACATCCCCAAGGACGTCATCCGCGAGGCGTACCGCAACGACGCCTGGAGCGGGGAGCTGAAGAACTGCGTGGCCAAGGTCCGCGACCTCGCCGCCGAGATCGGCATGGTCGACGGGGTCAGCCGGCAGCTCTGGCGCGCCGTCGGGCTCTGGGACGAGCCGCAGGGGAAGAAGACCCGGAAGGTGAGCAAGTGACCCGCATCGCCGTCATCACCGGAGGCGCCTCCGGCATCGGCCGCGCCCTCGCGACCGCCCTCGTACGCAGGGGCGACACCGTGGTCGTCGCCGACCTGGACAAGGAGGGCGCCGAGACGGTCGCCGCCCGCCTGTCCGAGTACGGCACGGCCGAGGCCGCGGAGCTCGACGTGACCGACGCGGAGCAGGTCGGCACGCTGTACCGCGACGTCGCCGAGCGCCACGGACGGCTCGATCTGGTCTTCAACAACGCCGGCATCGCGGTCGGCGGCCGGACCGACGAGCTGACCCTCGACCACTGGAACCGGACCCTCGACGTCAACCTGCGCGGCGTCATCCACGGGGTGCACGCGGCGTACCCGATCATGCTGGCGCAGGGCCACGGGCACATCGTCAACACCGCGTCGCTCGCAGGCCTGGTGCCGGCGCCTCTCATGCTGCCGTACACCACGACCAAGCACGCCGTGGTCGGGATGAGCCTGGCGCTGCGCGCTGAGGCGGCGCCGCAGGGCGTGCGGGTGAGCGCGATCTGCCCCGGTTTCGTGGACACTCCCCTGCTCGACAACGCCAACCCGGACCTGCCCGCGACGGAGGCGGGCACGAACGCGCGCCAGGCCGCGCTGAAGGTGCAGCGCAAGCTCTACACGCCCCAGGCGCTCGCCCGCGACGTCCTGCGCGGCATCGACAAGAACCAGGCGCTGATCGTCGCCCCCGCCTCCGCGCGAGCCGCGTGGCGTGGCGTACGGCTGTCGCCGGAGGGCGCCGTACGGGTGGTCGGCCGGGGCATCGGCCGCCTGGGCTCCTAGCCTGCGGAAGGCGCCCGCCCGGCGACGCGAGATCGGGCGGGCGCCTCGCCGTCAACGGACATGACGAAAACTTGACCTTGCCGCCACGTGCGGTAACTCACACCGCATGTCCACTTCCGGCCCTAAGTTCCCGCTTTCTGCATCTATTGCATAACGACTATTGCTTCACCCGAGAAGCATCGAAATCCTCTCGTGGCGGCCTACCGGCCGCTGACGAAAGGACTGGTGGATGTCACGAGACGCACGACGTCGTCGCGCTCTGACAGCCGCGGCCGTCGCGTTGCCGCTCGTCGGCGCAGCGTTCGCGGTCACGGGTACAGCTCAGGCGAACGACCGGCATACGGTGGCGGGAACCAAGCCCACGTGGGCGCGGTCCGCGGCCGACCGCGGCAAAACTGACAGCAATCAGCGGCTCGACGCGAGGGTCTGGCTGACCGGTCGCGACCCCAAGGGGCTCGACTCGTACGCCCAGGCCGTATCCACTCCGGGCAACCAGCAGTACCGCAAGTTCCTCACCCCCGCCCAGTTCAACCAGCGCTTCGGAGCGTCCGCGCAGCAGGTCGCCGCGGTCACCTCCTGGGTCCGCAGCACGGGCCTGTACGTGGACCTGGCCGGCTCCAACAGCCACTACCTCCACGTGACCGGTCACCTGGACAAGGCGACCAAGGCGTTCGGCACCGGCTTCCGCAACTACGCCGCGCAGGGCACGGTCGCCCGCGCGCCGGAGAACAACGCCACCGTGCCGGACTCGGTCGCGTCCTCGGTTCTCACGGTGACGGGCCTCGACACCGGCAAGCACCTGCGCCGGCACGACGACACGCTGCCGCCGCCAGACCCGAACTACAACGTCGCACAGCCGTGCGCCAAGTACTTCGGCGAGAAGATCGCCAACGACAAGCCGACCGCGTACGGCAAGCACCAGCCGCGCGCGACATGCGGCTACCTGCCTAAGCAACTGCGCGGCGCCTACGGCGCGGCCGCGAGCCGCCTGACCGGCAAGGGCGCCACCGTCGCGATCATCGACGCCTACGCCGCGCCGAAGATGGAGCAGGTCTCGAACGAGTTCTCCAAGAAGTACGGCGACCAGCCGTTCGCCAGGGGCCAGTACCGAGAGATCCTGCCAGCCACATTCGACTACGTCGACGAGTGCGGCGCCTCGGGCTGGTACGGCGAGGAGGCTTTGGACGTCACCGCGGTGCACGCCCTGGCCCCGAAGGCCAAGGTCGTCTACGTCGGCGCGCAGAACTGCCAGGACACCGGCCTGGACGCAGCGATGATCAACATCGTCGACAACCACCTAGCCGACATCGTCAGCAACTCCTGGGGCGACCTGTCCCAGAACTACACGCAGGCGATGATCGACGCGGAAGAATCGATCTACAAGCAGGCCGCCATCGAGGGCATCGGCTTCTACTTCTCGACCGGTGACTGCGGCTACGAGGTTCCAGGTACCCCGTGCCAGGCCCGCTACGGCGACAATGGATCGACCCAACGGCAGACCGACTTGCCCGCCTCCGACCCGTGGGTGACCGCGGTCGGTGGTACGACGTTGGCGATCGGCAAGACCGACAACTACAAGTTCGAGGCGGACTGGGACGTCCAATACGACAACCTCGCGGCGAACGGCAAGAGCTGGAGTTACCCGCCGCCCGGCCACTACCCGGACACCTACTCGGCCGGTGGTGGCGGTGGCACGAGCGACCAGTTCACCCAGCCGGGCTACCAGCGCGGCGTCGTTCCCAGGTCGCTGAGCACGGACCTGCCGGACGGCACCACGGCGGCGCAGCCGATGCGTACGATCCCGGACATCTCGGCGGTAGGCGACTCGGGCACCGGCATCCGGTACCCCGAGTGGAACCAGCGTCCGGACGGGTCGTTCGGCTACACCGAGAGCCGCGTCGGCGGCACCAGCCTCTCGTGCCCGGTGATCGCCGGCCTGCAGGCGCTGGCTCAGGAGGCCCAGGGCCGTCAGCCGATCGGCTTCGCCAACCCGGCGATCTACCTCCGGGCGGGCAAGCACCTGTACCACGACGTGACCGACAAGCCCCTGGGCCGTGACCCGGTCGCGTACGTCCGCACCAACTACACCGACCCGTACGCGGCCACCGGTCCGCTGAAGTACATCCTGGTCACCTCGGGGAACAAGGGCATCCCGGCGTCTGACGCCCTGTCCGCCACCCCGGGCTATGACCGAGGGACGGGCGTGGGCAGCCCGACCGCCGCCTACCTGCGGTCCTTCCGGTAAGCAGGAACGCCTCGTGACGGGGCCGGATGCCGTTCTGGCATCCGGCCCCGTTCTCGTCAGCCGGGAAAGCCGATCTGACGGCCCGGACCCCACATCGCGTAGTCGGAGATGGCGGCCAGGGTGATGACGTTGTTGTACTGCCCGGAATAGCTCGAAGCTCACCGCGCCGAAGAGCCCCGGCCAGGCGGTCACCGCCCGCGCGACGACGTCGGCGGGCAGGTCCGCCTCGCGATCATCGCCGCGTACGACGCCGATGGTGGCGGGTAGCCGCCCGGCGGGTCGCGCCGCCCCTGACGGGCGGCATCGGCGACGATACGGTGTGATGACCGTAGTCGTCTCGGCGCCTTGATAGCCCTTGTCAGCGAGGGTGGGGATCTCGGCATCCTCCAGTTCGCGCAAACTCCCCAGATCCGAGCCGCGGTCAGATCGTGGGTGGAGCCGGGCCGTCGACGTCGACGTCGATACACCGAAACCCGCCCCCTGCCTCCGCGAACGTCTCGCCCTTCCGCAGATGGACCAGCACCAGCAAGGCCTAGCCGCCCAGCCCAGCAGGCAGACCCGCAACTCGCGGTCATGACGTGATCATCGCTGCTCCGCGGGCGGATGAAAAGGGTGACTATTCGCGGTCGCCGGCCGATCGCGCAAGATCACGACACAATGTCCACTTCTGGTCAAATAGCGCCAGCCTAACTGCTTATTCGCTTCTCGTTCTGCGATCTTCGATCACCGCACCGAGCGGCTTTACGGAGTCGTGCTGGTCGGGCGGGCGTGGCGGCTTTCGGCAGGCCGCAATCTGGCATATCGGGGCTTTCGTTGACTTCTGTCACTCCTTGTGTTGATCTTCGTCTGCCGATCGTGCGGTCGGCGCGTCAGGACGACGGGGTGACAATCGAATGAGAAGGCTTCGTGGCCGCCGTACGGTGGCTCCGCTGGTGGCGACGTTCATGCTCGCTTCTGCCACCTTCATCTGCGCGGGGGGAAAAGTGGCGAGCGCGGACACGGTTCCGCCGCCCGCGCCCGCATACCTGCAGACCACCGGACAAGACACCGCCACTCCTACCGTTTCCGGGATAGTCCAGGATCCGCAGGACCGTATCGCCACCGGCAAGTTCTTCGTGACCGACCCATCGGGAAACCCGGTCGGCGGAACGCCGACCGCGTACGGCGACATGCCGAGCGGCCAGCGGGTCACCTACCGATTCCCCGACGGCGCGCTCCAGCCGGGAACCGTCTATCACTGGAGCATGCAGGCGTGCGTGGACAACGTGTGCTCGGATGTGACAACGGCCCAAACGGTCCGGGCGGGCAACGTCTCCGTGCCGTCCGCGCCGTCGGAGCAACCGACCACGTCCAAGACCATCACGGGAACCGCGTTGGCGAGCTTCAAGGGGATGAGCTCTTCGCAGAGCAACTGTTCGAGCTGCGGCGTCACGGCCGGAGGCGATCTCAGAGTCGGAGCGGATATCACCGGAGCGTCGGCCCAGTGGACCTCGGGTCTCAAGCCGGACCTATCCGCGATCCCGGCCGGCGCGCGGATCATCACCGCGTCGCTGAACTTGTCGCAGTGCCGATACGCCATCCCGCCGCCGCCTCCCGGAGGACACGCGGCCATGCGACCGAACGGAGTGCCTGTTCCCGCGTACTGGACCGGGCTCCTCGACATCTTCCCGGCAGACAGCGATGTCGCCGCCGCGAGCACGGGGGCGCAGTTGGCCGCCGCCGCCGACACTGACGCCGCGGCGTCGGACGTGGGCAGCAGGCAGGCATGGGACATCACCTCCGTCGTCCAGAGCTGGGTCATCGGCGACACGCCGAATGACGGCCTGGTCCTCAAGGCGCACAACCCCGCGGAGCCCAGCGGGGCGTTCTATTGTTCGCCTACCCAATCCGAGTCGGCGGCGTCCATCACGGTGACGTACGAGGCACCGGCCGCCCCCGGCAAGCCGCAAGGGTTGGTCGTGACCGCCGGCGACTCGGGGCTGCGGGCGCACTGGTCGGTTCCGACCGACGCGGGCGACCAGGGTGGCGTCACCGGATATGTCGTGCAGGTCGTCGACCCGTCGGGCAACACGGTGAGCACCGTCTCCACCGACGACGACTTCGCCGTGGTCAACGGATTGACGAACGGAACGGCGTACACGGTGCGGGTGGCCGCGCTGAACGCGGACGGCACCGGCCAGCCCGCCGTCCTCGTCACCCCGTCGAAGCCGGTCGCCGTGGCCGGCGGTGCGGGTCAGTACGTTCAGGCCGCGCAGCAGTTCCTCGACGCCAGGCAGGGCCTGGATGAGGGGGTGTATCCGAACGCCGCCGCGGCGATTCAGGCGAGTTCGGCCGGCGCCCTCTTCGGTGACCGGCTGACTATGGAGGCCCCCCAGGACCTCGCCTACGGTGCGGACATGAGATCGGCCGGTGAGGGGCCGAAGAACGGTGTGAACAGCCTGACGAACACCCTGGCGGTCCCGTCGGCCGACGGGTCGGCGGTCTCCGTCTACACCACCGATCAGCTGACCTATTCGACCGACATCGCGGTCACCGACCCGCCGGATGGCAGCGTGACCTGCTGCGGCCGGCTCGACAACCTCCTGTTCGGCTTCTCGGCCCAGGGCGCGCCGAAGCTGACGGGGCTCGTCGACGCGTCGGACGCGGAAGACCAGGTCGGTTCTTCGAGCGACGTCACGGCCGCATCCGACACACTCGGCGATTTCAATGACTCGGACGGCAACGACCCCGCCCCCCTGGACACATCAGCCGCTCAACCGACGCCCGCGCCAAGCATCATGCGGCCCAACATCTTCTATCCGAACAGAAGAGGTATCCAGAGCTGGGCGTGGAACAACGCCTATCACCGGAACTTCAACGGCTACGGCGATGACTGCACCGACTTCGTCTCCATGGCCCTTCATATCGGTGGCGGCATGAAGATGACCTCGTATTGGAAGTGGCATGCCCACCACACCAATGACCATTATTGGGCGCACGACTGGAGCGGCTCCACCTACTCTTGGGGTGGTGCTCCCCATCTCGCCCAGTACCTCGCCAACTATGGAAGTGACTGGGTGCGCTACTACTCCCAGGCGAATTACGGGAACATCGTCTTCGCGAACTGGCGGGGCGGACCTTTCAACCGGATCAGCCACACCGGCGTCATCGTCGGGGTCTACGGGACCAGCGACTTCATCATCGCCCAGCACAGCCGCAATGTCCGCGAATGGTTCCACAGCTGGGTGTCCTATGCGCGTAGCCACGGTCACGAGGGGACCTTCTGGGTCGCTTCCGTACACTCGAAGTGACGAACCCTCGTGCCCGGTCTGTCATGAAACGCGGACCGGTCGTGTGAACGGCGCCGGTGAACGCCGGTGCCGTTCTCACGACCGTTAGGAGGTCGAGCGTCCCATGAGCAAGAGACGATGGAGGCTGTGGGTGGCTCTGGCCGGTGTTCCGGTCGTGATCGCCGCCGGTGTCTACGGGTTGAAGAGCTGGGAGGAATGGCGTGCGCGGACGGCGGAGCGCATGGGAGCGCCGGTCGTCGTCGCACGCTTCACCGCGCCGGACGCCCGTACGTGGGAACTCGTCGCCCAGCATCAGTGGATGCGCATGGCGAACCCGCACGACCATCTCTGCCTGGACGTGGTGCCGCCGGGCTTCACCGCGGGAGCGATGGGCAACTGCGGCTTCGACCCCCGCCTGCCGATGAGCGACTACTGGGCGGCGAATGCCCTCGCCCCGGTGACACCGTCGGCGCCGCCTCCCCATCGGGCACCGGTCTACTACTGGGGTCCGACACCGGACGACGTGGTGAAGGTCCGGCTCAGCGGCACCGACCTTCCCACGTACGACGTACCGACGAAGCCACTTCCAACAGGCCACGACATCGCGCCGGGACGCTACTTCCTGGCGGACGTCGACCCGACGGGCCGGATCTCCGGATACGCCGTTGCCGGAGGTAGGTACTGGACCGTCCGCTGGCTCGACGCGGCCGGGCAGCCGGTTCCCTTCCGGCCGTTCTGACGGTCCTGAGAGGCCCTAACAAAAAGGTCAGCGGAGGCTGGCCTCGATCAGCGGGATGAGCCGGTAGGTGACAAAGAAGGATGGACCGCGATGAGCCGGCTTGAGTAACGGGCGGACCTTTCCGTTCGGCTGCCGCCGTCCCGCACGCGTCAAGCGGGCAGGCCGACGTAGCGGCCAAGGCTGCGCAGGGTGTGGTCGAAGAGCGCGGCCCGATCGGTGATGACGTTGTTGAACTGCCCGAACAGCTCGAAGCTGACGTTGCCGAGCAAGCTCGCCCAAGCGGTGACCATCCGCGCGATGACCGCATCGGGGAGGTCTGGCATCACCTGCTCCCTGATCAGGGCGGCGTCAGGGGCGAACGACTCCGCCGGGGGCGGGAAGCCGGACGGCGGGTCGAGCGTGCCGGTTTGGCAGGCGTCGCCAATCACCCCGCACAGGACCACCGCCGTACGCGTGGCCGGGGCGATCGTGTCCTCCGGCGCACGGTAGCCGGGCACGGGCGAGCCGTAGAGCAGGGCGTACTCATGGGGATGCGCGAGCGCCCAGTCGCGGATCGCGTGCCCTGTGGCGAACCAGCGTGCGAGGTGGTCATCGCGCGGGCACGCCGCGTCCGCCCGCTCGACCGCCTCGCCGACGGCGTTGTACCCGTCGATGATCAGGGCGGTGAGCAGGTCGTCGCGGCTGGGGTAGTAGCGGTAGATGGCCGAGGAGACCATGCCCATCTCGCGGGCGACCGCCCGCAGGGACAGGCCAGCCGCGCCGTCGCGGGCCAGATGCCGCCGGACGACGTCGGTGATCTCGCCCATGAGCTCGGCCCGCACTCGCTCCCTTGCCGTACGGCTCGCGTTCATGCCTCGACCATAACAGAGCATCGCATCGAAACGAGAGCGGCGCTCTGGTAGTTAGTCGCCGACCACGCGGGCGATGCCCGTCAGTGCCTCTGCCAGGAGCCGCTCACGGCCGGTGTCGGCGGCGTACTCGGCGAGCGCCGCGCACAGGAAGACGGCCAGCACCCGTGCCCTCAGTTCCGTCTCGGCTCCGACCGGCCCGTACGCGGACAACAGCGCCGTACGCGCGGCGCCGGCGAAACCGCCGTAGGCCAGCGACAGGTCGACGGAGGGATCGGCGAGGGACAGGTCGCCCCAGTCGATGACGGCCGCCGCCCGCGCGTCACCGTCCACGAGCAGATGGCGGATGTGCAGGTCGCCGTGGGAGACCGCGACGGCACCGGTGTGCGGCCCGAGCCGCTCGCCCTCACGCAGGAGCGAGTCGACCGCGGCGTCGGGCCGCCAGACGTCGGCACGGGCGAGCCGGGCCAGACGCTCACGCGCCAGGGGTGACCGTGCGGACGGCTCGGCGCGGCTCATCGGGTCGCGCGGCAACGCCCCCGCCAGCGGCACCATGCCCGGAGCGTGCAGCGCCCGCAGGAACGCGCCGAGCCCGTCCGCGGCGGCGACCCGGTCGTCATCGGCGAGACCTGACTCGGCGAGCTCACAGCCGGGCAGGTGCCGGGCGCCCCAGAACGGCCAGGGGAACGCCCCGCACGGACGACCGGCGAGCTCGGGTACGGGGATCGGCAGCGGCAGGGCAGGGGCGAGCCGCGGGAGCACGGCGATCTCCCGGCGGACCCCGGGCAGGATGACCGCCCGGCGCGGGAACCGGAAGACCCACTCCCCGCCGACGAGGAACACGGTGTTGTCCCAGCCGGTGGCCAGGACCTCGACCGACGCGCCGCGCAGGTGGGCGAACTGCCCGCCGACGAGCTCGGCCGCCTGGGCGACGGAGACCGTGTACTCGGGCTCCCACCCACCGGCGTTCCCCGTCCCCCCGTTCACGGCGCGACGCTACTGCACGGGCGGGATGCCCGGTGCCGATCACCGGCCTCTAGGCTGGGGACGCCGGAACGTTCAGGAGACCGTACGAGGAGGGCACTCATGGAGTCCGAGTCCAAGGGCCGAAACGACCAGCAGGCGTCCGAGGAGTCGGGAGACCAGCACCCTCAGGGCAAGGCCGCCGCGGAGCTGTCGAACCGCGCCGCCGAATCCGTCGGCCGCCGCTATGACGGCACGAAAGAGACCTTCCAGGAGCCGAACGGCGACGACCACGCCGACACCGAGGACCAGCCCGGCGCCTGAGCGCCGGGCCGGCGCAGCGGCGACGCGAGCGGCACGGTTCCGCCCGGCGGCTCACGCCAAGGAGCGGTCCGGCCACAAGCCAGCCGATTCGCCACCGGCGATGAGCGGGCCGACCACGGGTTCTCGGCCGGGTCGATCAGTGCGGGACCGAGGTCGCCGCAGGACCGCACCATTCGTTGAGTGCCGTGCCGATCTCGGCCGGGCGGGTCGCCGGACCGGAGTCCTCGGCGGCCCAGGCGATGTAACCGTCCGGGCGGACGAGCACGACGCTGCGTGTCGGGCCGCCCGCCGTCGCCAGGTCGACGCGGTCGCCCCACCCGGCCGCCGTGGAGTCACCAACCGCTCCCGGTGGCATGACCAGCAGAAATCGGCCCGGCTGTAGTGCGCGATACAGAGTGCTCGGCGCGCCTTCCGCCAGCGGGATGTCCGGGGCTCGGCGGCCCGTGAGGGGATGGGCGCCCGCCGGCGCCGGGTACGCCAGGTCGATCATGGACACCGCCCCGGCCATGCGGCGGGTGATCGCGGGGACGCGCGTGGCGACTTGCAGGACCGTGTCGCGGATCAGGCGCAGGCCGCGCGGGCGGATCTTGGCGCCGCGCAGGATCGCGCCACTGGTGCGCAGGACCCGCTGCCCGACCGGATGGCGCTCGTCGTGGTAGGTGTCCAGCAACCCCGGGGGCGCCCAGCCCTGGATCGCGGCGGCGAGCTTCCAGCCGAGGTTGGCGGCGTCCTGCAGCCCGGTGTTCATGCCCATGCCGCCGGCGGGTGAGTGCACGTGCGCGGCGTCGCCGGCGAGGAAGACCCGGCCGTCGCGGTAGCGCGGCACCTGGCGTTCGTCACTGTGGAAGCGGGAGATCCAGCGCGGGTCGTGCATGCCGAGGTCGGTGCCGAGGATCCGTTCGGTGATCTCACGGACCTCCGCGAAGTCGACCGGCGCGGTGTCGGGGAGCTGGTTCGCGCGGTTCCAGACGATCACGCGGTGCCAACCGTCGCCGAACGGCACGACGAAGACGAAGCCGTCTCCGGTGGCCCTGGCCGTCACGGTGTCGGGAGGGGGCCGGAGGAGCCGGAGGTCGCAGATCATCACCGACCGCACCGCGGCCTGGCCGGGGAACGGCAGGCCGAGCGCCCGCCGCACCGTGCTGTGTGCGCCGTCGGCACCGACGGCGTATCGCGCGCGCAGCGTTCGTTCCGCGCCCCTGGTGTCGCGGACCGTCAGTTCGACCGCCTCGGAGTCCTGGCGCAGGCCGAGCAGTTCGGTGCCGCGTACGATCCGCGCGCCGAGCGCCAGCGCGCGCCGCTCCAGCACGCGTTCGGTCTCGTACTGCGGTGTGATCAGCAGGTAGGGGAAGCGGCTCGGCAGGCCGGAGAACCTGATGCCGAACGGGCCCAGCCGGGACACCCGCAGGCCGGTACGGATGAGCTCTTCGGCGACTCCGCGGGCGTCGAGCAGCTCAAGGGTCCGCGCGTGCACGCCGAAGGCGCGGGTGAGATTCGACTCGGTGTCGCGGCGCTCCAGAACGACGCAGGACACGCCGGCGGCGGCGAGATCCCCGGCGAGCAGCAGCCCGGTGGGGCCTGCGCCCACGACGAGCACATCCGTGTCGGGAAGCATGTCATCCCCCTGGATCGTCGACGGCGATGATCACCGCCGATGACGACCTTCCCCGAAAACCCGTGCGGTGGCGCGTTACTCCCCGCGCTCGTGCCCGCGCGTGTCCTTACCGCCCTCGACCTCGCGCCTGACCTCGCGTTCGGCGCGCTCGCGCGCCTCGGCGAAGTAACGGCCCGGATCGCTGATCATGCGCTCCGACCGGTCGTCGCTGTCCTTCACCACCATGTCGTCCGGCATACCCCCACGCCCCTTCTTCCGCCAGTGTCCGAGCCGCCGCCGAAAAGGTCAACCATGGTCAGTGCACGAGCCGCCGGAACCCCTCGTCGGCCGCGCCGTACGCGAGGGCGGCGGCCAGCAGGCCCGCCAGAAGGCGTACGAACGGCACCTCCGACGAGCTGACGCCGCCGACGTTCATGGCGTCCACGGTGAGCATGCCGTAGGCGGTCTGCCCGGCCACCACCGGAACGGCGACGAACGAGCGGTAGCCGTGCTCGGCCGAGCCGTGCCAGCCCGCCGGGGGGTGCCGGTCGACGTCGGAGGACTGCAGGTGCTCGTTGTTCCGGATCATCGCGAAGACCAGGTCGCCGTCGGTGGTGCCCTCCTTGAACACCGTCACCGGGGCGTCCGCACGGCCGGCGTACTGGGACGGCTCGAGTCTCCTCGGCCGTCCTTCCGCGATCCGGAACAAGGATGCCCGGACCCGGTGGCCCTTGATCAGGTGCGCCGCCGAGTCGAGGATCATGGGCACGGTCGCCTCACGGAGGTTCCCGCGTTCCTGGCGGTTCCCGGCCGTCGCGATGCGCCCCAGCTGACGCACGATCGGGTCGAGGGCGTCGTTGATCGTGACCCGCATCTCGACCGCGGCGTCGATCGCCGCCTGCTCCGCGCTCTTGCGCTGCCGTTCCTTGCGGATCTGCTCATAACCCGGAACCGCGGCCCCGACGATGCTCATGACGATGCCGAGAGCGATCCACCAGGGTCGCAGCGAGCCGTCGTTGCCCGCCTCGGCACCGGACACCGCCACCAGCGCCACGGAGGCGACGCCGACGCCCGTGGTGATGTAGATCCGTCTCCTGGGGGGAATGCGCACTCACGGCACATTAAAGGATCACTGGCCCGATTGGCGTGCCGGCGATTGACGCGCGCGGTGTCATTTACCTTTCTGGCAGCGCATTCGGCGACATTCACGGCACCGCCCGCGGTTTCCGCGTGCCTTATGCCGTGACCGCGCCGGCCGCGGCGACCGCCGTGTCGGCGTCCGCGGCGGGCACACCGACCGCGATCAGGCAGGCGCGGGCGACGTCGAGGGCCGGTTCGTCGCTCTGCCACAGACCGTCGTTGACCGCCTGCAGGAGGCCCAGGACCAAGGACTCGAGGGCCAGAGCGAGGACGTCCGCCGGCAGGTGAGTGCTGAACTGGCCGTGCGCCGCGCCCTCGCGAAGGAGACCGGTCAGGCGGTCACGGGCAGGGCTGAGGCGGTCGCGGATGCCGGCGCCGGTGAGGCCCCGCCGGGCCAGTGCGATGAGCAGGCGGTAGCGGTCACCGATCGCCCACATCGCGACCGTGGACCGGACCAGTGCCTCGATCGGTGAGGCCGCGTCCTCGGAGCCGCTCCTCAGTGCGTCGGCGACCTCACGCGCGGCCTCGTCGAGGATGCCCTCGATCAGCGCTTCGCGGCCGGGGAAGTGACCGTAGACGGTGCGGCGGACGACGCCGGCGGCGCGGGCGATGTCGTCCATGCTCGCGTCCGGATCGCGGCTCAGCTCCTGGGCCGCGACGGTCAGGATGTGCCGCCGGTTGGTCTCCGCGCGCCCGGCTCGCCTCTGCTCGCCCACGTGACTCCCTTCACAGATCCCGCTCGATTGTTGCACAGCAGTGTGCAAATCGCTAGCTTGCACAGTGTTGTGCAAATTCGTCTGGAAGGAAGCTCATGTCGTTGATGGCGACCACGTCGGTCGAGCGCATGGACCGGCCGTATCCGCGCCGCTGGGCGGCGCTGGCCGTGCTGTGCCTGAGCCTGCTGATCATCGTCATGGCCAACACGTCGCTGCTCGTCGCGGCCCCCGCCATGACGACGGACCTCGGTCTCAGCAGCAGCGACCTGCAGTGGGTCATCGACGCCTACACGGTGCCGTACGCCGCTTTGATGCTGGTCATGGGGGCGATCGGAGACAAGTACAGCCGCCGGGGAGCGCTCCTGGCCGGCCTGGTCGTCTTCGCCGCCGGCTCGGTGACCGGCAGCCTGGCGCACAGCACGGCCACAGTGATCACCGCACGTGCGGTGATGGGCGTCGGCGCGGCGATGATCATGCCGGCCACATTGTCGCTGTTGACCGCGACCTTCCCGCGCCGGGAGAGGGCGCGGGCGATCACCGTATGGACGGCCACGTCCGGACTGGCCATCGCGGCCGGTCCGCTGCTGGCCGGCTGGCTGTTGCAGAGCCACGCGTGGGGGTTCACGTTCTTGATCAACGTGCCGGTCGCGGGCGTCGCGGTGGTCGCCGCACTCATCGTGGTCCCACCGTCCCGCGCGGGCGACCAGGGCCCGCTGGACCTGACCGGCGGCCTGCTGTCGATCGTCTTCCTCTCCGCGCTCGTCTACATGATCATTGAGGGACCGCGCTTCGGGTGGGGCCCGGGGGCCATCACCGCCGCCGTCACCGCCGGCGCGGGCCTGGCCGCCTTCGTGGTGTGGGAGCTCCGCCATCCACGGCCGATCCTGGACGTCCGCCGGTTCGGCGACCGCGCGTTCGCCGGCTCGAACCTCGCGGTCACGCTGTTCTTCCTCGCGGCGTTCGGCTCGATCTACTACCTGACCCAGCACCTGCAGTTCGTCCTGGGCTACGGCCCGCTGTCCACGGGCGTACGCCTGCTGCCGCTCGCCGGCGCGGTGTTCGCGGGAGCCGCCGTCACCGGCCTGCTCGTTCCGCGGGCCGGCATGAAGGTCACGGTCGTCCTCGGCATGGCCCTGGGCACGGCCGGCATCCTCCTGCTCACCCGCGTCGGCGACGGCTCCGGCTACGGCGACTTCCTCGCCCCGCTGCTGCTGCTCGGGGTCGCCATCGGCCTCAGCGTCTCCCCCTGCACCGACGCGATCATGGGCGCCTTCCCCGAGAAGCAGCTCGGCGTCGGCGGTGCGGTCAACGACACGTCGCTGGAGCTCGGCGGATCGCTCGGCATCGCGATCCTCGGCTCGATCCTGGCCGGCACGTACACGGACCAGATCGGCAGGGGGCTCGCCTCCGCGACGGGCGGGCGGCTCCCCGCGCCGGCGTCGGAGGCGGCACGCGAGTCGATCGGCGGCGCGCTCACGGTGGCCCAGAAGATCGCCGCGACGGCCGGCCCCCGGCAGGCCGAGCCGCTGGTACGAGCGGCCGACCACGCCTTCGCGCACGCCGTCGCACACACGAGCCTGGTCGGCGGCGTCATCCTCGGCGTCGGCACCGTACTCGTCGCCCTGCTCCTGCCGCGCGCCCGCCCGGGCCGCCGACCACACGACGAAGCGGGCCGCGCCCCCGATCCCCGTCCCGGCACGCCGCTGACCGGCGATCCGAGGGCGAAGGTCCCGGGAAACGACGTCTGACATCACCCGCGCTACCCCACGGAACGGGGCGACCTGACACGGCAAACCGGGGCGAACGTCCCTGGTCTGACCTCCCTGCGGCCCTGCCGACCTCGGCCTTGACGAACGACCATGGTGGACATGCCGACACTGCGCGATTTCCATGACCGCTTCAGTCCGCCGTCGGCGCTCTCCCTCCTGGAAAGGCGTGACATGGCGAAGATCGCGGTCATCGGAGAAGGCGTGAAGGTGCTCGGTTTCGGCCTCGCGGGGGCGATCGTTCTGCCCGCCGAGGGGCCGGATGCCGTACTCGCCGCCTGGATGTCGCTGGGCGAAGACGTCGCCGTCGTCGTGCTCACCTCGCGCGCGGCTCGGACCCTGGCCGGCCGGACGGCGTCGTGGCCGCTCACGGCGGTGATGCCGCCGTGAGCAGGCCAGACGCACCGGAAAGTCGCAATCCGGACCGGAGCGGGAAGACTGACGAGGAGTGGAGAGCTGAGGGGGAAGAGGTGAACGTGCCATGCGCACCAAGAACGATCCGTGTGTGCTCGGCGACGAGATAAACGCAGTGATCTTCGGAGTGGACGGCGTGATCATCGACAGCGCCCGGGCGGCCGCGGCGGCGTGGAAGACGGTGTTCGACCCGTTCCTGCGCACGTACGCGGCGGCGCACGAGCTCGGGTTCGTACCGTTCGATGTCCGCAGGGACTACCTGCGGTACCACCACGGAAAGCCGAGGCTCGCGGGCGCCCGCGACTTCCTCGCGTCCCGCGACATCACGCTGCCGTACGACGACCTGCGCGGGCTGACCACGCGTCAGGAGGAGTTCTTCCTCGCCGAGGTCCACCGGCACGGCGTGAGCGCGTTCGCATCCGCCGTCACGCTGATCCGGGAGACGCACAGGCGGGGAATCCGCACGGCGGCGGTCTCGACGCAGCGCTACGGCACCGAGGTGCTGCGGAACGCGGGCGTGGTCTCGATGTTCGACATCGTCCTGGACGGGCTCGACGCACCCGGCACCGGGCTTCCGTCCTGCCCGGACTCCGCGCTGTTCGTGCAGGCCGCCCTGCGTCTGGGCGCCAAGCCGGGATGCACCGCGGTGGTGGAGGAGAACGCGGCGGCGGTCCTCGCGGCCCAGCGTGGCGGCTTCGCGCTGGTGGTGGGGATCGATCGGCTCGGCGGCGCCGCGCTCGGCGAGCACGGCGCGGACTTCGTCGTCACCGACCTGTCCGAGCTCCGGCTGCGCGGCCGGCACCACCTGACACCTGGGGCGGTCTGACTGATACCTGTCCGGCTGCGTGACGAACGGGACGTGTCAGACACGCCCCAGCGGACTCACACGCGGGGCGGAGCCTTCGCGACGGTGTCGTCGCGCTCGTACGTCAGGTGGTCGATGACCGTGATCACGCCGCCCACATGCGAGACCGCCTCGGCCAGGCGCAGCGCGCACGAGCGGCATTCGAGCCGCCCGCTGAGCGTCACGGTGCCGCCCACGGCCGTCACCTTCAGCCGCCCGGACGGAATCTCGAGGGTCTGCTCGATGATGTCGTGGAGAACCTCGCGGCGGATGTCCTCATCGGGCCGCTCGTACACCGCGAGCAGGTCGGATCGGGTGACGACCCCGGTGAGCCGGCCGCTCGTGGCCTCCACCACCGGAAGCTGGTGGATCCGGTTCCGGTACATCACGCGCGCCGCCTCGCGGGCAGGTGTCGCCGCGGTGACCGTGACGGCCGGCGACGTCATCAGATCCGTGGCGATCTTGCCGGAGCCCCCGTACCGGCCGTCGCGGCGGAACAACCGGCCCAGCCGGCCACCGCCCCCCTGGCCGAGATCGTGGGACTCGTCGCCGAGCAGCAGATCGTAGTTCGAGATCAGGCCGATGACGCGTTCCTGCGCGTCGATGACGGGCATCGACGAGATGTGAAAGCGCCGCATCGCCGCGACGATCTCGGTGAACCTCGCCTGCTCCCGTACGGCGACGACGTGCTTCCTCATGACCTCCCCGACCGACACCCCGATGATCATGTCCGGGCCCCCTCAGGCGCGTCCGCGCCGGGGACCAGCCAGCGCAGCCATTCGTGGTCGCCCTGGACGTCGAGCCGGGCGAGCTGGGTGCCATCGCCCCCGGACTGGCTGCAGTGCGCGCGCATCGCGTACCGCTGGATCGTCCGGTGGACCCGGAGCTCGAAGTCGATCCGCAGCCCCGCGTCGCCGGTCACGGGCAGGCCGGTGGCCTCCCGTACAGATTTGGCCACCTCGTGCGGCAGCGTCCAGGCGAGCACCGGTACGGACAGCTCACGGCCGGCCTGGCAGGCCACGCACGCGGCGATGCGGTCGCCCAGGCGGCCGTCGACGGTCAAAAGCAGGTCCGCCCGCCACTCCTGCACCATGCGAATCACGCGCTCGGCGAGCCGCGCGACCGGGAGCCGGCGCAGCTCCGCCTCGGGATAGTCGGCCAGCAGACAGTGCGCCGCCCGTAGCACCGACGCGGCGGCGTCGAACTCGAACGGCCGGATCGCGCCCAGCTGTTCCATCGAGTCGTTGTACGGCGACGCCTCTCCACGGCTGAAGGCCAGCACGCTCACCTCGCTGCCCCCGCAGTAGAAGGCGTCGAGCACCGCTCCCAGATAACAGGCCTCATCCCCGGGCCGTGCCACGACGGCCAGTACGCTCCCGGCCTCCGGCAGGACCGTGCGGACCGTGGCCGATGACGGCCGCATTCCGGGCTCCGCGGTCATCTTGGTTGCCCCCTGTCATGTCCTTACTCTCTCGAGGATCGTCGCCCGTCGCGCGTGGCGTGACCGGCGAAGGTCCCCGGTCACCGGGACTCTCGACCTCGATGGCCGCACGAGTTACCTGCCGGTCAGAGCCGTGGCCGTACGATCGCCACCGTGCACGGGGCATGCTGGAGCATGGCGGCGCTGACGGCGCCGAGCCGCAGCCCCGTGACCCCGCCGAGCCCGCGTCCGCCCACCACGAGAAGCGCGGCGTTGGCAGCGGCCTCGATCAGCGCGTGCCGGGGAGTCCGCAAGGACAGGACGGTGTCCGCGTCGACGTAGGGATACTTCTCCTTCCAGGGCGACACGGTCCGCTCCAGCCGACCGGAGGCCATCATGCGCAGCTCGTCCGGACTGGCGATCATGCCCATCTCGGCGGAGGCGATCGCCTCCGGCTCCCAGCACCCGAACACCGCCCGCAGCGCCTGACCACGCAGCGCCGCCTCCTCGAAACCGAAGGCGAGAGCGGCGTCGGAGGCGGCCGAGCCGTCCACCCCGACCACGACCGGACGGCTGCGGTCGCAGGTGCCCCGCACCACGACCACCGGACAGTGCGCGTACGCGGGCAGTTGGACGGCGGACGACCCCGCCGTCAGTCCGGCGAAGGCGCCCTGGCCGTACGTGCCGACCACCGCCAGCGACGCGTCCCTCGACTGGTTGACCAGCACCGCCGCCGCCGGGCCGGACACGAGCCGTCCCTGGCACGGGGTCCGCGCGGAGGCCTCGCGGACGATGAGCATGCCCTTGTCCAGCGTGTGCTGGGCCATCTTGCGCACCGTATCCAGCGCCGACGGCCCGGATGGCGGAACCGGATACGGCCAGTGCCAGGAGTGGCAGACCGTCAGCGGCATGCGGCGCAGCCGCGCCTCCTCGACGGCCCAGCGCAGGGCGCGTTCGCTGGCGGCCGACCCGTCGTAGCCGACGAGCACGTACGACGCGTCGAAGCGGTCCATGTCCTCCCCCTCCCCCCCGCTCAACGGTCCCCGCGCCGGCGTCGCGCCGGAAGAGCCGAAAGTCCCACGCCACCGGCCCGGTCGCCCTGAGGCCCGTACGGCGGGTGGTCCCCGGCGGAAGGCGACAGGGGCCAAAGGCCGGGCCTCCGGGTGACTCTCGGGTGCTCATCCGGGGACCAGCGCCCCTCCCGGGGCAGGCCCGGACGGCCTACTCTGCGGAGAAAGGCCGGAGGTGTCTATGCGAACCTTCACGATTCAGCTGCTCGGCGTCGTCCGTTACCTGCGTCCCGACCGCAATCCGCTGCGACGCCCGATCGACCGCGTCCACGTACGGCTGGTGCTCGTCCTCGGCTCACTGTTCCTCATCCTCGCGCCGCTCACGGTCGTCGTGACCGCGCGCCTGGCCGGAAACGCCGGTCTGCGCGCCGAACGCGTGCAGTCGCGCACCCGTCACCGGGCGGACGCCGTGGTGGTCGACGACTCACCGAACGGCTCACGCGGGGTTCTCGACGAGACCGTGCGGATCGGCTGGCGTGACCCCGCCGGCGCCGCCCATACCGCCGTCGTCCCGACCGTCGAAGGCGACACCGTGGGCACGCACCGGTCCATCTGGATCGATCAGCCGGGACGCCTGACCACGCGGCCGCGCAAGCACTCCCAGACGATCGCCGACAGCGTCATGGCCGCACTCACGGCGGTCACCCTTCTCGGACTGGCGCACTCGGCCGCCCGCACCCTGATCGAGCGGCGTCTCGACCGCCGCCGCCTCGAGCTGTGGGAACGCGAATGGGTGGCGGTCGCGCCCCGCTGGACCGGCCTGCCGTAGCCCCGGATCACGGCGTGGCGAAAGCGCCAGGGACCTTGGTCCCGAGGATCGCCGACGTTCGTACCGCTCTGATCCGCGGAACGCCTCCTAACGTGAGGACACAGGCCGGGACCGCCGGCCCGCACGGATGACGGGGCCACGCATGACGATCCGGGTATTCCTGCTCGACGACCACGAGGTGGTCCGGCGCGGTGTCGCCGCGCTCCTGGAGTCCGAATCCGACATCGAGGTCGTGGGTGAGGCCGCCACGGCCGCCCACGCGATCGCCCGGATCCCCGCGGTACGGCCCGACGTCGCCGTCCTCGACGTGCGCCTGCCCGATGGCGACGGGGTGAGCGTCTGCCGCGACATCCGATCCCGGCTGCCGGGCCTGGCCTGCCTGATGCTGACGTCGTTCTCCGACGAGGAGGCCCTGTTCGACGCGGTCATGGCCGGCGCCGCCGGATACGTGCTCAAGCAGATCCACGGCTCGGATCTCGTCTCCGCCGTCCGCACCGTCGCCTCCGGGCAGTCACTGCTCGACCCGCACAGCACCGCGCAGATGCTCCACCGGCTCCGCGAACGGCAGAACCGCAAGGATCCCCTGTCCACCCTCTCGGATCAGGAACGCCAGATCCTCGAGCTCATCGGCGAGGGCCTGACGAACCGCCAGATCGGCGAACGCCTTTTCCTCGCCGAGAAGACCGTCAAGAACTACGTCTCGAACCTGTTCACCAAGCTCGACATGCGCCGTCGTACGCAGGCAGCGGCCTTCGTGGCCCACATCAAGGCCGGCGGTAACCGGTCACGCGACGAGTGAGGCCTACAGCTCGGCCCTCGTCAGCTCGGTGACGGACCGGCGCGCCACACCGGCGTGGGCGATCCCCAGCCGCATGATCATCTGCGGATGGGCGCCGTCACAGAACCGCGTCCGGATGAACTCCCGCAACTCCGGCACCTCCAGCGCCTGGCTGTGGAAGGCGGCCGATACGTCGTACTCCGCCGCGCACAGCAGGATCCGCTGCAGTGCCTGCCCGGCGCACAGCCAGTCGTCCCGCTCGTCCGCCTCGGTCAGCAGGACGGCCACGACCCCCGTCGCGTCCCGCTGCTCACTGCCCGTCTGGCCCCAGCCCTGGCCGCGCGCGAAGTCGCAACCGGCGAAGTCCGCGTCTAGATGCGCCGACTCCCGCGGGCAGGTCTCCTCAGGCACGCCGGCGGACACCGCGGCCCAGCGGGCGACCTCGGCGACGTACGCCGGGTTCTGGCGCTGTACCTGCTCGGCGGCCTCGGTGAGGGCGGCGAGCGCGATCCGCACCCTCGGGTCGGCCACGACCCGGAGCGATACCTGCTCGCAGTAGGCGTGGGTGCGGAGCGCCTGCAGCAGGCCGATGGGCAGGCCGCTCGGCCGGAATCCGCCACTGTGCGTGTGCCTGCGCCTGACCTGCTCGTACATCTGCCGGTCTTCCCCCGTGGCCGCTTGCGGCGGGCCGACTCCGACGTCGGCGATCAGGCCGGGCCGCCGCTGGTCCGCGATCAGCCGCACCGCGGGCATCCGGCCGAGGTTGCGCACGGCGAGGCGCAGTGTGTACAGCGCCGCGCCGCAGCTGATGTACATCTCCCGGCCGTGCGGATCGGCCACGTTCAGCCTGCGTTCGGTGTCGGCGTGCACGGTGACCGTCGAGCCGTGCGTGCCGAACCACCACGGCTGCGTGTCGTACACGGACGGTGCCCACACCGCGGCGTCGACGAGAAACTGCGCGATCTTGTCCGCACGCGGTGTCTCGACGGCATCCATGTGCGCTCCTCGCCGGTCGTAGGTCTTCAGTTCTTCAGCGCACCACCCCTGACCGGGGATGGGCAGAGACGAAGGTCCCGGCGACGCGGGACCTGCGGCCGGTGCGCGTACCGCGTCAATGGGGAGTGCCGGACGGGACGACGGCGAGCGGGCAGTGCGCGTGGTGCAGCAGACCGTGGCTCACCGAGCCGAGCACGAGTCCAGCGAACCCGCCCCGGCCGCGCGTGCCCACCATCAGCAGATCGGTCCGCGCGGACACGCCGGCCAGGATCCGGACCGGGCGCCCGTGCACCACCTCGGCGACGACCTCGACGTCGGGATACTTCTCCCGCCAGACGGCGAGCGCGTCGTTCAGCCGGCGCGCGTGCTCCGCGGCGACCGTCTCGGGGTTGTAGAACAGGGGCGTCCTGCCGCAGGGTCCGGTCGCACCGGGGTCGGACCAGACGTGCACGGCCCGCAGGCGCGCGCCGCGCAGGCTCGCCTCCTCGAACGCGAAGGCGAGCGCGGGCTCCTCAATCGGCGGCGCGTCGATCCCGATGGCGATCTCCTGCCACGTGACGGGCTCGTAGTGGCGTACGACGACGGCGGGTCCGGGGGTGTGCGCCACGACCTGCAGGGCGGTCGATCCCAGGAGCAGTCCCGCGACCGTGCCCACACCATGGCTGCCGAGCACGGTGAGGGAGGCGTTCCGCGCCTGGTCCAGAAGGGCCCGCGAGGCGCCGCCGGAGATCATCTCGCCGCACACGTCGAGGTCGGCCGCACGTGCTCGGGCGGCTTCGACGGCCGTCCCGAGGCATTCTTCGCCCCCGGCGAGAATCCAGCCGCGCACGGCCAGGAGCCGTGGATCGACGTTCTTGTCGTAAAGCCAGGGTGCGACGGCATGCACGATCCGCAGAGAGGACCCGCGGAGCGTGGCCTCGTCGGCCGCCCACTCGACCGCCCGCAAACTGTGCCGCGAACCGTCGGTGCCCACGATGATCGCACTCATGACCGGCCTCCTCACCCTGACCTGTCTCCATCACAACGGGTGGCCGATGCCGTTACTCAGGGCCGGACGGTCCGGCGCTCCGCGCCGATGGTCCCGCCCAGTCGTGCCGTACGCCGATACCGGCGCGTCTCTCGTGAATCGACCATGGAAATACATGGGCCGGGCCATGCCGTTGAAGCGGCTCTGCCAAACCCACCCAATAGTGGTCAAGATGTGGCATATACCCCTTATTCCCCATTGCCCCTGACGTTCCGGACATGCGAGGTTGAATTAGGTGATGAGGCCATAAAAGGCACAAATTACCTGGCTTGACACTGAACCGTCATGCCGTCGGGACCAACCAGGGAGGTAGTTTTCATGGCAATTTCGAAGCGACTCGCGGTAGCCATCTCCGGTGCGGCCTTCGCGGGCGCGGCCGCACTCACGATGGGCGCGGCGACCCCTGCCGGCGCGGCCACGACAAACGCTCCGGTGACCGGTCAGCATCTCACGAGCCACCTGGTCTCATGGTGGGGCTGCGGCTGGGACTGCTGCGACGACTGGGACGACTGGGACTGGTGCTGACGGAATCCCCGCAGCCACCCGGTGATCTATGGCGGGGCCTCGTACCACCTCGGTACGAGGCCCCACCGCCGTTCATGGGCACCGCCGTCCAGACGCTCGGCGACGATGTGACGTGTCTCCCCGTCAGGAGGCCGCCCGGTCCGGGAACAGGGCCGGTGCGTCGCGCAGGGCGGCCGCCGCGGCGGTGTCGTCCTGCTCGCGGCGGGCCTGGCGTTCGGCTTCGACCTGGCCCAGATAGTGCTCCGTCTCGCGTTTGACCGTCTCGGCATCCCAGTCGAGGTAGGGCGCCATGAGGGCGGCCACCTCCGGTGCGGCCGCGGCGCCCTGGTCCCACTCCTCCATCGAGGCGCGCAGGCGGCGCCGCAGGACGTCCTCGACGTGCAGCGCACCCTCGTGCGTCACCGCGTAGACCACCTCGGCACTCAGGTAGTCGGCCGCCGCGGGGACCGGTTCGCCCAGCGAGGGGTCGGCCTCGATCAGCTCCAGGAGCTCCCCGACGCATGAGCCGTAGCGGTTCAGCAGGTGCTCGATCCGCGCCACGTGCAGGCCGGCGCGTGCCGACAGCCGGCGGCGGTCGTTCCACAGCACCTCGTAGCCCACCGCGCCGGCGAGCGGGAGACGGTGCGTCGCCGAGCCGGGGACGTTCACGGGCAGGCGGCCCGCCACGACGTCCACCACGTCCTCGGCCATCACCCGGTACGTCGTGAACTTCCCTCCCGCGATCACGGTGAGGCCGGGCACCGGCTGGGAGACCGTGTGCTCGCGGGACAGCTTGGTCGTCTCGTCCGCGCCGCCGGACAGCAGCGGGCGCAGGCCCGCGTACACCGCCTCGATGTCGTCGTGCACCAGCGGGATGGTGAGCACGGAGTTGACGTGGTCCAGGAGGTAGTCGACGTCGGCGCCGTTGGCGGCCGGTTCGGCCTTGCCGAGGTCCCATGCCGTGTCGGTCGTGCCGATGATCCAGTGCCGGCCCCACGGGATGACGAACAGCACACTCTTCTCCGTGCGCATGATCAGACCCGTGTCCAGGCGGATGCGGTCGCGCGGGACCAGGAGGTGCACGCCCTTGGACGCGCGTACCTCCACGTCGCCACGGGCCCCCGCCAGCCGGTGCGTCTCGTCGGTCCACACGCCCGTCGCGTTGATCACCTCGCGGGCCCGCACGGTCAGCTCCCGGTCGTTCTCCAGGTCGTGGATGCGGGCTCCGGTCACCCGCTCGCCCTCGCGGATGAAACCGGTCGCGCGCGCCCGGCTCACGACCGTGGCCCCGTAGCCAGCGGCGGTGCGCGCGAGCGCCATCGTGAAACGCGCGTCGTCCACCTGGGCGTCGAAGTACTGGATCGCGCCGACGAAGGCGTCGCCGCGCAGGGCCGGCGCCATCCGCTGAGCGCGGCGGTGGCTCAGGTGCCGGTGCCGGGGCACGGCGCCGGCACCGCCCATCGTGTCGTAGAGGCCGATGCCGGCGCCGACGTAGAGGCGCTCCCACATCCGGTGTTTCAGCGGGAACAGGAACGGGACCGGATGGACGAGATGCGGCGCGATCCTGGTCAGCAGCAGGGCGCGCTCCCGAAGCGCCTCGCGTACGAGATGGAAGTCGCGCTGCTCGAGATAGCGCAGGCCGCCGTGGATCAGTTTGCTCGAGCGGCTGGAGGTGCCGGCCGCCCAGTCCGCGGCCTCGACCAGCGCCACGGACAGGCCGCGCGAGACCGCGTCGAGCGCGGCTCCCGCGCCCACCACGCCGCCGCCCACGACCAGCACGTCGAACTCTTGGTCCGCCAGGTCGCGCACGGCACTCGCGCGGTAGGCAGGCCCCAGGGATGCGGGGTTCATCGTCGGGCTCCTCGAAGCTTCGGAGGGTCGGGGAAACAGGACGGGTGGCCGGGCGGGGCACCGTCGGCGCCCCGCCCGGTCAGGAGGTCAGTCCACGTCCACCCAGTCGAGGGTGCGCTCGACCGCCTTCTTCCAGCCGGTATAGCCGGTGGCACGCTGCTCGTCGCTCCACCGCGGCTCCCAGCGCTTGGCCTCGTTCCAGTTCTGCTTGAGCTCGTCCGTCGTCTGCCAGAAGCCGGTCGCCAGCCCGGCGGCGTACGCAGCGCCGAGCGCCGTGGTCTCGGCGACGACCGGCTTGGACACCGGGACGCCGAGGATGTCGGCCTGCATCTCCATGCAGAGCTCGTTCGCGGTCACGCCGCCGTCGACGCGCAGGACGTCGAGCGAGACGCCGGAGTCCTGCCGCATCGCCTCGACCACGTCGCGGGTCTGGTAGCAGATCGACTCGAGCGTGGCGCGGGCCAGGTGGGCGTTGGTGTTGAAGCGGGACAGGCCGACGATCGCGCCGCGCGCGTCGGACCGCCAGTACGGGGCGAACAGGCCGGAGAACGCGGGCACGAAGTAGACGCCGCCGTTGTCCTCCACCTGCCGGGCGAGCGTCTCGCTCTGCGAGGCGCCGGAGATGATGCCGAGCTGGTCGCGCAGCCACTGCACGGCCGATCCGGTCACCGCGATCGAACCCTCCAGCGCGTACACCGGAGCGTCCGAGCCGAACTGGTAGCAGACCGTGGTCAGCAGACCGCTCTTGGAGCGCACGACCTCGGTACCGGTGTTGAGCAGCAGGAAGTTGCCGGTGCCGTAGGTGTTCTTGGCCTCACCGGGGGCGAAGCAGACCTGCCCGACCGTCGCCGCCTGCTGGTCGCCGAGGATGCCGGACAGCGGCACCTCGCCGCCGACCGGGCCGTTCGCCAGGGTCGTGCCGTAGAAGTCCGGGTTGGACGACGGCTTGATCTCCGGGAGCATCCCGCGTGGGATGTTGAAGAACGACAGGAGCTCGTCATCCCATTCGAGCGTCTCCAGGTTCATCAGCATCGTACGGCTGGCGTTGGTCGGGTCGGTGACGTGCACTCCGCCGTTGATGCCGCCGGTGAGGTTCCACAGCAGCCACGTGTCGGTGTTGCCGAACACCGCCTCGCCGGCCTCGGCCGCCTCGCGTACGCCGTCGACGTTCTCCAGGATCCACTGGATCTTGCCGCCGGAGAAGTACGTCGCCGGCGGGAGTCCGGCCTTGGCCCGGATGACGTCGCCGCGTCCGTCGCGGTCGAGCGCCGAGGCGATGCGGTCCGTACGGGTGTCCTGCCAGACGATCGCGTTGTAGTAGGGGCGCCCGGTACGGCGGTTCCAGACGACGGCGGTCTCGCGCTGGTTGGTGATGCCGAGCGCGGCGAGGTCGGCGGCGGTGAGGTTGGCGCCGTGCAGCGCGGTCTCGATGACGGACCTGGTGCGCTCCCAGATCTCGGTG
>JAOPYG010000095.1 GCA_025964685.1 Actinoallomurus sp. | reverse complement strand
GCGTGGATCCAAGCCGACGGGCAGGCCGACCCGCAATGTACGGCCGGCGGCCTCGGGGATGCCGGGAACATCGGCGCGCAACCGGGCGAGGTCGATGGGGTCGGCCAGCGGGAAGACGGTGAACGTGAAGTGGAAGCGGCAACCGGTGATGGTCCCCGGTGAGTCGTCGACGATTGAGTCGCAGGTCGCGAGGAGCCCCTCTGCGGTTCGCAGGATTCCGTAGGTGGCCGGCACCGCGACGACCGTGCCGCTGACCTGTCCGAAATAGAGTCGCCGCAGCGACGGATACTTCGCCGTCACGTCGCCGAGTGTGGTCAGTTCCCGGTACTCCGAACGGGGACCGGCGAACTGGTTGAGGTCGTTGGCGTCGATGATGGGCCGTGTCATTTTCTCGGCCGTTATCGTGAACCGGCTTCGGTACACGTCGGTGTTGAAGGCCAGGCCGATCGGGACCGTGCGCGGGAAGCGCGCGGTGACCGGGAAGAACCGGTACGTACCCGGCATCGGGTGAACAGGCTCAAAGGGAGCTCCGGGGGTGATACCGCCGTCGCCGAACACCTCGAACTGATAGCCGTGGAAAACCGGCCCGTGAACCGGGAATCCAACGTCGGGAGCCGTGATGAGGGTCGTCTGGTAGGCGGTGTAGGTCGCCGCGATCTCCAGTTCCGCCCCGCCGCGATGGGTCAGGTGCACATAGGCGGCCTCGACCACCGAGCCGGCGAGATTGAATGTCGCGAGGAACCCATCGCCGGGCCTCGGGGTCACGGTGCCCGTCACGGCCTCGGTGCCGACCGATCCGTCCGGTTTCGTGACGGGTACGGTCAGGGTGAGCGCGGGGATCATATCCGGAACCTGCCGCAAGGGCTCGGAGCGGGGAGAACCGGCAACGCCGGCCGGCATGACCGCGCGAAGCGACAGCCTGAGCGTCGCCCGGTTGAACGGTCCCCCGTCTCCGGCGACGTCACCGGTCTGGGCTACCGCGAAGCTGAACGCCGGATCGGCATCGGCGAACAACGCGAAATCGGGCAGGAACCATTCACCATGGCCGCCGCCCAACATATCGCGGGAAAGACCGCTTTCGAGTCGCGGCACATCCAGCGCGTAGTCGGGCAGCGTGGCGGCGACCTCGTCGCTCGGCACCGAAGGGAGCCCGCCGCCTGTCCGCGCGACCAGCCACGGCGCGAGCCCGGCGGCGATGAACTCGTCGAATGCCGCATTGAATTCGTTCTCTATCTCGGAGGGGTCTGGTACGGGCAGTTCGGTCATGGTGTCCTCCCTCGGAGCGGTGAGCCAGGGGGTAACCCGATGCGCCTCCGGAACGGACGGCGCATCGGGAGTTCCACGTGGGGCCTGCGGTCAGGCGCCGGTCGGCTCCGGCCACGACAGTCGCGGGTATGCCGCCAGCAGGCCGGCGGAGCCGTCGTCGCCGGATTTCCGGCACGCCGCCGCCCACAGCTCGGTGACCGCCGACGACGCATCCCCGCCGCATTTGGCGATGACCAGCATCACCCGGTTGCGCAGGGCGACTCCGTCCTGGCCGTCGGCAACCTGCTCCTCGGCCTTCTTGCGGGCGTCGTCCCACCATTCCTGGTCGAGTGCGTCCTGATCGGGTCCCCCGAGGCTTCCCGAGAACGCCGGCTCTGGAGGGCTGCCCATGCCCAGCGCGTCGTAGACCACGGTGTAGCACCAGGACCGCATCGCCGTGCCGCGCTCTTCGGTCTCGATGGCCTTGATCACGGCGAGCAGCATCTTCAGGGGCTGTGTGAACCAGTTGACCGGGGACAGCTCGCCTTCGAGGGCTTCGCCGAACGCCATCGCCAGCTCGGACAACGCGCCGTACTCCTGGTCGACCACGGCGGCGACACCGAACGCGCGCAGAACGCCCTTGGCGCCGGCGAGATCGGCGATCGCGCTGACCCCGTCGAGAAGTTCGCTGAGCTGTTCCACCGTGGTCGGCGGCGGGGTGGGGGTCTCCTCCCCCGGCGAACCGGACAGTGGTTCCCCGGTCGCCGGATCCAGCGGCCGGCCGTTGACGTCGTTCAGCGTGCGTGTTCCGTCGATCTCGATGTTGAGCACCGAGAAGTCCGGGAAGGTGACCATGACGGTTCCGTCGACCTCGTCGACGCGTACCGTGCCGTCGGGCCACGTCGTCTGGGTGGAGCCGTCGTCGTTCTCGACGACCGAGGCTCCGTCACCGTCGTTGGGTTGGATGTGAGCGAGTTGCTCCGCTGATGGCATGGCTGATCCTGTCTCTTCGCGCCGCGTTCACCTGCTGGCGGCGGCGACGGCCTTGTTGACGTAGTCGTTGATGGTCGCCACCTTGTCGGCGGGTGCGGCCGGGAGCGGCGCGTGAAGCTGAGGCGCGTACTTGATGCGCCCCTGCGGTACCGCGACTTTGATCGGCGCGGTGGTCGAATAGACGACCGGCTCGTCGGTGAAGCTCGGCCCGTCCACTTCGACCGTCATGGTGTAGGTGAATTCGCTCGCCTGGACGTACTTGTCCGAGTACACCTCCCACAAGGCGTTCTTCTGGTTCTCTTTGGTGACTGAGATGGGCGGGAAGGTGTCCTGCCCGATCGCCGGTGTGATCGACACGGTGACATTGGGCGGCAGGATCAGCGGATGCACCATGAACCGGACGAACACGTATCCGACCGCGCTGGCGGTCAGCACGGGACCATGGTCGGTGACCAGTTCCTCGATCTCGGCCACCGCCGGATCGTGTGGGGTGATCGCCGGTGACAGATTGACCCGGGGGTCCTCCCCATCGAAGATCAGCTTGCGCCGCAGCTTCACCTGGTCCTTCGGCCAGCCCTCCACGGGGTCGTCGAGGCGCAGGAACGAGATGTTGACGATGTCGTTCGCGTTGTCGGCGGTCCAGATCGCGGGCTGCACCGGCCCCTTCGGTGTGGTCTCACCGACGACGTAGTGGCTGCCCTGCGCGAGCATCCGCAGGTTGGGCTGCCCGTTCTCGACCGGGCTGGAGAAGTCGGGGTAGCCGACCTCGATCTGGACGGCCTGGATCGGATCCCGTAGGACGGTGCCGTCGGGCAGTTTCTCGTCGAAGTTGACCTTGCAGGCCGCGGCGACCTGGACCTTCTTGAAGAACTCGCCGATGTCGACGATGAACAGGTACTTGTTGAGGTCGGCTCGCACGGCCGGCAGCAGGTCGTTCAGGTCGCCGCTGACCGTGTGCCCGACGGCGATCGTCTCGTCGAGGATGAGCTCCTGGCTGAAGTGGACGCCTTTTTTCTCGTAGGTCGACTTCAGCGACACCGACGCGCCGCCGAAGACTTCGCTGAACCACCCGCGGCCGGCTGACGCCTTCGAGTCGCTCTTCGCCGGATCCCAGTCGAAGATCTCCTGCTTGACCAGGTCCATCGCGGTCTTCTTCATGAGGTCGACGTTCTCGGTGACCCACTTCTTGGTGGCGTCGTCGAGCACCGCGCCGTTCTCGGTGATGTGGGTGGTGATGCCGCCGGTGGTCAGGCAGGAGCTGTAGGCGTACTCGGCGTTGATGTCGATGATCCCGAACAGGCCGCCGGCCGACAGCGCGGCCGAGAACGAGTCGTACACCTTGTCGACGTCGACATTCACTTCAACCGTGACGCCGTTGATGTAAAAGGCCTCCTGCAGAATGTTGGTGACCGTGAACGGGGGTGAGGCGCCGGCCTTGAGCGCGCCGGCGATCTCCCCGGCGGCGAAGAGATTGCAGCTGATCAGGAACGTGCAGATGCCGTGCTGCTCGATGCTGCCCTTGCCGCTGTACTGGGCGGTCATGACGATCTGACCGCCCGACGCCGCGGGGTCCTGAACCGCGCACACAACGGTGCTGTTCGTGATCGGCACGATGCCCAGGAGGGGTTCGGCGTCGTTGGCCTCGTAGTTGAAGAACGGCGCGGACCGGGGGCTCGGGGCGGCGTGTTCGCGGCGCTTGAGCTTTTCGATGACCCCGTCGATCACACTGTCGGGGATGCCGAACGTCGTGGAGAACGTGCAGAATCCGCCGCCCAGTTCGGTACCGGTCAACTCGGCCGGGGTGATGTTGGTCTCCTCCGACATCAGGCCCTTGAACAGGGTCATCTCGAAGTCGAAGTCGTCGGGGAAGTCGTGTTTGCGGGCGAGATAGACCTGAGCGGGCTGGAAGTAGTACTGCGTGGGCTGACCGGCCCGGCGCAACTCGGGATTGTGCGCGTCGGGGTACACCTGCACGTCGAATTTCTTTCCGGTCTCGTCGTTGACGGTGACGACGACGAAGTCCGGACCGAACAGCGGCCCGACTCCGGACACAAAGTCAGTCATTTCATAGCTCCTGTACGTATGCCCTGCTCTCACTTCTCGACGAAGGTGATGTCGAGCAGGTCGGCCTGAAAGATGATGTGGTGGTCCTGCTGTATGAGCAGGTCGGACAGGCTGAGCTGGGTGCCGCCGAGCAGCACGCCGTCGTTCTCGTTGTGGTGGGGGTCGGCGGAGACCGTGACGATCCAGGTGGCCAGGTCGCCGGTGAACCCCGCGGAGACCGCGCCGAGGTAGTCGGTGCAGCGCCGGAACAGCTTCGGCAGGATCAGCTGCCCGGCGGGGCCGATCGAGGACGGGTCCTTCAGGTCGAACCCGGCGGTGGTGTCCTGGGCCCACACCCCCGCCGGTTCGTCGCGCGCGGTGCGCGCGATCTCGCGCAACTGGTCCCGATGGGCGGCGGGTGTGGAGGTGTAGGCGGTGTAGTACGCGAGACCTTCGCTCAGCAGCCACGCGTTGACCGTGCGTGCGAGCAGGTCCGGACCGGCCGGCAGGCGGGCCCCATCGGGCGGCAGCGTGTCATCGTCGCCGACGATGACGTAGCTGACCGGCCGGCCGTGGGATTCGGCCATGGTGGACAGGACCGCGGCACGTACACCACCTGAGGGGTGAGCCACGGTGATGGTGGTCGACGTGTCGCCGGCGGAGGTGATGTCGGTGAAGCCGAGGCGGGTGAGGAGTTGATCCCGTGCGGTGACGCCGAGAGGTTGTGCGGCCTTCCCGTAGTGCAGTTCTGGAGCGTCGACCCCGTCGAACCGCAGCTGCACGCTGCCGTCGTGGGACGGCCGGATGCGTTCCGCGCCGATCAGCCGCTGCAGCAGGTCGGCGGTGTCGGGAACGAACCGGACCGAGTCTCCGTCGGGCTCCTTCCCGACGATGACCAGACGGCCCCGTAACACGAGATGGTCGGTGACCTCCACGGATACCTCCTGAGATGGCGCGATCGGGATACGACCAGGTTGGTCCCGCAGGCCGTCGGCGCACATGAGTAGCCCCTACTCAACTGGGGGTCCAGGCGTACACAGGGGGGTGCTAACAGGCCGGCCGAGCGGGGTTCTGCGTCGGGGTGAACTCCAGCCGTACCGAGTCGGTGCGCGGCAGCAGGAGCGCCACGCCCTCGCGCGGGGACCACTGAGCGGGGAGCAGCAGGTACTGGTCGCCTGACTGCAGCACGAACCGCAGGCCGTCGTAGCGGAAGTGGTAGGCGGCCCGTGGATCGCGGCAGCGGGTGGTGGTGATTCCAGGAGCGGTCAGGCTCAGGTTCTTGTCGCTGTAGAGCACGACCGCCGGCCCGGCGGGCAACTTCGCGACGAAGCTCCGTGCGCGTGTCTGGCCGACTGCGGCGGAATAGTCGACGGCCGCCCAGAACAGGCCGAGGCCCACCAGGACGAACACCACGGCCGATTGGAGGACCTGGACCACCGCGCCGGATGGCGGGGCCCCCGTGAGCAGCGACCGCAGGTGCAGTGTGTAGACGAGCAGGGACACACCGATCACCAAACACAGCGGCGCGACGGCGAGGTCGGCCCACAGGAAGGTGGGGGTCACGACGCTCCACAGCCCAGCGGCCCCGAGGACCAGCCCGGTTCCCGCCATGGCGGGAATGAGCACGCGCAGCAGGCGCGGGCGTGCCCCCGCGGCGAGCCGGGCCCGCAGGAGCGCGTGTCCCCACAGCACCACCAGACCCCCGGCCGCCGTCACGGTCATCGGGACGTACAGGGTGTCGATGCTCCGCATCAGGTAGTCACCCGCGCCGAAGCCGAGCACGGACGAGTCGACGCCGAGGTAGTGGAAGAACCAGTAGGCGTGCGACCAGCCGAAGAAGTAGAGCAGGGCGGTGACCATGCTCGACGGCGCGACGATCGCGCCGAGCATCCTGGTAACGGACTGCCGCGCCGACGGCCCCGCGGTCTCGGCGGTCGTCGTGGCCGTCGGCGCATCGGTCACGGCGTGTTCGGCTCGCCGGTAGCGGGCGCGTCGCTGGGCGGTGGCTCGCTGGACCCCGGGCTCCCGCCGCCCCCGCCGCCCCCGTCGCCTTCCAGGCCCGGGCATGGGCGCTTGAACGAGACGACGATCCGGCTGCCCATCTTCACCGGGGTTCCCGCCGTCGTGATCGGTACCCCGTCGACCTGGACACCGGTCATCGCGCAGGCCGGATACAGGCTGTCAGCGGCATCGACGAGGGTGAGCACCGGTGTCACGCAGTGCGATCCACCGGGACAGGCGCTCCAGAAGTCGTTCTCCAGCTCGCGCCATTTGGCCATGTCCTCGTACACCGTGCCGGCCTTGATGACGATGTCCGGGATCTTGTACGGGCCGACGGGCACACCACCCCCGTTCCCGCTCCCGTCGCCGCCCTGGCCCCCACCGCCGTTTCCGGCGGGAGCGCCGGGGAGGTTCTGGCCAGGCGGCGCACCCTGCGGGCTCGACGGGGAGCCGCTCTTGCATGCGGCGAGTAGGAGGCAGCAGATCACGGAGACCAGTGCCCATCCAGCGTGTTTGAGACCCATCACGGCCTGCCCATGTTCGGAGACTCGGTCTCACTCAGCGTGGCCGGATGCTCCGGGATGCCGCATGAGTAGGCCCTACTCAATTCACGCGCAGGTCACCCGCTCGGGTGAGCCGGGCTCACCGAGGTGGCGTCAGGAGAACCATTCGGTGACGATGTCGGGGTCAAGGTGACAGCGCAGGCTGTACGGACCCTTCCCCAGCGAGCGGACACTGAAGCGGCCGAGCTCGTCGGTGGTGACGGTGACCGTGCGTTCCACGCTCCGTACGTCCACCCTGATCTCGCCTGAGTGGTCGAGCCGTCCGATGATGTGCGGCTTGGTGTCGTAGCGCAGCTCGATGTCCAGACTGACCGTCCCGGCCGTGAAGGTGAGCAGCCGGTCCCGCGCCGAGGACGTACGGACCGCGCCGGCGGCCACATGCGAGTCGAAGGTCAGCATGGCCAGTTCGGCGTCCACCGACCGGATCGCGAAGGCCGCCTCGGCAGCCCGGACGGCCGTGGCGGGAGGCGGGTCGTACAGCAGGACGGCGCGGCGCAGGTCGGCCTCGAGTGCGGTGTCGTCATCCATCGTCGGCCTCCCCGTCCACTCCGCGTTCGGCCAGCAGGTCGCGCAGCCGCCGGAGGCACCGGGCCCGGGTGGGGCCGATGCTGCCGACCGGCATCTCCAGGGCGACCGCCACTTCAGCGTAGCTCGGCGGCGGCGAGCCGGACAGCACCCGGAGCAACCTCCGGCACCGCTCCGGCAGGTCCTGGAACGCCTCCCACAGCCGCGTCAGCCGTTCCGCGTGCGCGGCGTCCGCCTCGGCCGCCAGCATCGCGGCTTCCGGGGACTGCTCGTCGATCATGGGCGCGAACACCTCCGGGTCGGGCACCGGCCCGACCCGACGCCCTGCGCGCAGCAGCGTGAGCGCCTCATTGCGGGCCGTCGTGGCCAGCCAGCCGCCGATGCGGTCGGGCTGCTTGATCCGGCCGATGTGATCGGCCAGCCGGAACCAGGTGATCTGGCCGACCTCCTCGGCGTCCTCCCGGCTCAGCCCGTATCCACGGGCCACCGACCAGACCAGGCCGGTGAAGCGTGCGACCAACGCGGTCCAGGCGGCCGCATCCCCATCAGCCGCCGACGTCACCAGGCCGCCGACATCTTCCGTGTGCACTGGCGCTTCTCCGTGATCGGGCCTCCCATCGTAGGCATCGCGATGGGCGTCAGGCCGCACCAATCGTGACAAAGGACAACGCGGTCACCTGGTGCAGCGGGTCCTTCGGCACTCGCCGCCGTGCTTGGTGCAGAGCCACGGCCATGGAGTGGCCGTCCTTCAGCGCCTGGTGCAGCGCGAGCATGAGCGGTACGGCGGCCTGGTCGTTGACCGGCACCACGGCCGCGACGATTCCGGCGGTGCCGAGCGGGAGCAGCGCGGAGGCCAGGCCCAGCAGCTCGTCGGCGCCGACCCGCTCCAGCCTCGCCGAGTCGCAGCTCGGCAGCACGATCCGGCGCGGCGCGTGGCGCAGCCGGTCGAGGTCGTGGACGCTGAGCGGGCCGTCGTCCATGCGCAGCGCGGAGAACATCGGGTTGTCGGACCGGAAGGTGCCGTGCGCTGCCAGGTGCGCCAGCCCGCAGCCGTCGATCGCGGCCAGCACGGCATCGGTGGTCGCCTGGCCCCGGCCCAGCACGGTCGGCTTGTCGTGGATGGTGGCGAGCGCGGACACCTCGTCCCGCCCCCCGGCCAGGTCCGGCCCTTGGACCAGCACCACGCTCTCGGAGACCGGACCCGCGTTCCGCGTGCGCAGCCAGGCGTCCGCCGAGGGCGCGGTGGTATGCACGCGGTCGCGGAGCGCGGGCAGTACGGCCCAGGGCACACCGTGCAGGCCGGCGGGCGGCGCGATGACCACCGGGCCGGCGCCCAGATGTTTCGTCGCGGTGCCCAGCAGCAGCTCCTGCAGGCGGCGCCCGCCCGCCTGGACGACCGCCAGGCGTTCCGGCGAGGCGTCGTAGGACAGCCGGTGCAGTCCGAACCTCACGTGGTCCAGTTCGGTCAGCGCGTCGTGTGCCGGCCCGGCGGGAAATCTCCGGACCCGCCCGCGTGCGCACAGCAGGACGTGCAACCGGCCGTCGACCTGGATTATCTCGATGAGCGTACGGTCGTCCAAAGCGCCCAGGAGTTCCCGGGTGCGGAGGCGGCCCGCGGTCCCGCCTTCGCTCGTGATCCGGTACGACCGGGCCCGGATCCTTCCCTCCAGCCGCCGCAGCTCCCGGGCAAGCTCGGCGTTCCCGGTCGTCTCCGACCGGTTGTGGATCTCCCGGAAGGCGGTGAGGTCGCGCAGCAGTTCGGGGTCGACGGGTGGCCTGGCAGGAGGGACGGCGAGCGTGGTCGCCCGCCAGCGCTCGCTCCACTCCAGAAGACGTCTGGTGTTCCCGGCACGGAGGCTGATCCGCTGGGCGAGCGCGGCCAACTCGCCGCCCCGCGCGGTGGCCCGGGCCCGCAGCTCGGTGGCGCCGAGCGTGAGCCGAAATCGGTCGAGCAGGTCCAAGCCGCGCCGGCAGCCGAGGAGAGCCTGGGCGCTGCGGCCCGCCGCGTCCGCGCGCAGCGCGTACGCCAGCCAGCCCTCGGCCCGGGCCAGCGGCGGCCCCTTGAGCCGCCCCCGCATGGCGAC
>JAOPYG010000203.1 GCA_025964685.1 Actinoallomurus sp. | reverse complement strand
ATGGACCAACTCTGCGCCGTGGCCCAGGTGTCCAAGCGCACGGCCTACCAGCACTTCACCAGCAAGGACGAACTCGTCGCCGAATACCTGCGCCGATTCGATCCGGACGTCATGCCCGGAGTGTTCGACCGCACCGACCTCACACCCCGCGAACGACTCCTCGCCTCCTTCGAGGTGCCCGCGTCCACGCCCCTGTGCCCCTACATCGCGGCGGCCGTCGAACTCCACGACCCCCAACACCCCGCATCCCAGTACGCACGCGACTACAAGACCGCCATCGCCGCGCGGCTCACCGAAACCGCCCGCGAAGCCGGCGCCACCAACCCCGAACAACTCGGCGAACAACTGGCGCTACTGCTCGACGGCGCCTCGGCCCGCACCCGAGTCCTCAACAGTGAATCCTTCCCCACCGCCGCCGCCATCGCCGCCGTCCTCATCGACAACGCCATCCCCTCGCCATCTCCACGGCAGCCCAGCGATGACCGCGGAACTACCGGGTCTGCTCCTGTTCCGGTGGGAGGCCAATGACAGCCCGGGCACGCCTCGTAGGCCGGGACGAGGACGGCCCTGGCCACGGCATGGCAAAGTAACCTGCCGTCCGTCGCCGGCGGCCTGGCGTTTCGGCTGCCGAGACCTGACGGAGAAACCAAAAGGTCGGGGAATCAGCGCTACCAGAACCCGGACTATAGACCGAACGCGCGACGTGTCGAGACTCTGCCGAATTTGGCTGTATTGGATCAAGCGGCGGCGGCCGTCCCGCCGTCGCCCCGCCCGCTCCGGCACGCCCTACGGGCGTGCGGCGTGGGCGCCGGTCCCTCCGGCCGTGCCGGTCGGGCGGTCCGCCGTACTATGGCCGCCGCCGTTGGTGCTCTACAGCACCGCCACCAGGCCCGCGCCGCCGCCGCACACAACGGTCGCAGAGCCGCCGGCCAACTCTCTTCGTTCGCCCTACAGGTGCTACGGCATTGGACAGCAGTCCCACTCACCAAATCACGGGATCTCTTACGACATGCCTCCGGCGGGGGCCTCAGGCTCGGGGAGCGCTCAGCGCCACACGCGCCTTTAGGTCTGTCGGTGGCTGGGGAGGACCCAGCGGGCGAACGGTGGCGAGTGCCGCCCGGCGACAAGAGATGGTTATCGGTTCGACGTGGCAGCTCCCTGGCGGTATGACGTTCAGATGCGAGTTCGACGGGCCCAGAGCGCTGACGCTGAAGCGATCGCCGTCATCCATGTTCGATCCTGGCAGGCGGCCTACCGTGGGCTAATCCCGCAGGACTACCTAGACAGCCTGAATCCAGCCGAGCGGCAACCCGTCTGGGAGCGCCTGCTGGCTGAAAGCCGCTGGCCTAGGAGAGGGCTCTTGGTGGCGGAGGTCGACCACCATGTGGTCGGGTTCACCGGTCTCGTGCCCACACGAGACCAGGACCAGAATCCCGCCACGGTTGCGGAGATCGCCAGCATCTATCTGGCACCAGAAGTATGGGGTGGCGGTATCGGCAAGACGCTCATGGTTGCAGCCCTGGACACCCTGGCGCAGGCCTCCTACTGCGAAGCCACTCTCTGGGTCTTGGACACCAACACACGTGCCCGGCGTTTCTACGAAACCACCGGATGGCACAGCGATAGTGCCGTCAAGCAGGACAGCACGCGAGGCTTCGACCCCACCGAGATCCGATACCGCCGGCTACTGGCCCGATCACCGCAACATTCCATGTAAACCAGCAGCGCGGAATATGTGCGGATTCGGGTCCGGGCGACGGACGACGAAGACAGCCGGTCTCGCAGGTCAGAGCATCAATAAACACACGGTGCGCTACCGGCCTCTGGAGCCGGGTGCGCGGCCTCGTCCGGGCCATTAGCGGGCCACTAGCCTCGGTGATCAAGGGTCAACAGCGGTCAGCGGCGAGCTTGTCGCGCAGACGCAGTGCTGGTCGGCCAGGTGGGCGGGATCGGCCATGACCGAGCTGGCGAGGCGGCGCACCGAGGGGTCCGGCAGCGGGTGCTCGGCGCGGCCCTGGTCGGCGTTCGTGACACACGTGGATCGAGGCTTAGGAACTCACGGGATGCCGCCTGCTGCGCACCGGTCCGCGACCACCGCGGTCACGAAGGCGAGCGGCGCGAGCGCGGAGCCGATGAGAATTGAGATCACGAAATCGCCGGGCTGTGGAGCAGGGAACCCCGGGGGTGCCTTAGGTCCATTGAGCTGCAGCGATGTGGTGACGTGGTGCCAGAGGAAGATTTCCAGACAGAGACCGAACCAGCTGAGAGCCCAGGTGGTGGCGCTGAGCCACTTCAGGCGTCGCAGCGCCGGTACGTTCTTGATGCTCTTGAAGGCGAAGAAGAGCACGATGACACTGAAGAGAGGGAACACTAGAACCTCCGTGTGGTTGATCGTCGCATGCCCGAGCCCGGTGGGTCGTTGACGATGGCCTGGGCGATGCCGGCGCGGCGCAGCATCCCGCCCGAGAGGGTGCGTAGTTTCGATCCGGCCCGGCCATCAATAAGGACCCGCTCGTCGTGGCCGAGCAGCCGGATCGTGCCGGAGCTGGGCGGGATTACCCTGGGCAGGGTGGTGTTGCCCGCCCCGTTGGGGCCAGCAACCCGAACACCCGGTGTCGATGCTCAGATCGACTCCTCGCACCGCCTTGGCCCGCCCCAACCGGCAGGTCAGACCTTTGATTTGGACGTTCACCGAAGCTCCAGGCTCGGCTGGACCGTGCGCCGCAGCGTTCCGGTATGCCGGACGCGTCGCGTTCTGTTCTTAATTCATGAATCAACCATCGCCGCCGGGGCGGTGCGTGGGCATCGGAGCGCTGCGGGAATCTGGGCATACGTGCCGGAACGTACGGGGCGCCCTTCGGGAGGCTCGCCGTCAGCGCAGGGGATGAGCGATCGGCTACGTCGCTGCGCTGATCAGTCCCGGACCGGGGCAATTAGCGGGCAATTAGCCAGGGTGATCAAGGGTCAACAGGGGGCACGGGTGATCACCGCCAGCCGCAGGTCAGCGCCCATGGTCTCGGGGAACCGGACGATTCCCAAGCTGGTAGTGCGGGTTCCCGTCACCCGCTCCGACGAAGAAAGCCCAGGCCGGGGACATGATCCCCAACTTGTGCTTTGATCTTGTCTTGGGCCGGATTCCCGCCGCCGGGCCATTAGCCCACGCGGACCAGAGAGCCGGCCATCCCGTCATCGTCGTCCGGGCCGTCCCCGTTCTCCGGCTTGCGGGCACCTTCCACGAGTGCGCTCAGGCCCTCGGCGATCTTCCGGTCTGCCTGGTTCGACGCGTGCTGGTAGATCAGCGCCGCCCGCTCGTTGTCGTGTCCCATGCGTGCCATCAGGTTCCGGAGCGAGACGCCCATGTCCGCGGCGAGCGTGTTGCCAGTGTGCCGAAGGTCATGAAAGTGGAGGCGGGACACGCCCATGGTTCGCACGACGTCCACCCATCAAGGCGGCGGCGCCGCCGCCGCAG
>JAOPYG010000062.1 GCA_025964685.1 Actinoallomurus sp. | reverse complement strand
GGCCTGCGTACACGATGGGTACGATGCTGCCCAACGACAGCGCGGCGGCCGGACCGAGGAAGCCGGCGATCCAGCCGATGTTGACGTCACCGAGGGCGGGACCCCCGCGTGAGGCCATCTGGTAGATGGCCGAGACCCGGCCGCGCATTGTGTCGGGAGTTTCCAGCTGCACGGCCGCCTGGCGGATCGTCGTCGCCATCGCGTCGCAGGCGCCGATCAGCAGGCCGGCGGCGAGAGCGAGCGGTAGCCAGGGCGACTGGGCCAGTGCGATGGTGGCGACGCCGTAGCCGGCCGAGGCCACCAGCACCACTTTGCCGATCGCGGTGCTTCGGGCCATGACGCGGAAGACGGGGTAGGTGGCGATCAGGGCGCCGGCGCTGGGGGCTGCGGAGAGCAGGCCGTAGCCGGTGGGGCCGGCGTGCAGCACCGTGAGTGCGAGGGCGGGCAGCAACACGCGGTACGCGCCGAACAGCGTGGCCGACAGGTCCAGGCTCATCATGAGCCAGACCACCGGACGTCCCTTGACAAAGGCCGCGCCCTGGACGATGTTCCGCCAAACGGATAGCTGTCGCGCCTCGGGGACGAGCCTGGGAGCGCGGATGAGCCCGAGCACGACGACAAGCGCCGCGTAGGTCGCCGCGTCGAGGGCATACATGAGACCGGGCCCGTGCACCGCGATGAGCAGTCCGGCCAGGGCCGGGCCGAGCAGCACGGCGAGTTCGCGGGACGGGTTGAGCAGGGCGAAGGCCTGCGGCAGCTCCTTGCGCGGAACCATGGCCGGAATCAGCGCCTGTCGGGCGGGCTGGTCGAAGGTGCCGGCAGCGGTGGTGAGCAGGACGCTCACCAGTACCTCCAGGGTCGTCGCCTTGCCGGCCTCGGTCAGCACCGCCAGGGCGCCGGCGACGAACAGGGCGACCAGTTGTGTGGCCTGCAGGAGCCGGCGCCGGTCGAGGCGGTCCGCGTATGCGCCGCCGAGCGGGCTCAGAATCAGCAGCGACACCGCCTGCGCCAGGCCGACCAGGCCGGTGATCGTGGTCGATCTGCTGAGTTCGTAGACCTGGTAAAGGTTGGCCGCGACCGTTCCTCGTGTACCGATCTGCGAGAAGACCACGCCGAACCAGTAGAGATTGAAGTCGCGATGACGTAGTGCCGGTGACAGTTTCATCAGGGGGGTGCGTTCCTCTTGGCCCGAGGCGTGGTCCATTGGTAATGCCAATGATCCTGGCCGGGGATGTCTACCGCCGGCAAGGGGTGGTGCGCGAGTTGGCAGGTACGGTGGCCCCTCCGACCGGCCGGGACTACCGTGCGCCGACCCTCGGTGACCTTCCCACCCGCCCGTTTCGGCGACTGGAGGGCGGTCCGTGGACGCAACCCCGGATGCTCAGGTACGCCGATGGGCGATCTGTTCCGCCGGTACTGGATCCCGGCGGCCCTGGCCGAGGAGGTCCCCGAGGGCGGGCGTTCGCCGGCACCCGTGCGAGCTGGGCCTCCGACGATAATCCGCTTATGGTCGGCGGGATGTCGCGACGGCTCTTCGACCGGGAGGCCGTGCAGGACGCCCTGTCCCGAATGTGCCGGCCGGCTAACCGCGCCATGCCGGTCGGCTGGCGCCGAGGCCGGCCGACACGGTGCGGGCAGGTTGTGGGTCAGGTTAAAGGCCGGCCACGCTCCAGCGCGGTGATCTGGTCCAGCCGCTGCTGGTGGCGGCCGCCCTTGAACGGGGTGGTGAACCACAGATCAGTGATCTCGTCGGCCAGTTCCGGGCTGAGAACCTTGGCGCCGATCACGAGCACGTTGGCGTCGTTGTGGGCACGGGAGATCTCCGTCGTGAACAGGTCGTGGCACAGCCCGGCCCGGATACCACGAATCTTGTTGCAGGCGATCAGCTCGCCCATTCCGCTGCCACCCACCACGACCGCGCGGTCGGCCTGACCGTCGACGACCCGGCCGCAGACGTCTGCGCAGAGCGGCGGATAATCCACCGTCTCCCCATCGGCGCCGTATGCGCCGCGGTCCTCGACATCGTGACCCTGCGCGGTGAGCCGAGCGATCAGGCGCGCCTTCAACGCAAAGCCATTGTGATCCGCCGCGATAGCGATCCGCATGGCCATCATCCTCAAAAACGGTTCGACTGGTGGGTTTGCGTACGCCGTGTGCCCGGCTGCTCAACCGGTCAGGTCTCGCGTGCTCTCCGCGAACAGGGATTCCACGGCGGGCCGCCGGTCGAGGATGCCCTGGCTCGTCGCATGCTCGATGAGCTCCTCGATGACGGCGCGGTTCGGCGCTATGCCGTAGGGCAGCGGGTCCGAACCGGTGATCTCCATGACGCGCCGGTACATGAGATCCGTCGGTGTCGGCGCCTCGATCGCGTCGCGGCGCAGCCGGTCGACGTAGAGGTTCTTGGCCTCGGTGAAGGCCTCGAACACGTCGGTGGCCAATTCGGGGTGCGCCGCGAGCAGGTCGTCCCGTACGACCACCAGGTGGTTGATGGGGTAGTGGCCGCGTCGGCGCAGCGCCGCGAAGCCGGCTTCAGCGGCGTCGGGTATGAGCGGCACGAGGTCGGGAGGGCTGGGAGCGACACCGATCGCGGCCGCCAGTTCACCCGCGGAGACCAGATCGGCGAGGCGCCGTCCCGGTTGCATCGGCACGACATTGGCCGGTGGGCGGTACTCGGCGACGTGCTCGTCCCCGGAGAGCACCCAGGTCACCTTGTCCAAGTCGACACCGTACTCGTCCTGCAAGACACCGCGCGCCCACACGCCCGTCGTGACGGTGTATCCGCGGTTGACCCCGACCTTCCGGCCTTCGAGATCCTTCGGATCCCGGATGCCGGCCTCCGGGCTGCGCACGATGGCGCCGTGATGGAACCCGCGCACCAGGAAGATCGGCAGTGCCGTGAACGGCTTGCCGTGAGCCTTGGCACAGAGGTAGGTCGTCATCGCCATCTCGCAGACGTCGAATTCGAGTCCCCGAACCATCCGGCGGAAGGCGTCAACGAGAACCGGGACCTCCTCGAAGGCGAAGCCGAACCGTTTGGGTGTGACCATGCCTTCCTTGAGGGCACGGTTGTTCCCCTGGGTCCGGGTCACCGTCCGCAGCCGCATGTGCGGCATGTTCCCTCCCGCTCACTCGTGGCCGCCGACACGGCTCGGTCAAAGAAGTTCTCGGGCGGATCCCTGTCCATCGACCCGCGGTCCGTACCTGGGTAGAATATAGCAAACCATCAGACCATTGGACTGATGGTGCGGCGCCTTGAAAACGGGCCCGGTACGGAAGTGGGCATCGTCCGGCCGTCGAACGTCACGGTGTCGGCGAGGGGTCGGGCTTCATCGGCTCTGGTTACTGAGGGTATTGGTTAGACCATTACTGCTACAATGCAATTACGCAGGTACGGAAGACGATCGAGATCGTGAAGGGACGGCGGTATGTCATTGGGCCCATCGGGTGGGACGCCGGGCGACAGGAGCACGGCGGACTTGTTCGGCCCGGTGAGCGTCGGTCGCATCTCAGAGGTCATCGTGGAGCAGATGCGCCTCCTCATGAGGGAGGGCAAGCTCGTCCCCGGCGACCGGCTGCCCAGCGAGCGCAGTCTGTGCGAGCGGTTCGGCGTCAGCAGAGTGACGGTCCGTGAGGCTCTTCGGGTGCTGGAGGCCAGCGGACTGGTGGAGATCCGCGTCGGGGCTCGGGGAGGCTCCTTCGTCACCCAGCCGTCCAGCGAACGCATCGGGGAGGGGCTGGCCGAACTGATGACCCTGACCCCGATGACCGCCGGCAACGTCACCGAGGCCCGCATGGTCTTCGAACTCGGCATCCTGCCGCTGGTGGTAGAGCGTGCCACCGAAGAGGACATCGCGGACCTGCGGGCCCTCGTCGAGCAAGGCCTGAGCGCGCTGGACAGCGGCTCTTACACCATGGCCATGTCGGCGGCATTCCATGTGCGGGTTGCCTCCTCCACCCACAACCCGGCGATCGAGATGCTGGTGCAGAGCTTCCACGGCCCCATGCTCATGTCCCTCCAACAGGCCCGAGTCGCCGCGCCGTTGATGGGTCACCTGGGCGCGCAGGAACATTTCCAGCTCGTCGAGGCGATCGAGCAGCGGGACGTCGACCGAGCCCGCGCCATCATGACCCGCCACCTGCAGCGCACCGCCGCTCGCGTGGCGGAGGATCAGGATCCCAGTCTGGCGAATCTGGAGAGCGGCCACTGAGCTGCCGGGCCGCGACGGCCACGTCGGCGTACCCCGCGAAGCCGTCGCCCACCATGGTCGTCGACAGCCGTTCTGCGCCGTGGCCGCCGTCACTCGTCCCGTAGCCGGTCGTGTCGGGGGTCCTCGTTGAAGATGAGCGACTTGATCGTGACCGGCACGGTGTTCGACGGGAAGCGTATTCGGCCGATGTCGATGTAGTCGAAGTCCCGTAGGCTCAGACCGTCGATGACCAGCAGTTCGCTGGTGACCGCGAGCTCTTCCCGTAGCAGTCTGCCGAGCGTCATGGCGACGTCCCCGTCGAGCATGACGTAGACCGGTCTGCCCTGCGCGATCCGGTCCGCGAGGCCGTCCCGGAGGCCGCACGCGAAGGGGAAGAGCCTGTCATAGCTCGGCAGGCCATCCCATGACATGGCCAGGGCGACGTCGGCGTCGGTCTGGCCGATGTCGAGGGAGACGAGGTGGCGCCGGATCGCGGCCGCGACCGCCGCCGCGTCGACCGTCTCCCCGAGCTCGTAATCCGGCCGCACCACTTGCAGGTTGCGGCGCGGCAGCAGCGCGTCGGGGTCGGTGATGCAGCCGGTGTTCCCGCTGAGCTGCACGCTGTACTCGGACGCGCCCAGCGCGGTGGCCCGGATGCATTCGCCCTCCGGCAGGAGTGGGAACGGCAGCGCGCCGGAGTCGACCCGGCGACGCAACGCCAGGCCGAGCGGCCGGCCGAGATCGCCGAACTGCCTGCTCTCCCGGTCGTATACGTACTCCGCAACCCCACCCGAGAACATGATTCCGTCGATCGGGCCGACCTCCGCCAGGGGCTCGGTGAGGAACAGCCGCGCGACGTCCTGGGGGAGCGGATCGGCGGTGAGCGCGGCGACGAGCGCGTCCGCCATCATCTCCGCCACCTTCTCGAGCTCCTCCGGGCGAGCGACGTCGCCGAGCTCCCAGGCGTACCCGGCGCGGGCGGCGTGACCACGGCCGGCCGGGTCGAGGCGGACGATACGGTCTTGATCGTCGACGACCTGGAGTCGGCCGCCGATGTGCACTGCGGCGGTCGTCATGACCTGACCGCGGTCCAGCACCGCGAGCTTGGTCGTCCCGCCCCCGATGTCGATGTTCAGGATGCGCAGCCCGGTGTCGTGCGACGCCTTCGCCGCGCCCGAGCCGTAGGCGGCGAGCATGGCCTCCATGTTGTGGCCCGCGGTCGCGTTGACCAACTCGCCCCCGCGCTCGGCCAGGACGCTCGCGATGGCCTCGGCGTTGCGGCGGCGCAGCGCCTCACCGGTGAGGATCACGACTCCGGTGTCGACGTCGGCAGGGTGGACGGCCGCCGCATGGTAGGCCCGGTCGATGATCGAGCCCAGAGCCTCTGCGTCGATGTGCTCGGCGCTCGCATACGGAGTGAGCGCGACCGGGGAACGGTACTCGGTCTGCCGGCGGACCACGATGTACCTGGTGGTCAGGTCCTCGCTGATCCGCCGCAGATGCAGACGGGAGAAGACGACCTGCGTGCCGGACGACCCGATGTCCATCCCCACGCTGTGCAGCGTGACGTTGTCCTGCTGCCAGATCGGGTTGTCCTCGA
>JAOPYG010000048.1 GCA_025964685.1 Actinoallomurus sp. | reverse complement strand
GCACCGGGCTGTGGTCCCAGGGGCCGGTGGCCCTCGGCCACCGCCGACTGAAGATCATCGATCTGTCCGACCGCGCCGCCCAGCCGATGACCGACAGCGACCTGGGCCTGACCGCGGTCTTCAACGGCTGCCTCTACAACTACCAGGACCTGCGCGAGGACCTGCGCGCCGAGGGCTACCGGTTCTTCTCCACCTCCGACACCGAAGTCCTGATCAAGGCGTACCACCGCTGGGGCCGTGAGTGCGTCGAGCGCTTCATGGGCATGTTCGCCTTCGCGATCGTCGAGCGGGACACCGGCCTGGTCGTCCTCGGCCGCGACCGCCTCGGCATCAAGCCGCTGTACGTCACGCGTGACGTACAGCGGATCAGGTTCGCCTCTACGCTGCCCGCGCTGCTGGCGGGCGGCGGCGTCTCCACCGACATCGACCTGGCGGCGCTGCACCACTACATGACCTTCCACTCGGTCGTGCCGCCACCACGCACGATCTTCACGTCGGTACAGAAGCTCCCGCCCGCGACCGTACGGACGATCGAGCCGGACGGCACCACCGAGGACGTGACCTACTGGCGTCCCCGGTTCACCCGGCACCTGTCCCGTGAGGACTGGGGTCAGGCGGTGCTCGACGGGCTGCGTACCGCGGTGGACCGGCGGATGGTCTCCGACGTGCCCGTCGGCGTGCTGCTGTCCGGAGGGCTGGACTCCAGCTTCATCGTGGCCCTGCTGGCCGAGGCCGGGCAGCGGGACCTGAAGACGTTCAGCATCGGGTTCAACGCGGCGGGCGGTGAGTCCGGAGACGAGTTCGCCTACTCCGACCTGATCGCCGAGCGGTTCGGCACCGACCACCACCAGATCCGGATCGACGACGCGCGGCTGCTGCCCGCGCTGACCGGCGCGGTCGCGGCGATGAGCGAGCCGATGGTCAGCCACGACGCCGTCGCGTTCTACCTGCTGTCGCAAGAGGTGTCGCGGCACGTCAAGGTCGTGCAGTCCGGCCAGGGGGCCGACGAGGTCTTCGCCGGTTATGACTGGTATCCGCCGCTCGGCGACGTACCGCGAGGCGACGTCGCGCAGGCGTACGCCAAGGTCTTCTTCGACCGGACGCACGGCGCACTGGCCGGCGTGCTCAGCCCGGCGTACCTGACGGACACCGACGTCAGCACGGAGTTCGCCCGCGCGCACCTGGGCGCGCCGGACGCCGAGACCGCCCTCGACGCGGCCCTGCGGCTCGACACCACCGTCATGCTGGTCGACGACCCGGTCAAGCGCGTCGACAACATGACGATGGCCTGGGGCCTGGAGGCGCGGACGCCCTTCCTCGACCATGAGCTCGTCGAGCTGGCCGCCTCCTGCCCGCCCGGGCTCAAGCTCGCTTCCGGCGGCAAGGGTGTGTTGAAAGACGCCGCGCGGGGGATGGTGCCCGATGAAGTGATCGACCGGACCAAGGGGTACTTTCCGGTGCCCGCGATCCGTCACTTGTCCGGTCCGTATCTCGACATGGTGCGCGAAGCGCTGCACGACCCGGCGGCGAAGTCCCGAGGGCTGTTCCGGCAGGACCACCTCGACACGCTGCTGGCGGCGCCGGATGAACACCGAACGACTCTGGGCGCCAGCGCGCTGTGGCAGTTGGCACTGCTGGAGCTGTGGCTTCAGGCGCACGGAGCATAGACCCACGTCATCAGCGGAAGGAAAAATTACGTAAATGTGTCGCCATTTCGCCTGGCTGGGCAGGCCACGGACCTTGGCCGAACTCATTCTCGAGCCCTCGTACGGGCTGCCACGCCAGGCCGCCCGGCCCCGTTGGCAGAACATTGATCTGGTGAACCGGGACGGCTTCGGGGCCGGGTGGTTTCCGCCCGGCGAGCCCGCTCCCGCGGCGACGTACCGCCGCGCGGTGCCGTTCGAGGCGGACGAAGGGTTCCCCGCGCTCGCCGCGGCGGTCTCGGCGTCCTGCGTGCTCGGCGCCGTACGCGGCGCGAGCCCGGGCATGCCGGTCGAGGAGGCCGCCACGGCGCCGTTCACCAACGGCGGCTGCCTGCTCAGCCTGAACGGTCACCTCAGCCGGGAGAAGACCGCCCACCTGCTCGAACCGGGCTACGTGCCGGAGTCGACCTGCGACGCGGCCGTGCTCGCCACGCTGCTCTGGCAGCGCCTGGACGGCGGGCAGCCGCTGGAGTTCGCCGTGGTCGGACTGCTGGGCGACGTGGCGGCGCTCGATCCGAACGCCTGCCTCAACATGCTCGCCACCGACGGCACCCAGATCGTGGCGACGACCTGGGGTGAGACGCTCTGCTACCGGACCTACGACGACGGCGTGCTCGTGGCAAGCGAGCCGCACGACGACGAACTCGGCTGGGTCGCCGTACCCGACCGCCACGTCATCGTCGCGGACGCCCTCGGCGTGGACGTCCGCCCGCTGCAGGTGGGCCCGGTCACGCTCTCGGACCTGCCACTCGCCGGCGATCCCGTCGTCTGACCGGGGTTCCGCGTTACCGGGCGACGACGGTCATCGTGACGGCCTGGGCAGGTGTCCCCTTCCACTCGGGGGTCAGCCGGCGTCGGGGGGCGCGATCATCCGCCAGGCCTTCGGGACGAGGTTCCAGCTCCGTCGCGTGTACGGGCCGGAGACCTCGCCGTCGCTGTTGACCAGGAACTCCTCGCCGCTGACCGTCGCGCTCTTGACCGCGGTGTACAGCACGTCGTCGTGGTGCTTGTGCGCGCCTTCGCGAAGGCCCAGGGCGTAACGCACCCGCGCGATCGGGCCGGTCGCCGCGGAGACCACCAGCTCCATGCGGCCGTCCGCGGGGGAGGCGTCCGGAGCGAGCTGCGCGGAGCCGCCCGCGATCCCCGGGGCGTTGCTCAGCCCGACCATGAGGAGCTTGTCCTCGGCGACGAGCTCGCCATCGGCCTCCACACGCAGTCGCCAGCCCGTGGCACGCAGCCCGGCGAGCACGGCGCCCAACGGGAACGCGGCGACCTTGAGAAAGTGCTTGAAGCGGGCGGCGTACGTGGCGGCGGTGGCACCGACGCCGACGTGGACGGCGTTGAGGACCACGCCACCCTCGTCATCGACCAGCAGGTCGAGCTCGCGGGTGCCGCCCTCCCGGATCAGACGCGCCGCCTGGCCGGGATCGAGCGGAATGCCGAGGTTACGGGCGAGGTCGTTCCCGGTGCCGAGCGGCAGCAGACCCACCGTCCGCCGGCTCAGCTCGTCCCGCGCGTACAGGGTGGCGACGAGCTGGTGGATCGACCCGTCACCGCCCGCGGCGACCACGGTTTCGTCATCGCGCTCGTCCAGCGTGCGCTGGAGTTCCTCCTGCGTGCCGCACTGGCAGACGTCGACCTGCCCACCGTCACCGGCGCGCAGGATCTCGACCACCCGCTCAACCGTCTCTTCGTCGAAGCGTCCGGCGCCCCCGTGCGTGATGATCAGCATCTGTCCTCCCGCCCGCAAGGTATCGGGCCCGGAGAGAGACGACCAATCGAGCCACGGCGAGTACTGGCAGCTCAACCCCCGAAGGAACCGGTCGAGAAGTCGTCGACGATGCGTGCCAGTGGTTCGACCATGCGCGCCATGACGCCTTCGCGGTGAGAGAGAGCGCGAACGCGGTGCCGCCGACGACGGTGATGGCGCCACCGGCGGCGACGTTGTAGCTGTCGGAGATGAGTACGCCGACCAGGCCGCTGCCCGCGCCGGTGATGACGGCGATGGCGGTCATCGCGGGGATGTTCCGGGTCCACAGGCGGGCGATGGCTGCCGGGGTGACGAGGACGGCGACGGCGAGGATGGCGCCGACCGCCGGCATCGCGACCACGATGACCGCCTCGACGGTGAGCAGCAGCGCGAGGTCGATGACGGCCGGCCGGTATCCGGCGGCGGCGTAGCCGCCCGGGTCGAAGGCGCGGTAGGTGAGCTCCTTGCCCCCGACGGACAGCAGCACGAGGACGATGACGCCGACCACGGCGACGGACACCAGGTCACGGTCGCCGACCGTGAGGATCTGGCCGACGGTGTAGGCGGTGAGGTCCTTGGTGAAGCCGTCGCGGGCCGACAGCAGGACGACTCCGAGCGCGAACCCGGCGGACAGCATGACGCCGATGGCGGTGGTGGTGTCCTGTTCCCCGCGACGGGACAGGGCGAGGACGCCCAGCACGATGAGTACGCCGAACACGCTGCTCCCGGCGTACAGGTCGACGCCCACGATGGTCGCCAGGATGACGCCGGGGAAGGTGGCGTGGGTCATCGCGAGGGTGAAGAACGGCAGCCGGCGCAGCATGATCTGGACGCTGATGAGCCCGCCGACCGTTCCGAGCAGCACGGCTTCGAGGATGGCCCGGTCGATGGCGGTCACGCCGTCCTCCGCGCCGCACGTAGTCGCCGCCCGGCGGTGGTCGCGGCGAGCGCGCCCAGGTAGAGGCCGATGAGGACGAGGACGACGGTGCCGCCGGAGGCGAGGCGCAGTCCGTGGTGGACGGAGGCGTCGTAGCTGATGGTGAGGCCGGCCCAGCCGGCGAGCGCACCGAGCACAGCGGCGACCGGGACGATGACGGTGAGCCGGTCGGAGACGGTCCGGGCCGCGGCGGCGGGCACGATGAGCAGCGCGATCACCAGTACGGTGCCGACGGCCCGCACCGAGGCGACCACGACGACGGCGACGATCGCGTTGGTCACCAGGTCGAGCAGGCCGATCCGGTACCCGGCGGCCTGGGCTCCTCGCGGGTCGAACATACGGGCCATCAACGGTCGCCGGAGGACGGCGAGTGCGGCGACGACCAGGACGGTGACGACCAGCGTCTGAGTGAGCTGCTGGCCGGTGACGGTGAGGATCCGGCCGAACAGGAAGGCCGTCAGGTCCGTGGTGTACCCCGATTCATGGGAGACCAGCACGACGCCGATGGCGAAGAACGTGGTTAGCAGGACCGCGAGCGCCGTGTCCTCGGTGACGGCGCGGTCCCGGGTGAGCAGGGTGAGCAGCACCGCGGTGAGCGCGCCGGCGATCAGGGCGCCCCAGAAGATGCCGCCTTCGCCGGTGAGCAGGTAGCCGATGACGACGCCGGGAAAGACGGTGTGGGTCAGGGCGTCGGTCATGAACGTCAGGCGCCGCAGCAGGATGAGCACGCCGACGGTGCCGGCGAGCGCGCCGAGGACGGCCAGCTCGGCGAGCGCACGGGCCATGAACGGGAACGTGAAGGGTTCGATGAAGTACATGGGTCTATGAGTGGGCGACGATGACCCGGTCACCGCGGAGCTCGAGGGCGTGCCCGCCGTACGTGGCGCGCAACCGTTCGGGGGTGAGTGTCGCCTGAGTGGGGCCGAAGCCGTACTGGCGGCGGTTGAGCAGGCAGACCTCCTCGCAGGCCAGGTGCGCCAGGGCGAGGTCGTGGGTGGCGATGACCACTGCCGCGCCCTCCTTTTTCAGAGTGGCGATGGCATCGAGGAGGGCTTGTTCGCTGACGGCGTCCACGCCGTTGAACGGCTCGTCGAGCAGGAGCAGGTGGGGTTCGGCGGCGATGGCGCGGGCGAGCAGGACCCGCTGGCGCTGCCCGCCGGACAGGGTGCCGAACCGGTGCCGGGCGCGGTCGGCCAGACCGACCTGTTCCAGGGCCTGCCCGGCGGCCTGCCGGTCGGCGGCGCCGGGGCGGCGCAGCCAGCCGATCCGCCGGTAACGGCCCATCAGCACGACCTGGCCGACCGAGATCGGGAACTCCGGGTCGAGCGTGTCGGCCTGGGGGACGTACGCGACGTCGCGCCGGGCCGCCGCCGGCGCGCGCCCGAGCACGGTGACCCGGCCTGAGGAGAGCGGTACGAGGCCCAGGATCGCCTTGATGAGGGTGGACTTGCCGGCGCCGTTCGGGCCGATCAGGGCGACGGCCTCCCCGGGCGCGACCGTGCCGTCGATGTTCTCCAGCGCGGACGTCGTGCCGTAGGCGACGCCGACCCCGTCCAGGTGCAATGCGGGGATCATGTCAGCCCTTCAGCGCCGTGACGATGGTGGTCGTGTTGTGGCGCTCCATGTCGAGGTAGGTCGCGCCGGCCGAACCCGCCGGGCCGAGCGTGTCGCCGTACAGGGAGTTCTCGCCTGCCTCGACCTGGACACCGGCCTGCTTGCCGATGGCTTCGGCGGTCTTGGGCGGCAGGGAGGACTCCGAGAAGATCGCCTTGACGCCGGTCGCCTTGATCTTGGCGACGAGCGTGTTCAGCTGCTTGCCGGACAGTTCGGCGGAGGTGTCGAAGCTGGGAATGATCGAGCCGACGAACGTCAGGTGGTACCGGTCGACGTAGTAGCCGAACGCGTCGTGGTTGGTGACGAGCTTGCGCTGGGCGGCGGGCAGCGTCTCGATCTGCTGGGTGATCCAGGCGTCGAGCTGGTCGAGCTTGCCGGCGTACGCGGTCAGATTCGCGTCGAAGGCCGCCTTGTCCTTGGCGTCCTTGGCGGAGAACGCCGACGCGATGTCGCGGCTCATGATCTCGGCGTTCTTGGGGTTGTGCCAGATGTGCGGGTCACCGGCGGCCTCTTCGTCGGTGCCATTGCCCCTGCGGACGGCCACGCCCTTGCTCGAGTCGACCAGAGTGCCGTGGAACCCGGCCGATTTGATCGTCTGGTCCAGCCACTTCTCCAGGCCGACGCCGCTCTCCACGACCACGTCCGCCTGGGCGATGGCCTGTACGTCGGCGGGGGAGGGCTCGTAGTCGTGCGGGTCGACGTTGGGCTTGAGGATCTGGGTGACCGTCACCTTGTCACCTCCGACGCTCCGGGCGAAGTCGGCGACCTGCGTGGTGGTCGCGACCACCTTGAGCCTTCCGCCGCCGCCGGTGTCGCTCGCCGAGCTGGAACCGCAGGCCGTCGCGGCGGCGAGCAGGCCGGCGAACGCGGGTGCGGCCAGCCGCATGGTTCGGATGCGCAACGTATCTCCTCGATCACAGATGCTGATAATGAAAACCGTTCCCAGTGTTGTGCTTGTCGGGAATGATTGTCAATGTCGCTTCGTGTCGTGGAGGCGTCGGTGGCGAGGTCTTGTCTGGGGAGCGCATCTTGTGGAAGATGAAAATCGTTGTCGATAGGGGAGCGCCACTCCCGTACGCACCCGGCCAGGATCAGGAGCATCCATGTCGCTGACCGTTTCCCCCGACCTTCTCCAGCAGGCCCAGCACGGCGAGGTCGACGATGCCGCCTTCATCGACTGCATCGCCGGCT
>JAOPYG010000010.1 GCA_025964685.1 Actinoallomurus sp. | reverse complement strand
TCGAGGCCCTCGGGAAGGGACAGGTGCTGGGGGTTGGCGCGCAATGCGGTCAACCGTTAGAAGGCTCGGCGAGCAGACTCCCATCCGACGCGCGAGGTGCCGTGCTCACCGGATATGTTCCTTCGCTGGTCAGGCGCGCTGGGCGCCACATCCGAATGCTCGGGGCGATCAGCGCTGTGGAGTGAGCCGCCCCGGAGGTTCCGGATAGCGAGACGTACTCTCATGCCGCTGGTCGCTCGGCTGTGCGGCGTACGCCGCGTCGTCACCAGCCGGAGAGCCAAGGGCTGCTGACATCAGGCCGCGTGGCCCCCCAAGTTGGCCGCTCCGGCATCGAAGGGAACGGCACCGCGAGCCTACTGACGTCTGTCAGCCCCAGTGATCAACAGCTGCTGGCTACGCGGCGATATCGAACGTGACGTCACCGCCGAGGAACCGTCCGATGTCCTCGGCCTCGACGCGCAGCCCGTCCCGGCTGCCCCGCGGCAGCCCAGCGAAGGGCTCGATCACGACCTTGAGCCGCTTCCCAGCACGGACCAGGCGCCAGGTGCCGATCACGCGACCATCGACCACCGCTGCGGGCTGGATGAACCCGCCGCCGGCCTGGATCCGCTTGCTGTAAACCGGATCGAGGAGGAGGGCGCGGCTGCGGTACCCCAGCAGGAGAGCGTCGAAGTGCCCGAGCAGGCGGGGTCGGCATTCCCCAATGGCGTCCAGATCGGTCGAGGACAACGCCGACATCGCGGCCCCAGCCGCATTGACATTCACGATCTCCTCCGAGATCAGCATGAACGCTTTCTTCCCGTCCACAGCAGGCAACCCGGACCAGGTCAGAAAATCCTGGACGGTGGCCGGACCATACCCGGCCAAGTAGCGGCGGGCTAGCTCAGCCAGTGCCTCCTCGCGGTCGAGCCGGCCCGACTCGTCGACCCAGTCGTCCAGCAACACGTAGGTCGGCTCGTCCCGCGCAACATCCGGTCCCCGGCAGATCAGCCCCTGCATGGCCGCATACATGAGGAGGTGCGCGGGCGCCTGAGTCTTGGCATCGATGCGCGTACCTTCGCCGGCGATCCGCTCAATGAGTTCGGCACGGGTAAGCGGATCCGAGCCACGCAAAACCTTCTCGATCGCGGCCAGCCCGCTCTCGCACATGCGGTCATCCAATCCGAGCTGCTCACGCCGGCGTCGCCCCGCCCTGGCGAAACCCGGCCCGAGCAGACCCACCAGCCATCGGACATCCGCAGCCGCAACCATGTGCAGCGTTCCGCGCATCACCCAGGTGCGCACCACGACGCGCTCTATGCCGCACACCCGGTTGACGTCCTCGGCGGTGAGCCCGGCCGTGCGCGCACGCAGCGCCAGCCGGGCTGGACCGGCCGCCTGCGCCTGCACCGCAACCACTCTCGCCACCGCCGAGCCGACGCCGCGGACCGGCTCACCCGCAAGCAACTGCGCCCGCATCCGCAATGCTCTTAGCTCGTTCTCGGACAGCACCCGTCTCATGCCCCGGACACTACTGCGACGGCACGCCACCATGCGTGCAGGTCACAGACCTCGAAATCCCGCGCCCGGCATGGCCCCGGCCTTACCGACGTGAAGCCAGGCGGTGCCCGTTCTCGCTGACAATCGAGCACGCTGAAGCTCGGGCCTCACGCATCGGCAGCTGGGCACTCGCTGCAGTCGCATTGGGCATTTTTCATTTCAATCGCGGAGCCAAAGACGGAGGAAGTGAATCTGTTGGAGTCGTCTTCAACGTCCGCACATGCCGCTGGTTGAGCGTCGGCGAGCGTACGCGAACGCGTCCGGTTCTGCCGATGAGCGTGGCCCTTCATTCGTCCCAGGTCACCCCGTACCGAGTGCGGAGTTGTTCCACTTCTCGTCGGCCCACAGCGCTGCCGATCGAGAGCCACGACAACTCTTCCGACTTCTCGGTGAAAATGCCCTCGGGCGCACATGTGATGACCAGTTCCAGATCCGGGTCCTGGACCATCCACCAGCGTAGAGATTCATCCCAGATGAGCAGGCGCCCGAGCGCGCCGTGTGTATCCATCACCCACTCGGAGAACGCCCGGCCGTCGGCCAGGGCCGAAAGGGGAACAAGTACTGGGTTAGTCGGAATCTCGAACTCGAAGCACGACTCGGTTCCGTCAGGGTGCTGGATGGTCCAACCGTCCGTTGACGGATGATCATCGACCCTGAGCGAAAGGACCGGTGCGCACCGGAGGGCCAGCCACTCCTCATCCTCCAAGACCAGTGAACCAAGCGTGATGCCAGTCTCTCGGAATGTCACCAAGCCGCCGGAAAGGGGATCGGGCCAGCCGTCCGCCAGGGCAAACGGGTGGGCTTCCTCGGGGACGGCGGGCATCCGCCAAGTTTCGAGCATGAGACGTTCCGGATCAATCCTGCCGCGCAGACGCACTCATCTGCCGCGAAGCTTGAACTCTCTCCCGTTCTCCGCACCTCCGCTGGAAGCGCCGCAGCAAGACCCGCGCCCAACCAAGATCACAGACATGATCAACGATCCGGTTCGACAAGCCCGCGCGACCCACATCCCGGGCAGAAGCGTCCGGGTGCCCCGTGATGACCCCACGAGCACACAATGAGCACGCTCCACCGGGAAACGATCACCAGCAAGATCAGTAACGAGAAGAAGCCGCAGGTCAGCGGCGAGTGGAGTGGTAGGGCGTCCGGGACTCGAACCCGGAACCTATGGATTAAAAGTCCACAGCTCTGCCAATTGAGCTAACGCCCCGCTGGCATGAGGGTACCGGAGGGGGCGGGGCGGCGTGATCCTGTATACCGGCCGGGCGGCCGTCTCCCCGGCCGCAGCGTAACCAGGACAAACCGGAGGTCCCGATGCCCCGAACAGCGCGGCTGCTGGCCGTGACCATCGACGCCCCGGATCCGCTCGAGCTCGCCCGGTTCTACCAGGCGATCGCCGGAGGGGAGGTGACGCGGGGCAGTGACGACTTCGTCGTGCTGTCCGGAGGGGCGGTCCGGATCGACTTCCAGCGCGTCGCCAACCTGGCCGCCGGCTGGCCCGACGGGTCGCCGCGCAGGGTTCATCTCGACTTCCTGGTCGATGACCTGGCCGAGGGCGAGGCGTACGCCCTCGGGCTGGGGGCGGTGACGGCCGGCCACCAGCCCGGCGGCCGGCGGTTCCGGGTGATGATCGATCCGGCCGGGCATCCCTTCTGCATGGTCGACGCGGCGGCCGGTGCGATCCCGACCGAAGGCGGAACATAAGGTCGAGAACGATGACGATCACCGAAGCGGAGAAGGCCTTCCGTGAGCTCCAGCCAGGCGGCCGGTACGAGTTCGCCGGCAGCACCGACACCGAGCTCCTCCTGGCCGCCGGGTTCACCCGCGTCGAGGTGGCCGACGGCCGCGTACGGGCGACGAAGCCCGAAGCGCCGCCCGGCATGGCGATCAGGCCCATGCGGCCGGCCGACGCCGATCAGATCCTCGCCATCTACCAGGCCGGTATCGACGGCGGTCAGGCGAGCTTCGAGACGACGGCGCCGACGTGGGAGGGGTTCGACGCCGCCAGGCTGAAGCCGCACCGCCACGTCGCGGTCGACGCCGAGACCGATGAGGTCCACGGTTGGATCGCCGTCAGCGGCACGTCGAGCCGCTGCGTGTACGCCGGAGTGGTCGAGCACTCCGTCTACGTCGATCCGAGGGTGAGCGGCCGTGGTGTCGGCTCGGCCCTGCTCCAGGCGTTGATCGGCTCCACCGAGACAGCAGGTATCTGGACCATCCAGTCCGGCGTCTTCCCGGAGAACACCGCCAGCCTGCGACTGCACGAGCGTGCCGGGTTCCGGGTCGTCGGCGTCCGTTCTCGTGTCGGCCGGCACCACGGGCGCTGGCGTGACGTCGTGCTGCTCGAGCGCCGCAGCGACGTCGCCGGTACGGGCTGACGCCGTCAGGCGTTCTCCGTACGGGGATGGGCGGTCAGGGCGTAGACGACCAGCACGCACATCGCGATCACGAGCACCGACCACACGGGGAACGCCCGCAGGAAGGCCAGCTGTCCGATGGCCGCGAGCACGGCCATGGCCACGCCGGCCATGCGGGCCCACGGGTGTCCGGCGATGATGCCCACGCCGACGACGATCTGGACGAGGCCCAGGAGCAGCCAGATCCAGCCCCAGGCGGTGAAGTTGAAGATCAGGATGTCTTGTGAGGTGACCAGGTAGTAGTCGTTACGGAAGAGCGCGACAAGGCCGTCGATCACGTTGAATACGCCGACCACGATTGCCACGATCCCTGCGAACGACAACCATCCGGTGGTGTTCGGGATCCTCGATGCCGTCATGCTCCGACCTCCCATCGACGCTGGCGTGCGCGATCGGAGCATCCCCGGTGAGAAAGGCATAGCAACGTACAGACGGCACATATGGCCGGAAAATAGGACGCAGTTTGTCAGCGGTATGCGGACACGCCGGTGATCGCCTCCCCGAGGACCAGCGTGTGGATCTCCTGGGTCCCCTCGTACGTCAGCACCGACTCCAGGTTCGTCATGTGCCGGATCACCGGGTACTCCAGCGTGACCCCGTTGGCGCCCAGCACCGAGCGGGCCTCACGTGCGACATCGATCGCGGCCCGTACGTTGGCGAGCTTGCCGAACGATACCTGCTGCGGCGTGACCGTGCCGGCCTCCTTGAGCCGTCCGACGTGCAGCGCCACGAGGCCGGCCTGGCCCAGCTTGACCTCCATCCAGGCGAGCTTCTCCTGGGTGAGCTGGAACGCCGCGATCGGCTTGCCGAACTGCTCGCGTGACCGGGAGTACTCCACGGCCGACTCGTAACACGCCCGTCCGGCCCCCACCGCGCCCCAGATGATGCCGTACCGGGCCTCCGAGAGGCAGCCCAGCGGTCCCTTCAGCCCTCGGGCCTCGGGCAGCATCGCCGACGAAGGCAGGCGTACGTCGTCCAGGGACAGCTCCGAGGTGATCGACGCGCGCAGTGACAGCTTCTTGTGGATGTCGCTGGTGGTGAAACCAGGCGTGTCGCGGGGCACGAGGAAGCCGCGGATCCCCTCGTCCGTACGCGCCCACACGACCGCGACGTCGGCGACCGAGCCATTGGTGATCCACATCTTGGCGCCGTTCAGCACCCAGTCGGAGCCCTCGCGCTTGGCGTGCGTGCGCATGTTCGCCGGGTCCGAACCGTGGTCGGGCTCGGTCAGCCCGAAGCAGCCGAGGGCCTCGCCGGCGGCCATCCGCGGCAGCCACTCCTGCTTCTGCTCCTCCGAGCCGTACTTGTGAATGGCCGACATGGCGAGCGAGCCCTGGACGGACACGAAGCTGCGGACGCCCGAGTCGGCCGCCTCCAGCTCGCGGCAGGCGATGCCGTACGCGACCGCGCCGGCGCCCGGGCAGCCGTACCCGGTCAGATGCATGCCGAGAAAGCCGAGCGCGCCCAGTTCGGGAGCGAGCTCGCGTACGGGGAACGTACCCGCCTCGAACCAGTCGGCCACGTGCGGTTCGATCCGCTCGGCGGCGAACCGGCGGGCCGTGTCGCGGACCAGCCGCTCCTCGTCGGTGAACTGGTCGTCGATGCGCAGCAGATCCATCAAGACCTCCCAGGGGGTTCGAACCACAGCGTACGTTGGGATCCATGCCCCCCCGCGACCTGGTCCGGCTGCTGATCGACAAGGGCGTGCTCACCGACCAGCGGGTGGCAGAGGCGATGGCCGCCGTGCCACGCGAGCTCTTCGTGCCCGAAGACCGGCGCGAGGAGGCGTACGCCGACAAGGTCCTCGTCACCAAGTGGGACGACGCGGGTGTGGCGATCAGCTCGGCCAGCCAGCCCGCGATGGTCGCGATCATGCTCGAACAGCTCCGGCTGGACCCCGGTCACTCGGTGCTCGAGATCGGCGCCGGCACCGGATACAACGCCGCGCTGCTGGGCCGGCTCGCCGACCAGGTCGTCACCGTCGACATCGACGAGGACATCGCACGGGAGGCGCGCGACCGCCTGGCCGGCGTGACGAACGTCGAGGTACGCGCCGGCGACGGCTGGGCGGGCGCGCCCGACCGCGCGCCGTACGACCGGATCGAGCTCACGATCGGCACCTCCGACATCTCCGTCGCCTGGCGGGACCAACTCGCCGACGGCGGCCTGCTCGTGCTGCCGCTGTGGCTGCGGGTCGGCGTGCAGCTGTCGGTCGCGTTCCGCCGCGACGGCGACGTGCTCCGCGGTGAGAGCGTGCGCGACTGCGGCTTCCAGCGATTCCGCGGTCCGAACAGCGGCCCGGAGGGGTTCGTCGCGGTCGGCGGGGGAGAGTTCGTCGTGCTCGACGACGCGTCGGACGCCGCACCCCTGCGCGACGTGCTGCGGCAATCGCCTCGAGAGGAGCGCGCTCCGGTCATCGACCCTGGGGTGTTCGCCCGGATCGCCCTGGACGAACCCCGTACGCTCGCGCTGTCCGACCTCTCCGGCGCGCTACGGCCCGGCCTGTACGACGCGGGCGGCGCCGTCGTGCTCGACAACGAGCGCATGCTGACGTACGGCTCCCCGGCCGCCCGTGACCGGCTCATCTACCGGCTCAGCACGACGCGGCCGCTCGACCGTTCACGGCTGCGCGTCACCGCCGCCTTCGCCGACCTTCCCCCGCCGTCTCAGGGTTGGAGGTTCGTCCGGCGGTCCTGTGTCGTCGATGTGGCCGAAGGGCCATAGGGGATCTCTCAGGGATGGATCAGGGCAAGCCCCCATGGCGGCGGCCCCTCCCGCCCGGCACGATCGAGACATGAACGAACACGCCATGAACGAACCCAGCGACACCCCCCAGCCGCACCGGCTCACCCGCACCCGCTCCGGGCGCATGATCACCGGCGTCTGCTCCGGCGCCGCCGACTACTTCAACGTCGACCCGACGATCGTCCGGATCGTGGTGGCCGTCCTGACGATGCTCACGAGCGGGGCCGGCATCCTGCTGTACGCCGCCGCGGTCCTGATCATCCCGGAGGAGGGCAAGGAGCTCTCGATCGCCCAGGAGCTGATCAACAAGCAGACCCGCCGCAGCAACTCCTAGGCGGCCGCGCTGATCGCGCGGTCGTGGGTGGAGGCGATCACCTCGGTGCGTACCTGCGTCCACGACATCGCCAGCACCGTCGCCACGGTCAGCCCCGCCACGCCGGCCAGGGCGACGACGGGCTCGGGCCCGAGCACCTGGGCCAGCGCGCCGCCCGCGAGAATGCCGAGGCCCTGGCTGGCCAGGAGGCCCGACTGTGCCAGGCCGAACGCCTGCCCCCGTCCGGACGGGGGCACCGCGGCCACGAAGGCGGCGTTGGCCGCGATCTGGTAGGCACAGCCCACCCCGGACAGCGCCCACAGCACGACCACCGCCCACAGCGGCGGCCGCAGCCCCGAACCGACCAGCGGCGCGCAGGCGAGCATCGCCATCCATCCCATGAGGCGCAGCCGGTTGTCCGGCCGGACGAACCGGCTGTAGGCGAACGCCCCGACCACCATGCCCGTCGGCATCGCCGACATGAGCAGCCCGACGATGAAGGGGCTGTCGCCGAACGTCTTCGCGTACGGAGCCGCCAGCCCCTCGGGCAGCACGTAGAAGCCGCACAGCCAGGCGAAGCACACGAGCGGCCGCAGTGTGCGGTCGCCGAGCACCAGCCGCCCGCCGCGGCGGGAGATCTGCCACAGCGACTCGCGCGTCTTCGTCTCACGCCGCGGCGCGGGCCGCCGGCGCACCCCAGCGACGACGATCACCGCGGACAGTACGAACGTGACGGCGTCGACCGCCAGCGCCTGGCGTGTGCCGACCGCGTAGATGACCGCGCTGCCCACCAGGAACCCCATCATCTGCGTGAGCTGGTGGGTGATGTTGTTGATCGCCGAACCCACGACGTACATGTCGCCGGGCAGCACCTCGGACAGCAGCGCGGCGCGCGCGGCCGTGAACGGCGTGCCCAGCAGGACGCTGAAGAAGATCAGGGCGCAGAGCGCGGCGAACGGCAGCGGCTGGATCGCCATCAGCGCCAGGACGCCGGCGCGTGCCACGTCACAGACGATCATGACCCGGCGCCGGGGGAGCACGTCGGCCAGGACGGACAGGACCGGACCGCCCAGGATCGGCGGGAGGTAGGTCAGGGCGTAGGCGACGGCGGTCTTCAGGGGCGACTGGGTGTTGGTGTAGACGAGAACGGCGAGCGCGACCTGGGCGAACTGGTCACCGATGTAGGAAAGGGCCTGGGCCAGCCAGATGGAACGGAACTCACCGACACCGAACACATCGCCATAGGTGGCCTGGCGATCCAGCGGCCGTCGATGTCGTCCACCCACGCGCGTTCCCCTGCCGTCGGCTTTCCGTGACCGGGCGGTCCCAGGGATTATCTCACGCTGCGTTGTGAAAGCGTGACCCATCGTGCGCGTCCGGGTGCGACATGTATCACCAACCGAGCTCGTGGAGCCGTTCGTCGCCGATCCCGAAATGGTGAGCGATCTCGTGTACGACGGTCACGCGCACCTCCCGTACGAGGTCACCACGCGTATCGCACACAGAGAGCAGAGGACGCCGGAAGATCGTTATACGGTCGGGCAACATCCCCGCGTAGGAGTCGCCGCGTTCGGTCAGCGGCACTCCTTCGTACAGGCCGAGGAGCACACCGGCCTGCGGGGGAGGGGTGTCCTCGACCATGATCACAACATTCTTCATGAGCCGGGTGAGTCGGGGTGGGATGGTGTCCAGCGCCTCACCGACCAGTTCCTCGAACTCCTCGCGGCTCATATCCATCACAAGGTCATTGTGCGTGGAGAGCGGCGGAAGCGAGCATAGGTACCAACGTGTTGACCCGAGTGAAATCCAAACTCCTCAGATTCGCCGGCATGCGACGGGTCCGGTTGCCCGCGCGTGTCGCGTCCGTCATCGCCGTCGGGCTGATGGCCGGCTGGCTGGGCATGCTGTACGGCGGCCACGCCAAGACCGATATCGGCCCCGCCGACGTCACCTTCTCCCTGCGCCCCTCACTGTCGGGCGGCACGGTCATCGACATCCCGCCGCTGGGCACGCTCCGGCTCGACAGCCACGCCGGCCCGGTACGCATCGACGCCCAGGTCACCCGCATCCGCCCCGAACCCGCCCGCAGGCTCATCGAGGACCCGGCCGCCGTCGACCACCTCACCTCCACGGTCGGAAGTGACATCCGCCACGGCTTCATCGTCATGATCGCCAAAGCCGCGCTGGCGGCGCTGTCCTGTGCCGCACTGGCGGGCTTCGTGGTCTTCCGTACGTGGAGGCGCACGCTGTGGTCGACGGTCGCGGCCTTCAACGGGCTGCTGATCGTCGGAGTCGTCGGGGCGATCACGTTCAACCCGCAGTCGGTCGCGGAGCCGCGCTTCACCGGAATCCTCGCCAGCGCCCCCCAGGTCGTCGGCGACGCCAAGTCGATCGTCTCGCGCTTCGGCGCCTACCGGGCGCAGCTCGCGCAGCTCATCGGCAACGTGTCCCGGTTGTACGACGTCACCTCGACGCTGCCGACGTACGAGCCCGACCCCACGACGATCCGGGTCCTGCACGTCTCCGACATCCACCTGAACCCCGTCGCCTGGAGCATCATCCGGCAGGTGACCAAGCAGTTCAACATCCAGATGGTGATCGACACCGGCGACCTCACCGACCACGGCTCGTCGGCCGAGCAGAACTTCGCGAACGACATCTCCAAGATCAAGGTCCCGTACGTCTTCATCCGCGGCAACCACGACTCCACCGACACCGAGAAGTCCGTACGCCGCCAGAAGAACGCCGTCGTCCTCGACAACCAGGTCAAAGAGGTCGGCGGTCTGCGGATCTTCGGCATCGGCGACCCGAGGTTCACCCCGGACAAGACCACACGCGGCGACGCCGTCGACGCCCGCGAGATGCTCGCCATCGGCCAGGGCGCCGCGGCCCAGATGGTCGCCTCACGCGAAGCGCCCGACGTCGTGCTCATCCACGACCCCGCCGAGGGCCAGGCGTTCGACGGCACCGCACCACTCGTGCTGAGCGGCCACATGCACCAGCGCTCCACCCGCCTCATGCCGGCCGGCACAAGGCTCTTCGTCCAAGGCTCCACAGGCGGCGCCGGCATGCGCGGCCTGGAACACGAAGAACCGACCCCGATCGAGATGTCAGTGCTCTACTTCAACCGAACCAGCCACCGCCTGCAGGGCTGGGACGACATCCGCCTGGGCGGCCTGGGCCTGACCTCAGCCCAAATCGAACGAACCCTGGAACACAGCCCAGACCGCCCGATCGGCCCTCTACCTGCCCAAACGCCGTTGATCCCGCCGCCGACCCCGTCCGCGGGCGCGAGTCAGGCGGGCAAGCCGGGGTAGGCGGGGGTATCGCTTTGGTGGTTGGGGCTGTTGTCCCCTATGCTTGCGGAGTCCCCGACGGCAGGCGCCAAGGGCAACACGGCGGCCATCGCCGTCGCGTCCCCATCGTCTAGCGGCCTAGGACTCCGCCCTTTCAAGGCGGCAGCGCGGGTTCGAATCCCGTTGGGGGCACGATACCCTTCGGGGTAGCAAAGCAAGGTCCTGTGGAGCAGCTAGGAGTGCTCGCCACCCTGTCAAGGTGGAGGCCGCGGGTTCAAATCCCGTCAGGACCGCTGAGGTGCCGCGAGGCACCGCGCGGGCAGGTAGCTCAGTCGGTACGAGCGTCCGCCTGAAAAGCGGAAGGTCGGCGGTTCGACCCCGCCCCTGACCACCACCACTTATGAGCAGGCAAAACGCCCCGGCGGATCACTCCGACCGGGGCGTTTGACGGCAACGGTGACGGCAACCGTAGCGTTGTGGCCTTGGCTACGCCAGCGCGTCGCCCAGCTTGACTAGTGCCCTGCGCTTCTCATCCAGCGATGTATGGGCGTAGATCGTCATCGTGACCTCGATGTCGCTGTGACCGACGATCTCCCGCACCATGTCCGGGGCCACACCCAGGTGCAGGAGGAACGAGACGCACATGTGCCTCATGTCGTGAAACCGGGTACCGGTCAGCCCGGTCGCGATACGGATGCGGCCCCAGCTCCGGTGAAGATTGTCCGGCTCCATCGGGGTGCCGAGCCGGGTCGGGAAGACGAGCCGACGAGCGGAGGCGAACCGCAGCCAG
>JAOPYG010000431.1 GCA_025964685.1 Actinoallomurus sp. | reverse complement strand
ACGGCTCCGCCGCATGCCGGACGGGCCCGCGCCACCGCGGCGGGCCGGACGGGCCCGCCTGCCGCTGGTGCGCGTGGGTCGGCCCGGGGCGCCGGCTCAGTAGTCGAGGGCGACGGCTCCGCCGCTGAGGCGGCCGACGACCGCGTCCAGGTCCTCGGCGTGAATCAGGGCGCCGCGCAACCCGTACACGAAGGCGGCCCCCTCGAAGCGCTCGGCGGTCCGGCGCAGTCGCTCGGCCTTGCCCGGGTCGTGGCCGACGAGTTCCTCCGCCCGGGCCACGTCCACCGCCAGGAACGGCCGCGGCCCCCGGTCGGCGATGCGCATCCGGGACACCCGTTCCCAGGGGACGAAGACGTCATAGCCCCGATGCGCGAACACCCGCAGGCGTACGCCGTCAGCGGTGAAGACCGGAGGATTCCGCATCAACCGGAACTCCCCGCGGGCGAGCAGCGCCATCACCACCGCGGACGCGAGCAGCCCGAAGGCGAGTACCGGGAAGAAGACGAAGACGAGCGTGGTGACGGGCTCGCCGGACAGGCGGTCCATCGTGACCAGCAGATATCCCACCAGAACCATGACGATGAACGCCCCGGCGGCCGACACGGCCGCCACCGTCGCGGTCAGATACGCGGGTGCGGCGGCGACCGGAAGACGGAAGTCGCTCTTCTGCTCCACTGCGGGAGGGTAACCGCATCACCCCTCCGCCTGCCACGCCCCCCGCCGCACACCGCAGCAACGCGCCCGTCCGGCACTCGCACGGCTCACCTAAGACGGCGCCCACCGCAAGCCAGACGCGCACCGTGCCCTCCGAGCCGCACACCGACCCCGACGATCACCCAGAACCACGCGCGCCGTCCGGCACCCGACGCCGGCGAGCACCCACTGCGCGAGCCCGCATCGGCCGCGAGGTGGCTGGTGAGGGATCGGAAGGCGATGGTGGCGCGCCCCCGGCTTGCCGCGTGCGGTGCGGTGTCGCCGCGGCCGCACGGGTCGAACGCGGGCGGACGGGCTCCGGACGCAGTGCGCCGTCTCAGGCGTGTTGACCGGATGCCGGGAATGGGCGCACGGCCCCTGTGACCGTGCGGCACCGGGCCCGTGGATCCCGCACGTGCGCGGAGGTGCACTTGGTGCTGCGAGGTCCGCGCCGCGAAGATCACGTCCCTCGGCTCCGACGCCATGCCGGTCGCGTGCGGCGGCGGCGGCCGGCTCGACGAGGCCCGGACTCGGACCCCGATTGCCGCCGTTCACCGTCTTCAGCGTGTGGGCACAGCTCGGTGTCCGCGGTCGGCACAGGGGCACCGCACGCCACTCCGCGTCAGGCCAGGGCCCAGCGTGCCTCTGTTCGTACGCCCGCGTCCGGGTCGTTCAGGGCCGTGGTCAGTGCGGTGCGGGCGTAGTGGCGGGTCGCCGCCCACGTGGCGAGGGCGCGTACGGCGGCGCGGCGTACCGCGACGATGTCGTCCTCCAGGGCGTTCGTCAGCGGGCCGATCGCCGAGCGGCTGTCCAGCCGGCCCAAGGTGGCCACGGCTCGCTCGCGTACGCGCCAGTCAGGGTCGGTGAGGGCGATCTCGCTGAGTTCGGTGGCGGCGCGCAGGACGGCCAGGCCGCGGACGGTCTCCGCGCGGGCGGGGTCCTTGTGGCTCAGTGCCTGGCTGTAGATGTCCCAGGCGGCGACCCGCATGGCGCGGACGAGTTCGGCGGCGACGGCGCGCACGTACGAGTCGGGGCCGTTCGTCTCGGCGAGGACGAGGGCGCGCACGCCCTCCTCGCCGATGAGCACCTCGCGTTCGTCCATGAGGGCGTCGGCGGCGGCGTGGCGTACGCGGGTGTCCGGGTCGGTGAGCACGCGGGCGAGGCGGTTGCCGGCCTCTTCGGTGACGCCCGGCGGGCGATGTGCTGGCAGGTCGATGACGGTCACTGGGGCCTCCGGAGATGTGTCGAGCGGGCACGGGACGATCACCGACGACACAGCGAGCTGGCCTGGCGTCGCAGGTCGACGTGGAGCCGCGCGACCAGCGGTTTTCTCCGGTACACAGGTCCGATCGTGAAGGACCATCTCCATATTGTCAATCGATTAGGTAGGAAATCTCAGGCCTTCTCGAGGTACTCCGCGCGCTCCTCATCCAGCAGCGCCGCGAGCTCGGCCGCCAGGGCCGGGTGGTCGCGCAGCTCCGGATCGGCGTCGACGAGGGTGGCCGCCTCGGTGCGCGCCTCACGGATGATGTCCTCGTCGCTGAGCAGGGTGAGCAGCCGCAGGCTCGACCGCCGGCCGGACTGGCTCTCTCCGAGGACGTCGCCCTCGCGCCGTTGTTCGAGGTCGAGCCGGGAGAGCTCGAACCCGTCGAGCGTCGAGGCGACCGCGGCGAGGCGTTCGCGTGCCTTGGACTCCTCGGCCGCGTCGGTGACGAGCAGGCACAAGCCGGGGTGCCGGCCCCGCCCGACCCGTCCGCGCAGCTGATGCAGCTGGGAGACCCCGAACCGGTCGGCGTCCATCACCACCATGACCGTGGAGTTGGGGACGTCGACCCCGACCTCGATCACGGTGGTCGCGACCAGCACGTCCAGCTCGCCGTCGGCGAACCTGCGCATCACCGCGTCCTTGTCGTCTGGGTGCATCCGGCCGTGGAGCACGTCGAGACGCAGGCCGTGCAGCGGCCCTTCGCCGAGCTTGGGAGCGACGTCCAGGACGGCGAGCGGCGGGCGCCGGGCGCCTTCGTCCTCCTCCGGAGGAGTCTCCCCCGGAGGAGACTCCTCGGGCAGGTCGTCGTCTCCGATGCGCGGACAGACGACGTACGCCTGCCGCCCCTGGCCGGCCTCCTCGCGGATGCGCTCCCACGCGCGGTCCCAGTAGGCGCGGTTGCCGGCGGGCACGACATGCGTGGCGATCGGGGAACGCCCGGCCGGGAGCTGGGTCAGGGCCGAGGTGTCGAGGTCGCCGTACACGGTCATGGCGACGGTGCGGGGAATCGGCGTCGCGGTCATGACGAGGACGTGCGGGCGTCCGCCGGTCGCCTTTTCGCGGAGCGCGTCGCGCTGCTCCACGCCGAACCGGTGCTGCTCGTCGATCACCACGAGCCCGAGGTCCGCGAACTGCACGTGCTCCTGCAGCAGCGCGTGGGTGCCGATGACGATGCCGGCCGCCCCCGAGGCCGCGTCGAGCAGCCCCTCGCGCCGCGCCTTGGCCCCCTGGGAGCCGGTGAGCAGGGCGACTCGGGTGGCGTGCTCACCGCCGCCCAGCTGCCCGGACTTCGCGAGCGGCCCGAGCATCGCCACGATCGAGCGGTGGTGTTGCTGGGCCAGGACCTCGGTCGGCGCGAGCAGCGCCGCCTGGCCGCCGGCATCCACGACCTGCAAGATCGCGCGCAGTCCGACGACCGTCTTGCCGGCGCCGACGTCGCCCTGGAGCAGCCGGTGCATCGGGTGGGTGCGGGCCAGGTCGGCCGCGATCTCGGCGCCGACGACGCGCTGCCCTTCGGTGAGCTCGAACGGCAGCCGCGCGTCGAACTCGGTGAGCAGGCCCTCGGCTCGCGGGGGCCGTGGCGTCGCGGCCAGCTCGGCGGCCGCGCGCCGCCGCTGTGCCAGGGCCGTCTGGAGCACGAACGCCTCGTCCCATTTCAGCCGTTTGCGCGCCCGGCCCGCCTCCGCCATGTCCTCTGGCCGGTGGATGCCGTGCCATGCCTCCGACAGCCCGATCAGCCGATGCCGCTTTCGCACCTGCTCGGGAAGTGACTCGGCGCCGAGGTCGGCGGTATCGAGGACCATCCGCACGCAGTCGGCGATCTGCCAGGACGTCAGGCCCTTGGCCGCGGGGTAGACCGGGATGAGCTCCTCGGCGAACTCCCGCGCCGCATCGGCACCCGCGCTGCCCGGGAGCGCTTTGTACTCCGGATGGACGAGCTGCCGCTTGATCCCCCGTCCCGAGCGATAGAAGCTCACCTTTCCGGCGAACAGCCCGCGGGTGCCCGGTGGGAGCTCGCGCTCGGGCACGTGGGCGCCCTTGCCGAAGAACGTGAGGGTCAGCGTGCCGCTGCCGTCGGTGACGGTGACCTCGAGGAGATATCCGGGCTTTTTGGTGATGCGCCTGCCCTGGACCTTTTCCACCTCGGCCATCACCGTGACGTATTCGCCCTCGGCGAGGCTGTCCAGGTCGGTCAGCTCGCCGCGCTGGGCGTAGCGCCGGGGATAGTGGCGCAGCAGATCCCCGGCGGTCTCCAGGTCGAGGGCGGCGAGCCTCTTGGCCGCCTTGGCCCCCACCGCCTTGACCAGTGGCTGCTCGAGTGTCGTCACTGAACCTTCCTTATCAGGCCATTCAACGACCAGGCACCGACAGTTCTACCGGCTGGGGCGGTCCGCATGCCGTCGTGTCGTTCCCGCCGGACGCCCTATTCGACGCCGATCAGCAGCGGATAGCGGTCCTGGCCGCCGTCGTACACCATCACCTCGACGTCCGGACGGTGCTCGTGCAGGTGCTCCTCCACCGTGCCGACCACACCGGCGGGGAGGTCGGCGCCGGTGATCAGCGTGACGAGCTCACCGCCGCCGGACAGCATCCGCATGAGGATCCGTACCGTCACATCGGCCAGGTCGGAGCCGATCACGCAGACGTCACCGTCGATGAGGCCGAGAGTGTCGCCGGTACGGCAGATGCCGGCGCTCGTCACGGCCTCGCCGTCCGCCGTCTCCAGATGGCCCGACCGCGTGGCGCCCGCGGCGCTCGTCATGGCGATCACGTCGTCGTCGAAGCGGCGCAGCGGATCGTGCACGGCCAGCGCCGCGAGCCCTTGCGCCGACGCCCTGGCCGGGATGACCGCGACCCGCACCCCGTCCTCCCGCGCCCGCTGGGCCGCCGCCTCGGCGACCGCGAGGACCGTACGGTCGTTCGGCAGCACGGCGACCTCGTCACCGGCGAGCACGATCGCCCCGGCGAGCTCGTCCAGCGACGGCGGGCGGCCGGCCTCCCGGCGTACGGCACGTGCCCCGTGGTGCTCGAACAGCGTGGTCAGCCCCTCGCCCAGGGTCACCGTCACCACGCCGCGCCCGGTGTTGCGCGCGTGCCGGCCCGAGGCGGTCTGGAGGTAGGTCACGCGGATGCGGTGGGGACGACCGGCGCGGACGCCCGCCTCGATCGCCGGGCCCGCGTCGTCGGTGTGCACGTGGACGTTCCACAGACCCTCGCCGCCGACCACGACGAGGGAGTCGCCGAGCCGGTCGAGGTCGGCGCGCAGCGTGGTCACGGCGTCCTCGTCGGCGTCGATCAGGTACATGACCTCGTACCCTCCGCCGGAACCCTGCTCCGCCGACGGCTCGCACGCGACCTCCGGGACCGTACGCTGCGGCACTTCGTACCGCTGGGGGAACTCCTCGCTCGTGACCGCGGCGAGGGCGTCGAGGATCACGCACAGCCCTGCGGCGCCGGCGTCCACCACACCGTTGCGGGCGAGCACCTCCAACTGCCCCGTGGTCTCGCGCAACGCGACACGGGCCCGCTCGGCGACGGCCCACGCGACGGCTCCGGGCTCACCGTCGTCCGGACAGGCGCCGGCGACCGTACGGAGCACGCTGAGCATCGTGCCCTCGACCGGGTGCGCGACGGCCCGGTCGGCCAGCCGCGAGGCGTGCCCGAGCGCCTCCGCCAGCCGTCCGCCGCCGCCGAGAACCTCCGACATGGCGCGCAGGATCTGACTGAGGATCACGCCGGAGTTGCCGCGGGCGCCCAGCAGCGCGCCCTCGGCGAGCGCCCGCCAGGCCGCCGCGGCGTCCGCGTCGCCGGGCAGCCGGTCGACCGCCTCCGAGGCCGCGAGCACGGTCAGGTGCAGGTTGGTCCCCGTGTCGCCGTCGGGTACCGGAAAGACGTTGAGGGCATCGATCTCGGCGCGGGTGCGGCCCAGTGCCTCCGCCGCCAGCCGGCACCACCGCCGTACGGCCGCGGCGTCGAGAAGGTCTCCCACGCCACCTCCACAAAGTGTTGTCGGCACTACACTTACCGGAGATCGGGCGGGCGCGGTAACCCCGTGATTCGCATGGACGGGCCGGGGTCGGCTATCCTCGCCTGAGTGCCCTGTCCGGGGCCTCTTTCGACGAGCGCCCGTTCTCGGGCCACCCACTCGACCTTTTGGAGCGCATCCATGGCTTCCGTCTGCGACGTCTGCGGCAAGGGGCCGGGGTTCGGCATGCGCGTCTCTCACTCGCACCGCCGCACCCCACGCCGCTGGAACCCCAACATCCAGCGGGTGCGTGCGGTCGTCGGCCGCACCACCAAGCGGATCAACGTGTGCACGTCCTGCATCAAGGCGGGTAAGGTCACCCGCCCCGTCGCACGCTGACGTCACACTTCACGGACGCCGCAAGGCGCCCCCGCAAGCTGTGCTCTCACCGGGCACATACGAACGGCCGGTCCCCACACGGACCGGCCGTTCGGCTTTCTCCCCCACGACAGCCCTCGTTGGCCTGGCGGCCCGCCCGGAGCGATTCGTGGGGCGGTCGCGGATCGGCTGCCGCTTTCAGGGCACGATGGGACCGATGAGAGTGGTGGCGGTCTCGGACACGCACGCGCCGCGGCGGTGGAAAAGGTGTCCGCCCGCGGTGGCGGAGCATCTGCGTGACGCGGACCTCATCCTGCACGCCGGTGACGTCTGTGTGCCCTCCGTGCTGGACGAGCTGGCCGCCTACGCGCCCGTCAAGGTCGTTCTCGGCAACAACGACGGGCCTGACGTGGCCGCCTGGGGCGCGCCGGAGACGCTGGAGTTCGAGCTCGACGGCCTGCCGGCGGCGATGGTGCACGACAGTGGTTCCGCCGTCCGCAGGACGGCGCGGATGAGCCGCCGCTTCCCCGGCGCGGAGCTGGTCGTCTTCGGCCACTCACACATTCCGATGGACGAGACGGGCGACGGCGTACGGATCTTCAACCCGGGCTCCCCCACCGACCGGCGCCGCCAGCCACACGGCACCATCGGCCTCCTCGACATCGAAGACGGCCGGCTCATCGAGGCACGGATCGTCCCAGTGACCTGATCACCGGCGCTGCATCCAGCCGTGGTCGACCGGGCCGATGCCGGCGCCGAGCGGGAAGCCGTGCTCGATCGCGCCCGTGACGTACTCCTTGGCCCGCCCGACCGCGTCCACGACGTCGAGGCCCAGCGCGAGGTAGGAGGCGATGGCGGAGGCGAGCGTGCAGCCGGTGCCGTGCGTGTGCCGGTTGTCGTACCTCGCCGCCGCGAACCGGTATTCGCGTGTGCCGTCGAACAGCAGGTCCACCGGCTCGCCCGGCAGGTGGCCGCCCTTGATCAACGCCCACTGCGGGCCGAGCGCGCGCACCGCCTCGGCGGCCTCGCGCAGGAGGTTCTCCTCGTCGACCTTGACGCCGGTCAGCTGCTCGACCTCCCACAGGTTGGGCGTGACGATCGTCGCGAGCGGCAGAAGCTCCGTACGGACCGCGTCGAGCGCGTCCGGGGCCAGGAGTGAGTCACCGTGCTTGGACACGCCCACGGGGTCCACGACGACCGGCACGGTCACCTCCGCGAGCGCCTCGGCCACCGTCTGGACCAAGGCGGTGGAGGCGAGCATGCCCGTCTTCACCGCCTGGGTGCCGATGTCGGAGAGCACGGAGTCGAGCTGGGCGCGTACGGCCTCGGGCGGCAGCTCCCAGTAGCCCTGAACGCCGAGGGAGTTCTGCGCGGTGACCGCCGCGATGACGCTCATTCCGTGGACACCCAGCGCGAGCATCGTCTTGAGGTCGGCCTGGATGCCCGCTCCGCCGCCCGAGTCGGACCCGGCGATCGTCAGCACGCGAGGAGGAGTCATGAATCCAGCGTACGGGGGCGGTCCGTCAGCACGGCCTGCCGTTGAACGAGCAGGCCGCGGGCTGTGCACCGGCGCCGGCAGCGGTGAAGGACACCTTCACCGAACCACCGGGCGGGATCGAGGGACGCTCCGCGGGGTTGTCGGCGATCAGAGTCACGCCCTTCCGGATGACGTCCACGTCCCACGCAGAAACGATCTTGGTTCGCGGGTATCGCAGGGTCAGTGTCCAGCCCTTCACCGGAACGGACGTGCGGTTGGTGATCGTCACCTGGCCCTGGAAGCCCGCCTGCCACGTCGAGACGGTGCGGAACGCGACGGTGACGGACGTGCGGCCGCTCCCCCGGCTCACCCGGCTGCCCTGGCGCGGCGTCAGCGACGAGTCGTCCCGCGCCGTATGGCGGCTGTGCCGGCCGTGAGGCCGGGCCGAATCGCTGACCTGGGGTTGTGCCTGCTGACCGGCCGGCGGCGGACCGCCGGCGAAGTTCAGTGAGATCTGCTGCGTGCTGATCGCGGACACGACCGCACCGAGCGCCACGACGCCGGTGACCGCCGGCAGGAGCGGCACCTTGCCGACCCGCCGGCGCCTTTGAGGGCCGTCGTCCTCAGGAACGCCGTCTTCCACATCTTTGGTGTGTCGTCCCATCCCGTCCCTCTCCGGTCTCGGGATGTATACCAAAAGCACACTAGTCATGCCTACCAGACGAGCGGTGCCAACAGCGACAACTCGTCGGTCAGGTCAGCGGAAGTGGTCCCAGCCGCCGGCCCCGTACGGGCGTCCGTCGACCGTCACGGCGGGTCCGCCCTCGACCACCGTCCCGATCACCCGCCACTCCTCGGGCAGCGTCGTGTCCTGCGGGAACGTCGCGGCGAACGCGTGGTCCTCACCACCGGTGAGTGCCAGCCGCCGTCCCTCCGGAACGGGTGGTGCGGGCACGGCCGCGCCGTCGATCTCGATGCGGACGCCGCTCGCGTCGGCGAGATGACGCAGGTCCTGGACGAGACCGTCGCTGACGTCCAGCATCGCGGTGGCGCCGAGGTCGCGGGCGCGCAGCCCGGCGGCGTACGGCGGCCGCGGGCGCCGATGGGCGTCGACCAGCTCGGCCGGCTCACCCAGGCCGCGGGACAGCAGCTCGAGCCCGGCCGCGGCGTATCCGAGCCGCCCGCAGACCGCCACCACGTCGCCGGGACACGCACCCGAGCGGGTGAGGGCCGGGCCGTCGAGCGCGCCGAGCGCGGTCACCGCGAGCAGCACCGTGTCGGCGCGGACGACGTCACCGCCGGCGACCGAGGCCCCGACCAGCGCGCACTCGTCGCGCAACCCGTCGCACAGCGCGTCGACCCACGCGGCGTCCGTGTCCGGCGGCACGCCGAACCCGAACAGCAGAGCGGTGGGCCGGGCCCCCATCGCGACGACGTCCGCGAGGTTCTGCGCGGCGGCCTTACGGCCGATGGCGTACGGCGGCGACCAGTCGCGGCGGAAGTGCCGGCCCTCGAGCAGCACGTCGGTGGTCGCGACCACGCGGCCGCCCGGCGCTTCGACGATCGCGGCGTCGTCGCCAGGCCCGAGCTCGACGCCGGCGCCCGCGCCCGGCCCGATTCCCAGCCGCGCAGTGATCCGTGCGATGATCCCGAACTCGCCGAGTTCCCCGACGGTGATGACCCACCTCCAGCGAAGACACG
>JAOPYG010000398.1 GCA_025964685.1 Actinoallomurus sp. | reverse complement strand
GGCGGCCAGAGCGTGAACACCACCGACTCGGCGGTCCGCATCACGCACCTGCCGACCGGCATCGTCGTCTCGTGCCAGAACGAGAAGAGCCAGCTCCAGAACAAAGAGCAGGCCATGCGCATCCTGCGGGCCCGGATGCTCGCCGCCGCGCACGAGCAGGCCGACGCCGCCGCCGCGGCGGAGCGCAAGAGCCAGGTGCGCACGGTGGACCGGTCCGAGCGGGTCCGCACCTACAACTTCCCGGAGAACCGCATCTCCGACCACCGGGTGGGCTACAAGGCCTACAACCTCGACCACGTGCTCGACGGTGAACTGGACAACGTCATCCAGGCGCTCGTCGACGCCGACATGGAGCACAAGCTCGCCCAAGCGACATGACATGACCGAGCGAAGCGAGGGAATCGGCAAGCAGGGCACCTTGGTCATGAGGCCGACGGAGGAGGTGTCATGACCCATTTGCTCTCGGACGAGATCGCCCGCGCGACGGCACGGCTGGCCGCCGCGGGCATTCCGTCGCCCCGGGCCGACGCCGAGGAGCTCGCCGCCTTCGTGCACGGCGTCCGGCGCGCCGAGTTGCACGGGGTGCCGGACGCCGCGTTCGACGCGCGGTTCTGGGAGGGCATCGCGCGGCGCGAGGCGGGCGAACCGCTGCAGCACATCACCGGCCGGGCCTTCTTCCGGTATCTGGAGCTGAGGGTCGGCCCCGGCGTCTTCGTGCCGCGTCCGGAGACCGAGGTCGTCGCGGGCTGGGCGATCGACACGCTCCGCACCATGGACGTCGGCGATCCGCTGGTCGTCGACCTCGGCACGGGTTCCGGCGCGATCGCGCTGTCCATCGCCCAGGAGGTCCCGCGGGCGCGTGTGCACGCCGTGGAGAAGGACCCCAGGGCGTACGTCCACGCCACCCGCAACGTCGAGGAGCTCGACGAGCGCGGCCGGGTCCGGCTGCACCTGGGCGACTTCGCCGACGCCCTGCGCGACCTCGACGGCACCGTCGACCTGGTCGTCAGCAACCCGCCGTACATCCCCATGTCCGAATGGGAGTACGTCCCGGAGGACGTACGCGACTTCGACCCGCCGCCGGCCCTGTGGGGCGGCGGCGACGACGGTCTCGACGCGGTCCGCGTGGTGGAGCGTGCGGCGCGGCGGCTGTTGCGCCCCGGTGGCTGGGCGGCGGTCGAACACAGCGACCTGCAGGGCAACCCGGTCTACTGGATCTTCGCCGAAGAGCACGGGTGGCGCGACATGCGTAACCACAAGGATCTGACCGGGCGCGATCGCTTCGTCACCGCCCGCCTCGGCACGGACTGAGCCCATGTGCGTGAACGACCGCGCGGCGGTGGGAGAATGGCCGCCGTGAGCCGAAGCTATGACTGCTCAGAACCGATGGAACGCACCCGCGGGATCGCCGAGGCGGTCTCTGCCGTACGCCGCGGCGAGCTGATCGTCCTGCCGACCGACACGGTGTACGGCATCGGCGCCGACGCCTTCACGCCCACCGCGGTGAACGCGCTGCTGGAGGCCAAGGGCCGGGGCCGTGACATGCCCTCCCCGGTGCTGGTCGGTTCAGTGCGCGCGGCCCAGGCGCTGGTCGAGGACTTCGGCACGTACGGGCAGGACCTCGTCGATGAGTTCTGGCCGGGGGCGCTGACCCTGGTGTGCCGGGCCAACAGCACCCTCGCGTGGGACCTCGGTGACAGCAAGGGCACGGTCGCGGTCCGTATGCCGCTGCACCAGCTCGCGCTGGAGCTGCTCAAGGAGACCGGGCCGCTGGCCGTGAGCAGCGCGAACCGCTCGGGTGCCCCACCGGCCCGCACGGCCGCCGAGGCCGAGGCTCAGCTCGGCGAGTCGGTCGAGGTCTATCTTGACGACGGGCCGAGCGGCGAGGCGGACCCCTCCTCGATCGTGGATCTGACCGGCGCCGTGCCGCGCCTCCTTCGCGCCGGCGCGATCTCCGAGGAGCGGCTTCGCGAGGTCTGCGGAGTCCTGCTCAGCGACGAGGACGAGCCCGTAGCGGATCCCGCGGAGACGGCCGAGGCCTCACAGCAGGACGAGCCCGGCGAGCCCCTCCAGAAGCCCGACGAGGCCGCCACCGCCGACGAGCCGGTGACGAAGTCCGCGGACGCGGACGAGCCCCGCGCTCAGTAGCGGCGGCGCCAGCCACCGCACTTCTTGATCCGGAACGCCTTTCCCCGCCACCTGCCCGTGCATTCCTGGGCGTACAGGTGACCGGTGTTCCGCGATCCGACGGTCCGCCATCTCGCCCGTGCCCGGCCGCGGGGCAGGGCCGCGACGTGCACGGAGTCGGGGCGGTGCCGTTCGGTGAAGGAGAACCGCACCGCCGGGCGGTACCCATCCTTCTTGGTGTCCTTCAGGAAGAAGGAGAGCGTCACCTTCGCGGGGCGGCTGCGGTAGACGCCGAAGGCGTCGATCCCGGCCAGGCCGGCCGACCGCCAGAAACCGACGTCGGCGCGAGCCGGCGAGAGCACGGCGAGCAGAACGCCGGCCGTGAGAGTCACCGTCGCGACCCGCCGCATTGATCCCCCCCGAGGGCGACGCCGGCAGTGTGCATGCACACCTGGCGTACCCCTTCGGCGCGCATGGAGACGGATCGACTCCGAACAGTTACTCGACACGACATGGATGACGTGTAATCTAATCCCATGAGCAACGACGAAGGCAGTGTGACCGATCCGATCAAGCGAGTGTCGGTGGTCAGCACCGGCACGGTCTCGATCCATCCCGAGCATGCCGCATCGACGCGTGCGCCGATGTACTGGTGGTTGGCCACCTCGCGGCGCTGGACCGGCCCGCTGCCCATCAACGTGTACGTGATCGAACACCATGACGGCCTGGTGCTGTTCGACACCGGGCAGGATCGGGCGTCGGTGACCGACCCCGGCTACTTTCCCCGCGGCATCACCGGAGTGCTGTACAAGCGGCTCGCCCGCTTCGACATCGGGCCCGCCGACACCCTCACCGCCCAGCTGGCCGGCCTCGGCTACGACATCGCCGACGTGCACACCGCCGTCGTCTCGCATCTGCACCAGGACCACATCGGGGGGCTGCCCGAGCTGTCCGGCGCCGAGATCGTGACCAGCCGCGCGGAGTGGCGGACCCTCGAGGACGGCACGCCCGAGCTGCGCGGCCTCCTGCGGTCCCACATCGATCTGCCCGGCCTGCGCTGGCGCCACATCGACCTCCAGCCCGGCCTCGGCGTCGCTCCCTTCACGGCGGGCCACGACCTGTTCGGCGACGGCAGCCTGGTGCTGCTGCCCACGCCAGGCCACACCCCCGGGTCGCTCTCGCTCCTGGTGCGCCGCATCGGACGCCCCCCGCTTCTCATGGTCGGCGACCTCACCTACGACGCGCTTCTGCTGGAGTCGGGCCACGTGCCGGGCGTGGGGGACAGGGGATTCCTGCGGCAGACGACGGCGGCGGTCAACGCGCTGCGGCAGCGCGACCCTGACCTGGTGATCCTGCCGGCCCACGATCCGGGCGCGGCCGTCCGGCTGGCCGCCGCGAACAGCGCGTCGACCTCGGCTGAGGCCAACGAGCGGTATGCGTCCCGCTGAAGAACTGCGGTACCTCATCCTGGCCGCCCAGCGCGAGGGCAACCGGCTGCTCGCGCAGTCCCTGCGGCCGCTGGGCATCACGCCCTCACAGGCCGAGGTGCTGCGTGTCCTGCGGGATGGGCAGCCGCTGACCCTGTCGGGCCTCGGCGAGCTGCTGGTCTGTGAAAGCGGCAACAGCCCCAGCCGGCTCGTGGATCGGCTCGCCTCCACGGGGCTGGTCCAGCGTCAGGTGCCAGAGCACGACCGCCGTCAGGTCGAGCTGTCCCTCACCGAGGAGGGCGCCCGCGTCGCCCGGCAGGTCGTCGAGATCGAAGAGGGCCTTCACGGGTCCATCGACGCGGCCCTCCAGGAGGATGACTTCGCGCAGATCAGGGGCTTCCTGTGGGCTTTCGTCCGTGACCTGCCGGCGGGACAGGCCCTGGCCCGCCGGCTCGGTACGTGACGGAGTCGTGACCATGGTCGAGCGAACCGATGCCTCCGCCCGGTGATCCAACCCATTGACCGGCAGTGTCGGTCGGCCCGCCGCACTCACCGCCGTCCGTGTCATCCGCGTGGAAGGCAGGGAGTGGAGGCGTCGACGCGCATGGAGGAGCGATGTCCACCGTGGAGTTGAACGACCATCCGGACGACGGCACCGTCGCGCGTCATCGTGAAGGCGCGGGATTCGTCGGCGAATGCCGGCGGGTGTTCGAGCCGGTAACCGCGCGCCCGCGCCAGACCGATCGAGATGTCGGTCGCATTGTCCAGATCGACGCGTGGGTCGGGGCCGTGCCGCAGTGGGACGCTGCCGCGCAGGACCTGGCGGGCGCGCCCGTCCGCGCAGGGATGGCGCGCGTTGAATGCGATCCGCGGGCGCGCGCCGGGCGTCCCGAGCTTGCGCGCCCCCTCGGCCAGGACGCCGCGAGAGTCGGACTCGAGGTGGCCCGCGGCCTCCGGCAGGGTGATCCCCCGCGCGCAGCCGGAACAACCGAACGCGATAACGAGAGCGCAGATCTGTCGGACCCTCACGGCGGCACACTAGCGAGCAGCGACGCTGAGCTGTGGAGGCGCACGCGAGATGACGAAAACGTGATGCGGGTTCAGAGGATGTTCGCCGCAGATCAGTGCGCCGGGACGCGCCTGCCGGTCGGCCGGGAGCAATAGAGTTGGTGCCCGGTTCGTAACGGGCCACGACGACGCCCGGCCAAGGGAGGTGGAGCGGTGAGGGAGTACGTCCTCACGTTCCTGACGGGTGCGATCGTCACCTACCTTCTCGTGCCGCTGGTGCTGAAGTTCGCCATCGCGTTCAAGGCGATGACGCCGGTGCGCGACCGCGACGTCCACGCGATCCCGACACCCCGGCTCGGCGGCCTCGCGATGTTCATCGGCATGCTGGCGGCCCTTCTCATGGCGTCGCGCCTGCCCAGCCTGCACAAGGTCTTCACCGAGAGCCAGACGTGGATCGGGCTGCTTTCGGCCGGTGGCCTGCTCGTCGTGGTCGGTATCGCCGACGACCGGTGGGAGATCGACGCGCTGACCAAGATGGCAGGTCAGGTGGCCGCCGCCGGCCTGCTCATCATGAACGGCGTCCAGTTGCTGTGGATCCCGCTGCCCGGCGCCACCCTCGTCCTGCCCCCGTCGTACGGCGTGCCGCTGACCATCGTCCTCGTGGTCGCCACGATCAACGCGGTCAACTTCATCGACGGCCTCGACGGCCTGGCCGCCGGCATCGTCGGCGTCTCGGCGCTGGCCTTCTTCCTCTACGCCTTCCTGGTCACGGTCGTCGTGCACCTCGACCACCAGTCGGCGCCCGCGCTCATCGCGGCGATCCTCGCCGGCATGTGCG